>DATAGP010000016.1:0-46600 GCA_036263655.1 Caldimonas sp. | reverse complement strand
TGCCGACGAGGCGCGAGCGCGGCCCTCCGCCGGCGAGCCGCCACGCCAGCACGAGCAAGGCCGTCAGGAGGGCGGCGACGACGAGCCCCACCAGCTCGCCGGCCAGCAGCCAGCCCGCGGCGGCCAGCCAGGCGCGCGTCGGCGAGGGCTCGCCCGCGGACGGGATGCCGAGGCCGATGACGAGCATGGCGTTGCCGGCGAGGATGGCGCCGGCCAGGAAGGCGAGGGCGCGCGCGTGGTCGCCCACCCGGTCGGCCTGGCGCCGATCGATCAGTCGGGTCGGGTGCCAGACGAGATCGAGCACGTCGCTGATCAGGCGCGCTGCGCGTAGCGCCGGCGGTGCGCCGTTCGGCGACAGGCCCGGTGCGATGCCGCTTCCGCCTCGATGGCGAAGCGAGCCTGCAATGCGGCGATCAGGCGCTCGGTGTCGTACTGCCAGCGCGTCTCCGAGATCTCGACCGCCTGGCAGCGGGCGAACGCATGCAGCGACGCCGGCAGCATGTCGGCGGCGGGCATGGTTGCGCCTTCCACGAGGACCGGGATGACGGGCAGGCCGGCGCGCAGGGCGAGCTCGATCTCGAGGCGGACGAAGTCGGCAGGGTCGTCGAGCCGGCGCCTGCCGCCGGCGTCGCTGGCCGTCAGCCAGCGCGGGCCGATCACCACCAGCAGCACCGTCGCGACCTCGAGCGAGCGGCGGATCGCAGCGACGAAATCCTCGCCCGCGCCGATGTCGTCGTGGTCGCGAAAGACGCGCGCGGCACCGAAACGGGCGACCAGCGCATCGGCCAGCCTGCCGGTGGCGCTCAGACTGTCCTGGCGACGATAGGAAAGGAAGATCTCGGCCACGCTGGCGTGCTCGCCGGCATCAGCGCTTGCCGCGCACCGGCGGCCGCTGCGGGCCGCGGGACGTCGCGCCGCCCCGCGCCGCCAGAGCATCGCGCAGGAGGTACTCGACCTGGGCGTTGACGCTGCGCAGCTCGGCCGCCGCGAGCTGCTCGATGCGGGCCCACAGCTGCGGATCGATGCGCAGCAGGAACGACTTCTTGTCGGGGCTCGCCATGAGGGCGACTCCGCCGGTCGCTCAGGCGTAGAGCGTTCCGGTGTTGACGACCGGCGTCGCGTCGTGGTCGGAGCAGAGGACGACCAGCAGGTTGCTCACCATGGCGGCGCGCCGCTCGTCGTCGAGCTGCAGCAGGCCGCGGTCGGCGAGGCCGTTGAGCGCCAGCTCGACCATGCCGACGGCCCCCTGGACGATCTTGGTGCGCGCCGCGATCACCGCCTCGGCCTGCTGGCGGCGCAGCATGGTCCCGGCGATCTCCGGCGCATAGGCGAGGTGCGTGAGCTTGGCGTCGATGACGACGATGCCGGCCTGCTCGAAGCGCTCCTGCAGCTCCTCGCGCAGCTTCTGCGCGACCTCCTCGGTGCCCGAGCGCAGCGTCACCTCGGTCCTGCTGGTCGATCCGACGTCCTCGAGGTTGTCGTAGGCATAGCTGAGCGCGAGGTGGCGCACCGCCGCCTCGGCCTGCGTGAGCACGTAGGCGTCGTAGTTCTCGACGTCGAAGCTGGCCCGGGCCGTGTCGTCGACGCGCCAGACCACGGTCGCGGCGATCTCGATCGGGTTGCCGCGCAGGTCGTTCACCTTCAGCTTCTCGCTGTTGAAGTTGTGCGCGCGGATCGAGATCTTGGTCTTCGTGTAGAACGGGTTGGCCCAGCGCAGCCCTTCGTTGCGGTCGGTGCCGCGGTAGTCGCCGAAGAGCAGGAGCAGCGCCGCCTGGTTGGGCTGCAGCATGTAGAGCCCGAACAGGCACCAGCCGCCGACGAGCAGCCCGAGCACCAGCACGGCGACCGTCAGCCCGGCCGGCCGCGTCACGACGAGCCCGATCGCGAGCAGCAGCACCAGCAGCCCGATGCCTAGGTAGACGAAGCCGTTGGCGGTCGGGGCCGCCCGTTCCTGGGTCGACTGAATGCTCATCGCGCGCTCCTTGCGAACCGCTCTGCAGCCCCGGGCGGCATCACCCGTTCGATGTCAGAGTGATATCACTGTAGTAGCGACGAGCCGAGCCGTCAAGCGGTCTCTTCCTCGGCGCGGATGCCGAGCAGCCGCGGGTCGCCGCGGCCGAGACGGAGCAGGCGCGGCGGATCGCTCGTCAGGTCGATCACCGTCGTCGGCGCACGCGCGCAGGCGCCGGCGTCGACGATCGCCTGGATCGTCTTCTCGTAGCCCTCGCGGATGAGCTGGGGGTCGTTCAGCGGCTCGCTTTCGCCCGGCGGGATCAAGGTCGTGCCCAGCAGTGGCTGGCCGAGCAGCTCGAGCAGGGCGCCGGTCACGGGGTGATCGGGGACGCGAAGGCCGATCGTCCGCCGCGACGAATGCGACACGCGACGCGGCACCTCCTTGGTCGCCTCGAGGATGAAGGTGAAGGGCCCCGGCGTGCCCGCCTTGAGCAGGCGGTACTGGCGTTTGTCGACGCGGGCGTGGCTGGAGAGCTCCGACAGGTCGCGGCAGAGCAGGGTCAGGTGGTGGCGATCGTCGACGCCGCGGATGCGCCGCAGCTGCTCGGCCGCCGCCTTGTCGTCGAGATGGCAGACCAGGGCGTAGCTCGAGTCGGTCGGAACGGCGGCGATCCCGCCGGCGTGGAGGATCTGCACGGCCTGCTTCAGCAGGCGCCCCTGCGGGTTCTGCGGATGGACCTCGAAGTACTGCGCCATGCGCCGGATTGTCGGCGCGCGGCAGGGCGGCTGCTGCCGCTAGGGCATCGCGCCCTGCCGACTCAGGCCGGCCGGTCGATGCGGTCCTCGAGCGCTTCCCACACCGGAGCGAGGCCGCCCGGCAGCGGCGGCAGCGCGCCGAGGTCGATGCGGCTCTCGTCCGGGCTGTGGAAGTCGCTGCCGCGCGAGGCCAGCAGGTCGAACTCGCGGGCCGCGCCGGCGTAGCGTTCCGCCTCGGCGGCGGTGTGGCTGCCGGTGACGACCTCGACGCCGCGGCCGCCATGCGTCTTGAACTCGGTGAAGAGCGCGTACTCCTCGGTGGGCGTGAACTTGTAGCGCGCCGGATGGGCGATGACGGCGAGGCCGCCGGCCTCGGTGATCCAGCGCACGGCGTTGCGCAGGGTCGCCCAGCGGTGCGGCACGAAGCCGGGCCTGCCCTCGACCAGGAAGCGGCGGAACACCTCGCCGGTGTCGGCACAGACACCGCTCTCGACGAGGTGGCGCGCGAAGTGCGTGCGCGAGATGAGATCGGGATTGCCGACGTAACGGAGCGCCCCTTCGTAGCTGCCGAGGATGCCGACCTTGGCCAGCTCGGCCGCCATCTCGCGGGCGCGCTCCTCGCGGCCGCCCCGCGTCGCCGCCAGGCCGCGGCGCAGCGCTTCGTCGTCGGCATCGAAGCCGAGGCCGACGATGTGCACGGTGACGTCGGCGAAGGTGACCGAGATCTCCGTGCCCGTGAGATAGGGCAGCCCGGCGGCGCGCGCGGCGGCGCGGGCGCGCTGCTGTCCGCCGAGCTCGTCGTGATCGGTCAGGGCCCAGAGCTCGACGCCGTTCGCCTTCGCCCGTGCAGCGAGCGCTTCGGGCTCGAGCGTTCCGTCCGAGACGATGGAGTGGCAGTGCAGGTCGGCGTTCATGGCGGTCGCGGGGACGGACTCATCATAGTGGCGCCGGCGCTCGCATGTGCCTCGCCGCTCCGTGCCGGCATCGCCGCTCGACTCGGTCTACTCGCTGCCGACGACGATCATCTGCACCCGCTCGATGCCGTTGTAGGCGTCCAGGCCCATGCGCCACGCGAGGCGCACGCGTGCGTCGACGGGCTCGCTGCGGCTGAACCAGATCGCCTCGCGCAGCATGCCGCCGACCTTCAGCGTGAGCTTCAGGTGCTTCTCGCCGACGAGCCGCTGCGACACCACCTCGACGGTGTCGCAGAAGACGGGCGCGTCGAAGGCCGCGCCCCAGACCTGGGACTCGAGCAGGCGCGCCGTGGCGACGTCGAAATGGGACGGGTCGAGCGGCCCGTCGCTGAGGAGCGTGCGCTCCGGCGCGGCGGAGCCGAGGCCCTCCTGCGCGACGCCGACCCAGGCGGCCCGGAAGGCCTCGAAGTCGTCGCCCGCGATCGTGCACCCGGCGGCCATCGAGTGGCCGCCGAAGCGCTTCAGGAGCGACGGGTGGCGCTTGCTGACGAGGTCGAGCGCGTCGCGCAGGTGGAAGCCGTCGACCGACCGTCCCGACCCCTTGAGCGAGCCGTCCTGGCCCGGCGCGAACACGAAGGCCGGCCGGTGCAGGCGGTCCTTGAGGCGCGACGCGATGATGCCGACGATGCCTTCGTGGAAGCCCGGGTCGAACACCGCCACCGCGGCATCGAGCGTTCCGGTGAGGGCGACGGCGCGGTCGATCTGCGCTTCCGCCTCGTCGCGCATGCCGGCCTCGAGGCCGCGCCGCTCGACGTTCATGGCGTCGAGCAGGCGGGCCAGCTCGCTCGCGCGGCCGGCATCGTCGGTGAGCAGGCACTCGATGCCGAGCCTCATGTCGGCGAGCCGCCCGGCGGCGTTGAGGCGCGGCCCGATCGCGAAGCCGAAGTCGGCCGCGCTCGCCTGGCGCGGATCGCGTCCGGCGACCTCGAACAGCGCCGCCAGGCCGGGCTGGACGCGGCCGGCGCGGATGCGCTTCAGACCCTGTGCCACCAGGCAGCGGTTGTTGCGATCGAGGCGGACGACGTCGGCAACGGTGCCGAGCGCGACCAGGTCGAGCAGGGCGTCGAGGCGAGGCTGGTCGGCGACGCTGAACGCCCCCTGCGCGCGCAGCTCGGCGCGCAAGGCGAGGAGCAGGTAGAACGCGACGCCGACGCCGGCCAGGTGCTTGCTCGCGAACGTGCAGTCGGGCTGGTTCGGGTTGACGATCACGTCGGCCGGCGGCAGCACGACCTGCTCGTCGAGCCGCGCCGGCAGGTGATGGTCGGTGATGACGACGACCAGCCCCGCCGCCTGGGCGTGGGCCACGCCCTCGAGGCTGGCGATGCCGTTGTCGACCGTGACCAGCACGTCGGGCGCGTGCGCCAGGGCGAGGTCGACGATCGCCGGCGTCAGGCCGTAGCCGTGGACGCGGCGGTCGGGCACCACGTACGAGAGCGTGCGGGGGTCGGCGCCCAGCATGGCCAGGCCGCGCAGCAGGACGGCGCAGGCGGTCGCGCCGTCGCAGTCGTAATCGGCGACGACGCAGATGCGGCCGCCGGCTGCGATGGCGTCGGCGAGCAGCGTCGCCGCGTTGTCGGCGCCGAGCAGCCCGGCCGGCGGCAGGAGCCGCGTCAAGGCATCGTCCAGCTCGTCGACGGCGCGGATGCCGCGCGCTGCGTACAGGCGAGCGAGGAGCGGATGCACGCCCGCCTGGGCCAGCGCCCAGGCGGTGCGCGGCGGCACGTCGCGATCGACCAGGCGGGTCGCGGTCATGGTCGATCGCTCACAGCGCTGCCAGCACGTCGTGCGCCGCGCTCTTGCGCCAGGCGCTGCGCAGGCGTTCCAGGAGCGGCCGCGCGCGGCTCTCGAAGCGCGCCGCGTGGCGCTCGCCGCAAAGGGTGAGCGCGACCGGCTCACCGGCGCCGGCACGCGCCGCCAGCGTCGCCAGCGCGCCGGCGTCGAGCCCCCGCCAGGCCTCGGCCCAGCGCGCCCAGTCGCCGGCCAGCAGCGGCTGGCGGAGATCGAGGGCGACGTCCGGTTCCGCTCGCGGGTCGGTCGCCTGGAGGCGGCCGCAGCCGCTGAACCAGAAGGAGTTGATCGGCAGCAGGCCGCGCTGTTCGCGCGCGTCGTTCACCGGATGCTCGTGGAAGAGAAGCTGCGCCTCGCTCTGCAGCCTCCGCACGAGTCGTCCGGTCGAGCGCTGCGCTTCGGGCAGGCCGGCGCCGGTGTCGCGCAGCCAGCGGTCGACGTCGCGGCCGATCACCCGGTCCGGCGACGCCGTCGCGAAGCCGTCGAGATCGTCGCGTCCGGCGTACCAGCGCCGCGGATCGCCCCACGCGGTGCGAAAGCCTTCGCTCTCGAACTGCGGACGCAAGCTCTCGAAGAGCGCGGCGGAGTCCGAGCGCTCCATCTCGATCGACTCCGGATCGAGCAGGACGACGTCGTCGCGCCCGAGCTGCCAGTGCCCCGGCGTGAGCAAGGCCCACGCCGTCCCGCCGACGTCGATGCCGTCCGCGGCGGCGCTGTGGGCCGCGAAGGGCAGGGTGCCGTCGCTGCCGCGCCATCCCCGCAGCGCGGCCAGGGCCCGCTCGTGCGGCGGCGACAGGCTGGTCGCCTCGCCCTCGTCGCGCGCCACGGGCGTCAGGAGCCCGAGCAGCCGCTCGAGGTTCGGCAGGGCGAGATCGCGCAGCACGTGCTGGCAGGCTTCCGACAGGTCGGAAGCGAACGGGACGAGCAGGTGCATGGGGCGATTATCCGAGCCGCCCTGCGCGGGCTGCGCGAAGGTCGCTCGGGTAGCATCGATCCCGCATGAACTGGCCCTACGAATTGCAGATCGGCTGGCGCTACACCCGCGCCGGGCGCGTCGGGCGAAGGAACCGCTTCATCTCGTTCATCTCCGGCGTGTCGATGCTCGGCATCGCTCTCGGCGTCGCCGCCCTCATCATCGTGCTGTCGGTCATGAACGGCTTCCAGAAGGAAGTGCGCGACCGCATGCTCTCGGTCGTGTCGCACGTCGAGGTGACCGACTTCGACGGCAGTGCCCTCGCCGACTGGCGCGCCACGGCCGCCAGCGCGCGCCGCCATCCGGAGGTGACCGGTGCCGCCCCCTTCGTCGCCTCGCAGGCCCTGATCGCGCGCGGCGACGACATGCGGGGCGTGATCGTGCGCGGCATCGTGCCGGCGGAGGAAGCAACGGTCACCGAGCTGGCGCGGCAGCTTCGGGACACCACGCTCGCCAAGCTCGTGCCGGGCCAGTGGGGCGTGGTCCTCGGTGCCGAGCTGGCGCGCTCGCTCGCGGTCGGCAACGGCGACAAGGTGACCATCGTGATGCCGGGCGGGCAGGTGACGCCGGCCGGGATCGTGCCGCGCCTGCGCACGCTCACCGTCGTCGGCACCTTCGATGCCGGGCACTACGAGTACGACAGCGGCCTGGCGCTGGTCCACCTGGAGGACGCGGCCAGGCTCTTCCGCGTCGAAGGCCCGACGGGCATCCAGCTGCGCCTGCAGGACCTGAACCGCGCACCCATCGTCGGCGCGCAGCTGGCGCAGAGCCTCGGTCCGCGCCTCTCGGTGCGCGACTGGACCAGCACCAACCGGAACTGGTTCGCCGCGGTGCAGGTCGAGAAGCGCCTGATGTTCATCATCCTCACGCTGATCGTCGCCGTGGCCGCGTTCAACCTCGTCTCCACGCTGGTGATGACGGTGACCGACAAGCGCGCCGACATCGCCATCCTGCGCACGCTCGGCGCCAGCCCGCGCTCGGTGATGGGCATCTTCATGGTCCAGGGCGCGGCCTCGGGGATCATCGGCACGCTGGGCGGCGTGCTGCTCGGCCTGCTCGTCGCCTTCAACATCGACGTCATCGTGCCGGCGATCGAGTCCATCCTGCAGGTGAGCTTCCTGCCGAGCAGCGTCTACCTGATCAGCCGCATGCCGAGCGATCCGCAGCAGGCCGACATCGTCCCCATCGTCGTCATCTCGCTCGTGCTCGCCTTCATCGCGACGCTCTACCCCAGCTGGCGGGCGAGCCGCATGCAGCCCGCCGAGGCACTGCGCTATGAGTGAGCCGGCGCTGGCGGACGCCGCCGCGGTCCGCCCGGGGCGCAGCAGCGGCGACGAGGTCATCGTCGCGCACGGCCTGCACAAGCGCTTCCTCGAAGGCAGCGGCTCGTCGCGCCTCGACGTGCACGTGCTGCGCGGCGTCGACCTGCAGGTGCGCCGCGGCGAGGCGCTGGCCATCGTCGGCGCGTCGGGCTCGGGCAAGAGCACGCTGCTGCACCTGCTCGGCGGCCTCGAGGCGCCGACCGCCGGCAAGGTCTTTCTCTGCGGCCGCGACTTCACGACGCTCGGCCCGGCCGAGCAGGGCCAGTGGCGCAATCGCCATCTCGGCTTCGTCTACCAGTTCCATCACCTGCTGCCGGAGTTCACGGCGCTCGACAACGTCGCCATGCCGCTGCGCATCCGCCGGCTGTCGATCCACGAGGGTCGCGAGCGCGCCGCCGAGGCGCTGCGCCAGGTGGGGCTCGGCGAGCGCCTCATGCACCGGCCGTCGCAGCTCTCGGGCGGCGAGCGCCAGCGGGTGGCCATCGCTCGCTCGCTCGCCGGCGGCCCGGACTGCGTGCTCGCCGACGAGCCGACCGGCAATCTCGACCGCGGCACGGCCGACGCCGTGTTCGCGCTGATGCTGCAGCTGGCCCGCGACCGGAACATGGCCTTCGTTCTCGTCACCCACGACGAGAGCCTCGCCACGCGCTGCGACCGTCGCCTGCGGCTGGCGCTCGGCAAGCTCGTGCCCTGACCGGCAGGCCGGCACGACACGCGCTATGAGGACGCGGCGTCCAGGGCCGCGAGCTCGCGTTCGCTGAAGCCCGCCGCACGCCGGGCGCCGAGGTTGAAGGGGGCGCGCAGGCGCGGCGCGTCGTAGCGAAGGGCGAGCGCGGGATAGAGCGACTCCGGATCGTGCCCGTCGCGCTCGCACAGCCAGCGATACCAGTGGTTGCCGATCGCGACGCGGCCGACTTCGTCGCGGAGGATGACGCCGAGGATCGCGGCGGCGCGCTCGTCCCCGGCCTTGCGGAGCTTGGCCTGCAGCGGCGGCGTCGCGTCAAGGCCGCGCGCCTCGAGCGTGCGCGGCACCAGCGCCATGCGGGCGACGACGTCGGCCGAGGTGCGCTCGGCCATCATCCAGAGGCCGTCGTGCGCGTCGAAGTCGCCGTAGTCGCGGCCGAGGGTCTGCAGGTGCTCGCGCAGCAGCTCGAAGTGCAGCGCCTCCTCGGCGGCGACCTGCAGCCAGTCGCGGTAGAAGGCGTCGGGCAGGGCCGCGAAACGCCACACCGCGTCAAGCGCCAGGTTGATGGCGTTGAACTCGATGTGCGAGATCGCGTGCAGCAGGGCGGCACGGCCTTCGTCGGTGAACGGCGAGCGCGCGGGCACCTCGCGGGCAGGGCGAAGGCGCGGCCGCTCGGGCCGGCCCGGCACGCCTTGCGGCTCGTCGATGCGCTCGATCGTGTCGACCGGCGCAGCTCGCGACGCCTCGCCGAGCGCGTGTGCTTGGGCGACTTTCGTCGCCGGATCGCGTTCACGCAGAGCCCCGAGCGCGGCGCGGCGGAGGTTCATCGGCGTGTCGGCGCGTGGCCAGCGTGGCGCCGTGTCCGGGCGCGCGCTAAGCGGACCTGTCCGCCGTGAAGCGCACCTCGACGCTGCCGAGGCCCTCGAACTCGGCGCGGTAGGAGCCCGCACCGGGGAGCGGCGGCGCGCCCGTGCAGCTGCCGGTCGTGATGATTTCCCCGGCACGCAGGCCGCCTCGGCCGGCGGGCGGTGCATTGGCCAGCATCACGACCGCGCCGAAGGGATCGCCGTCGAGGATCGCCGCGCCGCTGCCGACCGCCACCTCCGTCGACTCGCCCTGCTGCGATCGTGTCAGCACGATGCCGATCCTGCCGAGGTCGAGGGCGGTCCAGTCCGCCACGGCGCGGCCCGCGACGTAGGCGCCGTTGTTGCATGCGTCGGCGAGCTCGGCGAGCGTGCCGGTGCCCGGCGGCAGCCGCGAGTCGACGATCTCGATGCCGATCCGCAGGCACTTCACGGCGGCTTGGATCTCGTCGCGCGTGTAGGGCCGCTCCGGCCGCGCGGGCAGGTCGCGGGCCAGCTCGAAGGCCAGCTCGCATTCGAGCTTCGGCACGATGAACTCCGCCACGCGAAAGACGGCCGGGGCGACGGTCGCGTCGCGCAGCCACGGTCCGAGCAGCGGACCGCCGATCGGACGATCGATGCCCTGGGCGCGACGCTGCTCCGGCGTCACGGCGCCGACCTTCCAGCCGCCGACCGTGCCGAGCGCGTCGGCCACGGCCTGCTGCAGGCGATAGCCCTCGGCAAGGTCGGTGGGCTGCCACGCGGCAGGGTAGGCATCGATGCTGCGGGCGCTGCGGCGAGCGTCGACGAGCGCGGCGCAGGCGGCGCGAAAGGTGGAGTCGTCCATCGCCGGATTGTCGCTGGCAAGACCCGCCGCTGCGGAGCCGAGGGAGGCGCACCCATAATCCGCGCCCCGATCCACCCGAGCATGCGTCGACGCCGTGAGCGAACTGCACCGATTCCTTTTCGATGGGCTGCCGGTCCGCGGCATCCTGGTCCGGCTCACCGACAGCTGGCAGGAGGTCCTGGCCCGGCGCGCCGATGCCGCGCTGCCCCAGCCGGTGCAGCGCGTGCTCGGCGAGATGGCCGCGGCGGGCGTCCTCATGCACGCCAACATCAAGTTCAACGGGGCGCTCGTGCTGCAGGTGTTCGGCGACGGCCCGGTGCAGCTCGCCGTCGCCAAGATCGCCTCGAACCTGGCCTTCCGGGTCACTGCCAAGGTGGCGGGGCAGGTGCCGGCCGACGCCGGCCTGCAGGCGATGCTGAACGTGCATGGCCGCGGCCGATGCGCGATCACGCTCGACCGCGCCGACAAGCTGCCCGGGCAGCAGGCCTACCAGGGCGTGGTGCCGCTGCACGACGATGCCGGCGCGCCGCTGCAGGCCATCGCGCCGGTGCTCGAGCACTACATGCTGCAGTCGGAGCAGCTCGACACGCGCCTCGTCCTCGCCGCCGACGAGCACGTCGCGGCCGGTCTGCTGCTGCAGAGACTCCCGGGGCGCGGGCGGGCGGGCGACGAGAGCGTGATCGGCCGTGACGAGGACTTCAATCGCGTCGCCCACCTGGCGGCGACGCTGCGTCGCGAGGAACTGCTCGGGCTGGACACCGACACCGTGCTGAGGCGCCTGTTCCACGAAGAGAAGGTGCTGCGCTTTCCGGCCCTCGTCGGCGAGCACGCGCCGCGCTTCGCCTGCAGCTGCTCGCGCGGCAAGGTCGGCAACATGCTGCAGAGCCTGGGTCGGGCCGAGGTCGACGACATCCTGCGCGAGCAGGGCGGCGTGGAGGTCGGCTGCGACTTCTGCGGCGCCAAGTACCGCTTCGATCCCGTCGACGTGGGCGAGCTGTTCACGCCGCCGGCCCAGCAGGCGCCGGGCTCGGCCGCGCTCAACTAGCGCGTCGGCGCTCGCGGCACGCCTCGCTCCTTCCGACTACTTGAGGCGGAAGCCGCAGACGCCGCAGAACACGTCGTCGTCGGTGACGGCGGACAGGCATTGCGGACAGGCGGTCATCGGCGGCGGCGGCGGCGACGGCTCGCTCGCGACCGGCGGCGGCACCGGCGGCGGCATCCAGGCGGGCGGCGAAGCGTAGGCGGGACGAGGCGCCGGCACCGGATCGACGTCGAGCGGCAGCGCGATGTCGGGCGTGTCGCCGGCAGCCGGCGGCGGCGGCGTCCACGCCGCGGGTGCGGTCGTCATGTCGCCGGGTGAGGGATACGCGGGCTCGTACGGCGCCGGCGGTGGATACGGCGCCGGCGGTGGGTAAGGAGCGGCGGCCGGCTGGGCCGCGGGCGCCACGAACGCCGTCGCCCCGCTCGCCGCCGCCGCTCCCGAGCCGGGGGCCGACTCCGCAGCGGACGCCGGCGACGCGTCGCGCTGGGCCATGCTGCGCGCGCGCTCGCCGAGCTCGGCGCTCCGCCGCCGCGCTTCCTCGAGCCCGCCGCGCAGCGCGGCTTCGGTGGCGCCGACGTCGAGGCCCTCGGTGACGCGGAGGTAGACCAGGCAGAGGCCGAGCAGGTAGACCTGGCCGACCAGCGATGCGGACACCGCCCACAGCAAGCCGCCGCCGATCGTCCCCGCGATGGCATGGCCACCAGCGCCGCCCTGCATCAGTCCGGCCATCGGATTCACGCTTCCCGGGCCGAAGCCGAGGATGCTCCACGACATGCCGAGCGTCGGCAGCAAGCCTGCGGCAAGCACGCCGAAGACGATGAAGGCCACCGCCATCGCGATGAAGCCGAGCACCGCCAGCAGCAGCACCGCATCGACGAGGCGCGTGCGCGCGATGGCGAGCGTGTGCGCCAGGGCTCGCGTGATGCTCGCGCCTTGCCAGACCGCGGGCGCGGCGAGAAGGGTGCAGAGGAAGGCAGCGAAGATCGTCACCCCGGCGGCCACCACCGACAGCGGAAACACGACGACGAACAGCATCGGCCCGAGCACGGGCACCTTGCAGATCAGGAGCAGGATCGCGATCGCCAGGAAGACGGCGAGCACCGCGGCGAAGAAGATCAGGCCCAGGGCGAGCAGCTTCGGGATGCACAGCAGGCCGAAGACGAGCGCGTCGGCCGTGCTGCGCGGCGAGATGCCGCGGGCCCGGTCCATCTGCAGCAGGCCCGCGGCGTTGACGCCGGTGCCGACGGCGAGCACCAGGATCAGCGTCGCGAGCACGCCGGCCAGGAAGCCGACGCTCGTCGAAACCATGTCGAGCAAGGACAGGACGATCGCGCCGGCGAACAGGCAGCCGAGGAGCGCCACGATCGCGCGCCGGTTGCGCAAGCCGCCGACCGCCTGGAACAGGCTCGAGAACGCGTGCGCCGACAACCCGCCGGGCAGGGCCGCAGGGGCCGTTTCGATGGCCATGGACTTCTCCTCTTCGGCTCGCGGGCCGCTCGTGCCGCTTCGGGTTGAAAAGGCGGGGTCAGTTCACGTAGTTGCGGCGGCGGTCCTCCGCCTCACGGACCTGGCGGCACAGCGGCTCGTTGGCATGCTGAGGAGAGCCGCACTCGCGCGAGTGGCAGATCGCTTCGGCGATGGTGCCGCGACCGGCGCAGATCTCGCGCACGCCACGAGCCTGCACCGGCACCGGCGCCGCCGGCGGCGGCACCGGTGCAGCGGCGACGGCCGGACGCGCGCGTGCTGCCTCCTCGGCCCGCCTGCGCGCCTGCGCTTCCTGCTCGGCCCGGGCGGTCGCCGCTTCACGGTCGCGCTGCTCGAGCGCGAGCTTGGCCTTCGCTTCGCGATCGGCCTTGTCGCGCGCTGCCTTGTCGCGGCGCAGCTTCTCGGCGGCGAGACGCTTCGCCTCCGCTTCTGCATCGGGCGGATCGCCGATCTGGGGCAAGGGCGCAGCGGCAGCGGGCGGCAGCGCGGACGGCGCCGGAGCGACCGCTGCCGTTGCCGGCGCCGAGGCCTGCACGGCCGGCGCCGGGGCAGCCACCGCGGCGGGCTCGACAGGAATGGGCGCAGGTGCGGGCGTGGGAGTGGGCGCGACGGCAGCCGGCGCGGCGACCGCAGGCGCCGATGCAGCGCTCGCCGTGGCCGGGGCACGACTCCCGCTTCCCATCGCCCACCACGCGGCCGCACCTGCGACGACGAGCAGGAGCGCCACCGCAGCGATGGCCATGGGTGCGCGGCTCCGGGTCGACGCTTGGCGAGCAGCGCTGTCGCGTGCCCCCGCCTGCTCGAGTTCGCGCTGCTGCGCGGCGTCGCCGTCGTCCATCGCCGGCAACGGATCGTCGGCTTGCGCCGGGGGCGTGTAGTCGGCTGCGTCGGTCGACTGGAAGACCGGCTGCGACGGATAGGGCGGCACCGGCGCGAACGAGGGATACGAGATCGGGGGCGGGCTGAGGCCGGCGTAGGGATCGGGTGACGGTGCTGCGGCCGGGCTTGCACGCGACCGCGGCACGATGACCGTGCCCAGGAGGCTCACGCCGCAGTTCGCGCAATAGCGGATGCCGGGCTTGTTCTGGAATCCGCATTCATCGCACGTGACGCCCGCGGTCAGCGAATCGTCTTCGGAGCCGCTCGCCTCGACCGGCGGAAACGCCGTGCCGCAGGCGCGACAGAACTGGGCCTCGTCCCTGTTTTCGGTACTGCACACCGAGCAGAGCTTCGTCATTCGTTCGGCCTCCCGCTGCCTTCCCCAGGGTCGAACGACGATACCTTGCTTTGTTGGCGATCGCAATTTCGTCGCGGCCGCTGCACGCAGAATGCGAGCATTCCGCCGCGCCGACTGGAGCCTTGCCGTGCTGTATGCCTCCCTGAAGGCCGTTCATCTGCTCGCGATCATCGTCTGGGTCGGTGGCATGTTCTTCATGATCCACTGCCTGCGCCCGGCCGCGTCGATGCTCGAGCCGCCCCTTCGCCTGGCGTTGCTGCACGCGACGATGCGCCGCTTCTTCGCCGTCGTGATCGGCGCCATCATCGTCATCCTCGCATCGGGCGCCGCGATGATCGCGATGGCCTGGGCGGCGTCGCGGCGCGCGAACCTGCTCTTCAACATGCCGCTCGACTGGTACACGATGATCGCGCTCTTCATCGTCATGGTCGCCGTGTTCGTGCACATCCGCTGGGTGCTGTTCCGGCGCCTCGAGGCCGCCGTGGCGGCACAAACGTGGCCGGCCGGCGCCGCCGCGGCAGGCGCGATCCGCTGGGAGGTGATGCTGAACCTGGTGCTCGGCATCTTCATCGTCGTCGCGGTGCGCCTGGGCGGCGCCGCCTGACGGCGGGCCCGGGCGCGCGTGCCGATCAGCTCGGGCGTCGCCGCCGCTCGTCGACGGCCCGCAGGGCGTTCTCGAGGCGGGCGCTGCCGACGCCCGCGATGCGGGTGAACGCAAGTCCGGCATCACGGAGCGCGGCCTGCACCCGTTCGTCGACCGGCGTGCGGACGTGCGGCCCGTCGCGCTGCAGCCCGTCGGCCATCCAGGCAAGGTCGAGCGCGGTGAGCAGCGTCAGGTCGCAGCGCCGGTGCGCCTGCTCCGCGTCGGCGAACAGGCTCCGGTCGCCGAACACGATCTCGCTGTAGACGGCGATCATCAGGGCGGTCGTGTCGGCGACGACGACCTGCGCCTGCGCGGCGGCGGCTTCGATGCGGCGGCTCTGCTCGGCGGCGATCGCACGCTGCTCGTCGCGGCGCGGGGTACGGCCTCGCGCGTCGCAGAACTCGCGCAGGTACTCGGCGACGACGATCACGTTCTCGCCGCGCGCACCGAGCGCCGTGCCCAGGTCGCGCGCGAGGGTCGTCTTGCCGGTGCTCTCGGCGCCGAGCAGCGCGACGACGAAGGCGCGCGTCATCGGCTCGTCACCGCTGCCGCATTCACGCGTGCAAGCCGGTGCCAGGCGCGCCAGCCGGCCACCGAGAGGATCACGAACAGCGCGTAGAGCACCGTCGTCAGCCACAGCCCCTTGTACGCGAAGAGCGTGGCCGCGACGACGTTGACGACGATCCACGTCGGCCAGTTCTCGACGTACTTGCGGCCGAGCAGCCACTGGCCGACGATGCTTCCCGCGGTCGGGAAGGCGTCCCACCAGGGCACTTCGGTGTCGGTGAAGCGATCGAGGAAGAGCCCGATCGCCGGCCAGCCCAGCGCCATGACCGTGAGCGCGACGATTCGACCCTGCCGGTCGAGGCTGCGGACGACGAGCGGCCTGCCGGTCGGGTCCGTGCCGCGCAGCCACTGCCACCAGCCCCAGCCCGCGACCGCCACGAACAGGATCTGCAGGCTCGCCTCGCCATAGAGGCGGCTCCTCCAGAACAGCAGGAAATAGAGCAGCGAGCTGGCGATCGCCAGCGGCCACGCCAGCGGGTTGACGCGGATGTTGAGCAGCACCATGGCGATGGCCAGGGCGACGGCGATCAGCTCGAGCCAGGTCGCCTCCGCGCCGCGAAAGGCGAATGCGACCGCGAAGAGCGGCCCGGCGGCCTCGATCAGGGCATTCAACGCCGCGAGGGCGACAGCTGCACGAAGATCTCGTCGGGCTTGATCATGCCGAGCTCGAGGCGCGCCTTCTCCTCGACCATCTCGAGACCTTCCTTGAGGTCGTTCACCTCGGCGGAGAGCTGCTCGTTGCGGCGCCGCGCCGCCTCGTTGCGGAGCTTCTGCGCCTCGAGCTTTCCGCTCAGCTCGACCATGCGCGGCACGCCGCCCTTGCCGAACCAGAGCTCGGCCTGCACCAGCACGAGCAGGGCGGCGAGGCCGAGGGTGATCCAGCGCACGTCGTTGTTCCCCGGCCGGTCAGGCGAGCTGGTTGAAGGCGGCGCGACCCGGGTAGGCGGCGACGTCGCCCAGGTCTTCCTCGATGCGCAGCAGCTGGTTGTACTTGGCGACCCGATCGGAGCGGCTCAGCGAGCCGGTCTTGATCTGCCCGGCGTTGGTGCCGACGGCGATGTCGGCGATCGTCGCGTCCTCGGTCTCGCCCGAGCGGTGGCTGATCACCGACGTCCAGCCGGCGCGCTTGGCCATCTCGATGGCGGCGAAGGTCTCCGTCAGCGTCCCGATCTGGTTGATCTTGATCAGGATCGAGTTGGCGACCTTCTTCTGGATGCCGTCCTTCAGGATCTTCGTGTTGGTGACGAAGAGATCGTCGCCCACCAGCTGGACGCGCGCGCCGAGCCGGTCGTTGAGCATCTTCCAGCCGTCCCAGTCCGACTCCGCCATGCCGTCCTCGATCGAGATGATCGGGTACTTCTCGCACCACGAGGCCAGGGTGTCGACCCACTCGGACGCGCCCAGCGTCAGGCTCTGGCCATCGAGCCGGTACTGCCCTTCCTTGTAGAACTCGCTGGCCGCGCAGTCGAGGCCGAGGGCGATCTGCGCCCCGGCGACGTAGCCTGCCTTTTCGATGGCCTCGAGGATCATCTCGATCGCCGCCTCATGGCTGGCGACACTCGGCGCGAAGCCGCCTTCGTCACCGACGGCCGTGCTCATGCCGCGTCCGTCGATGATCTTCTTGAGGGCATGGAAGACCTCGGCGCCGTAGCGCAGCGCTTCGCGAAAGCTCGGCGCCCCGACCGGGATGATCATGAACTCCTGGAGGTCGAGGTTGTTGTTGGCGTGCGCGCCGCCGTTGACGACGTTCATCATCGGCACCGGCATCTGCATCGCGCCCGAGCCGCCGAAGTAGCGGTAGAGCGGCAGGCCGCTCTCCTCGGCGGCGGCGCGGGCCACGGCCATGCTGACGGCGAGGGTCGCGTTGGCGCCGAGCCGGCTCTTGTTCTCGCTGCCGTCGAGGTCGATCAGGGTCCGGTCGAGGAAGGCCTGCTCGCTGGAGTCGAGGCCGAGCACGGCCTCGCTGATCTCGGTGTTGATGTGCTCGACGGCGCGCAGCACGCCTTTGCCGAGGTAGCGGGCGGCGTCGCCGTCGCGCAGCTCGATCGCCTCGCGCGAGCCCGTCGACGCGCCCGAGGGCACGGCGGCACGGCCCATCGTCCCCGATTCCAGCAGGACGTCGCACTCGACCGTGGGGTTGCCGCGGCTGTCCAGAATTTCCCGGCCGACGATGTCGACGATGGCGCTCATGAGGTTCCTTGAGAGACGAAGAATCAGATCCCGTCGACGACGACCATGCGCATCACGCCGGCGTTCTCGCGCAGCGTTCGCGCGTGGGTGTAGGTGTCGCTGGCGTAGAAGGCCTTGGCCGCGGCCCGGTCGGGGAAGCGCAGGACGACCAGCCGGCTGGGCGTCCAGTCGCCCTCGAGCACCTCGAACTCGCCGCCGCGGACCAGCACCTCGGCGCCATGCTCGCGCATCGCCTTCGTGCTCCACTCGCGGTAGGCCGCCATCCGCGCCGGATCGGTCACGGTCACGTCGGCAATGATGTAGGCGCTCATCGGCGAGGCAGGCCGTCGTCGGTCAGCACGCGAAGTCGCTCTCCAGGAAGGGGCGCGACTTGACGGCGCGATCGAGCTCAACGAGCTGCTCCAGCAGCGCCTTCATGTGCTTCAGCGGCACGGCGTTCGGCCCGTCGGACAAAGCCTTCGCGGGGTCGGGATGCGTCTCCATGAAGAGGCCGGCGACGCCCACCGCCACCGCCGCCCGGGCCAGCACCGGCACGAACTCGCGCTGTCCGCCCGAGGACGTGCCCTGGCCGCCGGGGAGCTGCACCGAGTGGGTGGCGTCGAAGACGACCGGCGCGCGCGTCTCGCGCATGATGGCAAGGCTGCGCATGTCGGAGACGAGGTTGTTGTAGCCGAAGCTCGCGCCCCGCTCGCAGGCCATGAAGCGGTCTTCCGACAGGCCCTTGTCGCGCGCCGCGGCGCGCGCCTTGTCGAGCACGTTCTTCATGTCGTGCGGGGCGAGGAACTGGCCCTTCTTGATGTTGACCGGCAGACCGCTCTGCGCGACGGCGTGGATGAAGTCCGTCTGCCGGCAGAGGAAGGCCGGGGTCTGCAGCACGTCGACGACCGCAGCCGCCTGGGGGATGTCGGCCTCGGAGTGCACGTCGGTGATCAGCGGCACCGCCAGCTCGCGCTTGACCTTGGCGAGGATCTCGAGCCCGGCGGCGATGCCGGGGCCGCGGAACGAGGTGCCGCTCGAGCGGTTGGCCTTGTCGTAGCTCGACTTGAAGATGAAGGGCACGCCGAGCGCCGACGTGATCTCCTTCAGTCTTCCGGCGACCTCGAGCTGCAGCTGCTCGGACTCGACGACGCAGGGCCCGGCGATGAGGAAGAGGGGATGCTCGAGGCCGACCTCGAAGCCGCACAGCTTCATGCCGCGACCTTCTCCGCGCGCTCGGCCTGGTGCGTCAGAGCGGCGCGGATGAACGACTTGAACAAGGGGTGGCCCGCCCAGGGCGTCGACTTGAACTCCGGATGGAACTGAACGCCCACGAACCACGGGTGCACGCTCTGCGGCAGCTCGACGATCTCGGTGAGACGCTCGCGCTGGGTGATGGCCGAGATGACGAGCCCGGCCTGGGTGAGCTGCTCGAGGTAGTTCTCGTTCGCTTCGTAGCGGTGCCGGTGCCGCTCGTCGACCACGTTGCCGTAGATCTCGTGCGCCAGGGTGCCTGGCTTGACGTCCGAGCTCTGCGCGCCGAGACGCATCGTGCCGCCGAGGTCGGACGCGGCGGTGCGCTTCTGCACGCTGCCGTCCGGGTCTTCCCACTCGTCGATGAGGGCGATCACGGGATGCGGCGTCGCCGGGTCGAACTCGGTGCTGTTGGCGCCTGCCAGGCCGGCCTTGTGGCGGGCGAACTCGATCGTCGCCACCTGCATGCCGAGGCAGATGCCGAGGTAGGGGATCTTCTTCTCGCGCGCGTACTGCGCCGCCAGGATCTTGCCTTCCACGCCGCGCTTGCCGAAGCCGCCGGGGACGAGGATGGCATCGAAGCGGGCGAGGTTGGCGACGCTCGTCGGCGTCAGGTCCTCGGAATCGATGTACTCGACCTTGACGCGCGCGTGGTTGTGGATGCCGGCGTGGCGCAGCGCCTCGTTGAGCGACTTGTACGAGTCCGACAGGTCGACGTACTTGCCGCACATCGCGATCGTGACCTCGGTCTTCGGGTGCTCGACCTCGTCGACCAGCTTGTCCCAGCGCGACAGGTTCGCCGGCTTGCTGTGCAGCTGCAGCTTGGCGCAGACGAGCTCGTCGAGGCCCTGCGCGTGCAGCATCCGCGGCACCTTGTAGATCGAATCGACGTCCCACACCGACACGACGCCGAACTCGTGCACGTTGGCGAAGAGCGAGATCTTGGCCCGCTCCTCGTCCGGGATCGGCCGGTCGGCGCGGCAGAGCAGGGCGTCCGGCATGATGCCGATCTCGCGCAGCTTCTGGACGCTGTGCTGCGTCGGCTTGGTCTTCAGCTCGCCGGCAGCCGGGATCCACGGCACCAGCGTCAGGTGCAGGAAGGCGCAGCTGCCCGGGCCCATCTTCAGGCTCATCTGGCGCACGGCCTCGAGGAAGGGCAGCGACTCGATGTCCCCGACCGTGCCACCGATCTCGACGATGGCGACGTCGACCTCGGCTCCGGGATCAGGACGGGCGCCGCGGCGGATGAAGTCCTGGATCTCGTTCGTGACGTGCGGGATCACCTGCACGGTCTTGCCGAGGTAGTCGCCGCGCCGCTCCTTCTCGAGCACGCTCTTGTAGATCTGCCCGGTCGTAAAGTTGTTCGTGCGCTTCATCCGCGTCGTGATGAAGCGCTCGTAGTGGCCGAGGTCGAGGTCGGTCTCGGCCCCGTCGTCGGTGACGAACACCTCGCCGTGCTGGAACGGCGACATCGTCCCCGGATCGACGTTGAGGTACGGGTCGAGCTTAATCAGGGTGACTTTGAGGCCCCGCGACTCGAGGATCGCGGCGAGGGACGCAGAAGCGATGCCCTTGCCCAACGAGGACACCACGCCGCCGGTGACGAAGACGAACTTGGTCATTGCGAGCGGCACTCGTCACAAGTGCCGTGGTGGAAATCGCAATTATATCGACGCAGGAAAGCCGTCGTTCTCCCGCAAGCCCTCTAGACCAGCTTCTCGCCCGGATGCGTGATCTTCTTCATCACCTCGTAGCGCGACGAGGGCACGCAGAGCGGGGCCTTCGCGGTGCCGTCGACGTTCCACTGCGGGTCCTCGATGGATTCGAAGCCCTGGCGCAGCTTCTCGCCCCAGCTGCCGCGGATCATCTGGAAGTACGGGTTCTCGAAGTCGATGCAGACCACCTGCGAGCTCTGCAGCCGGTTGACCTCGTAGACGCAGAGGTCGAGCGGCAGGCCCACGGTCAGGTTCGACTTCAGGGTCGAGTCCATCGACACGAGGACGCACTTGGCGGCCTCGTCGAGCGGCGTCGACGGGCGCAGCATGCGGTCGAGCACGGGCTTGCCGTACTTGGATTCCCCGATCTGGAAGAAGCAGGTCTCGCGCGTGGCCTCGATGAAGTTGCCGGCCGAATAGACGAGGAAGAGGCGCATCGACTCGTCGCCGATCTGGCCGCCGAAGATCATCGTCGCATTGAAGTCGAGGCCGGCCCGCTTCAGCGAGGCGCCGTCCTGCTCGTACACGTGGCGCACCGCCGAGCCGAGGACGCGGGCGGCGTCGAACATGCTGCGCGCGTTCCAGATGGTGATCGGCGGCCCCTCGCCGTCGGCCAGCTCCTCGATCTGCAGGATCTCGCGAACCTGCTGCGAGATCGACAGGTTGCCCGCCGACAGCATGACCATGAAGCGGTCGCCCGGCCGCTCGTAGATCATCATCTTGCGGAAGGTCCCGATCTGGTCGAGGCCCGCATTGGTGCGCGAGTCCGAGAGGAAGACGAGGCCGGCATCGAGCTTGACGCCTACGCAATAGGTCATGGGGGGTCTCGCTGCATTGCCTTGAGCCGGTAGAGCGCGTCGAGCGCTTCGCGGGGCGTGAGCATATCGGGGTCGATGCCCGCCAAGGCCGCCGCGAGTGCGGCATCCGGCGCGGAAGACGAGTCCGCAGGCGCCTCGCCTGCACCCTGTAGCGCGGCGAACAGATCGATCTGCGGTTGGCGTGCGACGCGCTCCGCCTCGAGCCTCTCGAGCGCGGCGCGGGCGTGCCGAAGCAGCGCCGCCGGCATGCCGGCCAGGCGGGCGACCTGCACGCCGAAGCTGCGGCTCGCCGGACCCGGCTCGATCTCGTGCAGGAAGGCGATGTCGTCGCCCGTCTCGACCGCGCCCACGTGCACGTTCAGGGCCCGTTCGTGGCGCTGAGCGAAGTCGGTGAGCTCGAAGTAGTGCGTCGCGAACAGGGTGAACGAGCGGTTCTTCTCGTGCAGGTGGTGCGCGATGGCGCCGGCGAGCGCCAGCCCGTCGAAGGTCGACGTGCCGCGGCCGATCTCGTCCATGAGCACCAGCGAATGCTCGGTCGCCGTGTGCACGATCGCCGCGGCCTCGGTCATCTCGACCATGAAGGTCGACTGCGCATTGGCCAGGTCGTCGGCGGCGCCGATGCGGGTGTGGATCGCGTCGAGCGGGCCGAGCCGGCAGCCGGCGGCCGGCACATACGAGCCGATCGAGGCGAGCAGCGCGATCAGCGCGACCTGGCGCATGAAGGTGCTCTTGCCGCCCATGTTGGGGCCGGTGATGACGAGCATGCGGCGGCGCGCGTCGAGACGGCAGTCGTTGGCGATGAAGGGTTGGCCGGATTGGGCGAGGCGCGCCTCGACGACGGGGTGGCGGCCCTTCTCGATGTCGATGCACGGCTCGCGCACGAATCGGGGCCGGCACCAGTCGCCGCGCCGGGCGACATCCGCCAGCGCCGCCAGCGCGTCGACGGCGGCCAGAGATCGGGCCAGGGCGGACAGCGCCTCCAGATGCGGACGCAAGGACTCGAGCAAGGCGTCGTAGAGCTCCTTCTCGCGCGCCAGGCAACGCTCGCCCGCCGACAGTGCCTTGTCCTCGAAGGCCTTCAGCTCGGGGGTGATGAAGCGCTCCGCATTCTTCATCGTCTGGCGGCGGCGGTAGTCGGCCGGCACCTTGGCGGCGAGCGATTGCGCGACCTCGATGAAGTAGCCGTGCACCCGGTTGAACTGCACGCGCAGGCTGGGGATGCCGGAGCGTTCTCGCTCGCGCGCCTCGAGCTCGACCAGGAACGCATCGCTGCCGCGGCCGATGCTGCGCAGCTCGTCGAGCAGGGCGTCGTGACCGGCGGCGATGACGCCCCCATCGCGGACCAGCGCAGCCGGCTCCTCCGCGATCGCGGCCGCGAGCAGGGCGGCGATCTCGGGCGGCGGCGACAGGCCCTCGGCGAGCATCTCGAGCAAGGCGCAGCGATCCGCGGGCAGGGCCTGGCGCACGCCAGGCAAGGCAAGCAGCGTCGCGCGGAGGCCGGCGAGCTCGCGCGGCCGCACCTGCCGCAGGGCGATCCGGGCGCCGATCCGCTCGACGTCGCTGAGGTGGCGCAGGGTCGCCCGCAAGGCGTCGAGGTCGGCACCGAGCAGGGCCTGGACGGCGTCGTGGCGGTCGGTCGCGACACGCCGGTCGCGCCGCGGCTGCATCAGCCACTGGCGCAGCGCGCGGCTGCCCATTCCCGTCGCGCAGACGTCGAGCAGCGCAAAGAGCGTCGGCGCATCGTGGCCGCGCAAGGTCTTGGTCAGCTCGAGGTTGCGATGCGTCTCCGGGGTCAGCTCGATGAGCTCGCTGCCGCGCTGCACCGTGAGCCGCTGCACGTGCGAGAGCGCCTGGCCCTGCGTGTGCTCGGCGTAGGCGAGCAGCGCCGCGGCGGCCGCATGGGCCAGGGTCAGGTCGGCGGCGCCGTGCGAGGCGAGCGAGGCGATGCGCAGCTGCGTGCACAGCTTCCTGGCCCCCAGCGCGGCATCGAAGTGCCACTCGGGACGACGGGTGGTCGTCGCCGATGCGCGGTCGAGCGCCTGCGGCGGCAGGTCTCGGTCGACAAGCACCTCGGCGGGCGCGAGCCGCGCCAGCCATACCGCCAGCTCGCGCTCGCCGCATTCGGCCAGGCCGATCTCGCCCTGGGTCAGCGCCGTCCAGGCGAGTCCGACCGTCTCGCCGCGCCGGGCGACGGCGAGCAGGATCGTGTCGCTCTTCTCGGCGAGCAGGTTGCTCTCGGTCAGCGTCCCCGGGGTGACGATGCGCACCACCTTGCGCGCGACCGGGCCCTTGCTCAGGCCCACCTCCCCGACCTGTTCGCAGATCGCCACGGACTCGCCATGGCGGACCAGCTTGGCGAGGTAGGCGTCGACCGCATGCACGGGCACGCCGGCCATGGGGATAGGCTCGCCGTTGCTCGCCCCGCGCGCCGTCAGGGTGATGTCGAGCAGGCGGTGGGCGCGTTTCGCATCGTCGAGGAAGAGCTCGTAGAAGTCGCCCATCCTGTAGAAGAGGAGCGTGTCCGGGTGCTCGGCCTTGATGCGCAGGTACTGCGCCATCATCGGCGTGTGGCCGACGGGCTCGGGCGCGTTCATCGGCGCAGGATTGGGCGATCCGCGCGCGAGCGCCGCTGCACGCTAGGCCGGCGTCGGATTGGCCGCCCCGGGTGCGAAGCTCGAGTGGGGCGCCAGCAGCTGCACGAGCTGGCCGTAGATCCGCGGATTGCCGGCGACCACCTCGCGCTTGTGCAGGTAGTCGGCTTCGCCGGTGAAGTTGCCGACCAGACCGCCGGCCTCGGTGACCAGGAGCGAGCCGGCGGCAACGTCCCAGGGGCTGAGCCCGGTCTCGAAGAAGCCGTCGTACCAGCCGGCAGCGACGTAGCAGAGGTCGAGCGCAGCCGCGCCGGGGCGCCGCAGGCCGGCACAGCTCTTCATCACCGCTTCGAAGATCGTCAGGTACTTGCGGAAGTCGTCGCCCTTGCGGAAGGGGAAGCCCGTGCCGACCAGGCACTCGGCCAGCCGCGTCCGCTTCGAGACGCGCAGGCGCTTGTCGTTCAGGTACGCACCGCGACCCTTGGTGGCGTAGAACAGGTCGTTGCGCGACGGGTCGTACACCACCGCCTGCTGCACCTGGTTGCGGAAGGCGAGGGCGATCGAGACGGCGAAGGTGGGGAAGCCGTGGATGAAGTTCGTGGTGCCGTCGAGCGGATCGATGATCCACACGTACTCGCTGTCCGCGGCGCCGCGGCTGCTGCCGGACTCCTCGGCGAGGATGCCGTGGCCGGGATACGCACCGAGCAAAGTGTCGATCACGGCCATCTCGGCGGCGTGGTCGACTTCGGTGACGAAGTCGTTCGGCGCCTTGGTGTTGACCTGCAGCCGCTCGAGGTCGAGCGAGGCGCGGTTGATGATCGCCCCGGCAGCGCGTGCCGCCTTGATGGCGGTGTTGAGCATCGGGTGCAGCGCTTGCGACATGGGGCTCGGGCGGCGCGCCATGCACGCTGCAAAATGAACGACACCCATTTTATCTGCCGTGCCCGCCGACCCGACCCGCTTCATCCTCGTCGGCACCAGCCACGCCGGCAACGTCGGCGCCGCGGCCCGGGCGATGAAGGTGATGGGCTTCGCCGACCTGGTCCTGGTCGCGCCGCGCTTCGCCGATGTCGCGGCACGGCCGGAGGCGATCGCCATGGCCAGCGGTGCCACGGACGTTCTCGCCGCCGCCCGCGTCGTCGGCTCGCTGCCGGAAGCGCTCGGCGACGTGAGCTTCGTCTGCGCCACGGCGATGACGCCGCGCGACTTCGGCCCGCCGAACCACGCACCGCGCGAGCTGTTTCCACAGCTGGTGCCGGTCGGGCACCGTGTGGCCTTCGTGTTCGGGTCCGAGCGCTTCGGGCTCGCCAACGAGGATGTGTACGCGTGCCACGCCTGCCTGACGATCCCGACCGACCCGGCGTATGGATCGCTGAACCTGGCCCAGGCCGTGCAGCTCATCGCCTACGACTGGCGCCAGGCCTGCGGCGGCTTCCCGGCGTCGGCGCCGGCACGCGACGCGCGTCTCGCCGATGCCGTCGCCGTGCAGGGGCTGGTCGAGCACTGGCGGCAAACGCTCGAGGCGATCGGCTTCCTCGACCCGGCGGCGCCGCGCAAGCTGATGGCCCGGCTGCACCGGCTGGCGAACCGCGCCTCGCTGAGCGAGGAAGAGGTCCACATCCTGCGCGGCATCGCCCGAGCAGTCGACGAGCAGCGCCGCTAAACTGCCCGGCCTCCCCCCGGACTGCTCCCATGTTCCAGCGTCTTCGCGAAGACATCGCCTGCATCCTCGAACGCGACCCGGCCGCCCGCTCACGCTGGGAGGTGCTGACCTGCTACCCCGGACTGCACGCCGTCGTCCTGCATCGCCATGCGGCGTGGTGGCGGCGGCAGGGCTTCCACTGGATGGCGCGCTGGGTCTCGCACGTGGCGCGGTTTCTCACCGGTATCGAGATCCACCCCGGCGCGACGATCGGTCGCCGCGTCTTCATCGACCACGGCATGGGCGTCGTCGTCGGCGAGACGGCCGAGATCGGCGACGACTGCACCATCTACCAGGGCGTGACGCTGGGCGGCACCTCGCTCGCCGCCGGGACCAAGCGACACCCGACGCTGGGTCGCGGGGTCATCGTCGGCGCCAATTCGCAGATCCTGGGCGGCTTCACCGTTGGCGACAACGCGCGCGTCGGCTCGAACGCTGTCGTTCTGAAGCCGGTGCCGCCGGGTGCGACGGCGGTCGGCAACCCGGCTCGCATCATCCAGGCGGAGGTCGACGCCACGCGCGAGGCGACCGCCGCGAAGATGGGCTTTTCCGCCTACGGCGTGACCCAGGGCGATGACCCGGTGTCGCAGGCCATGAAGGGGCTGATCGACAACGCCGCCGGCCACGAGCACCAGATCGCGCTGCTCTGGCAGTCGATCGAGAAGCTCTCCGGCCGTACCCGCGAGCTGCCGACGCCCGACTGCGTTCCGGGCGACGCCCAGACGGCCGAGAACTTCGACGCCGAGCGGCTCAACCGCCTGGTGAAGTAGGCGCCGGGCTCGCCGGCCGCAGCGCCGACTTCGGCCGGAACGCCTTGCACACGGCGGGGTCGGTCTCGATGTAGGGGCCGCCGACGAGATCGATGCAGTAAGGCACCGCGGCGAAGATGCCCGGCACGGGGGGCTCGCCGCTCGGCAGCCCCTCGAGCGTTTCCGCGATCGACTTCGGCTGGCCCGGCAGATTGATCACGAGCGCTGTGCCGCGCACGACGGCCACCTGGCGCGACAGGATGGCCGTCGGCACGAAGGCGAGGCCGATGCGCCGCATCTGCTCGCCGAAGCCCGGCATCTCCTTGGTCGCCACCGCGAGCGTCGCCTCCGGCGTCACGTCTCTGGGCGCCGGGCCGGTGCCGCCGGTGGTGAGCACGAGCGCACAGCCTGCCCCGTCGACGAGCTCGCGCAAGGTCGCGCTGATGGTCTCGGCCTCGTCGGGGATCAGGCGCGTCTCCCAGTCGATCGGGTTCAGGACGGCGCGACCGAGCCAGTCGCGCAGGGCCGGGATGCCCTTGTCCTCGTAGACGCCCGACGAGGCGCGGTCGCTGACCGAGACGAGTCCGATGCGGACGCGATCCAGCCCCGGCGCGGTGGGCTCAGTCATCGGCCGCGTGCCGGCGGATGAAGCGAAACAGCTCGCGGTAGGCGCGGCCGTTGCGCTGCTCGGGCACGCCGGACGCGTCCTTGCGAGCGTTCCGCACGAGGGTGCGCAGCTGCTGCAGGTCGGCCTCGGGATGAGCGCTCGCGAAGCGGGTCGTCGCGGCGTCGTCGGCAATGAGCTCGGCACGCCAGCGCTCGGCCCGGTGCAGCGCCAGCGAATCCCGCGCCGGGCCGAGCTGCGACTCGGCGACGGCGGCACGCACCGGCTCGACGTCGACCGAGCGCATCAGCTTGCCGATCAGCTGCATCTGGCGCCGGCGCGCCTCGTGGCTGCGCATGCCGCGGCAGGCGCGGATCGCATCCAGCAGCGGCTCGCCGAGGCCCAGCGGCTCGAGCCGGGCGTCGGAGAGGGCGACGAGGGCTTCGCCGAGCGCCTGCAGCTCGTGCGACTGCTGCTTCAGGCGCGTCTTGCTCGGCCGCTCGATCCACGTCGTCGCCTCCGTGTCGGCGGCGAGCTCGGGCAGCGCGGAGGAGGTGCCGGTGTCGGCAGGGCGGCCGGTCATGCGACGAGGCTCGATGCGAGCGATGGAAGGACCATGAAAGCGTCGACTTATCATAGCCAATGCCTTCCCCAGCGCGTGCTCCAGTGCCTCCTGGCTCAACGATTCCTGCCTCGCCGCCCGCCGGCTTCGCCTACTCCCGCGATCAGTTCAAGAACCTCGTCGACTCCGCCCTGGCGACCGCGCGGTCGCTCGGCGCGAGCGACGCTGTTGCCGAGGTTTCCGAAGGCGTCGGCCTCTCGGTCTCGGTGCGCAAGGGGGAGACCGAGAACGTCGAGCGCAATCGCGACAAGTCGATCAGCATCACGGTGTACGTGGGTCAGCGCCGCGGCAACGCCAGCAGCTCCGACTTCTCGAGCGCGGCGCTCGAGCAGACGGTCCGCGCCGCGCACGACATCGCCCGCTTCACCGCCGAGGACCCGGCCGCCGGACTGCCCGACCGCGAGGACCTGGTCCGCGGCGCCGACGCCGAGCGGGACCTCGACCTCTTCCACCCCTGGGACATCGACGCCGAAGGCGCCATCGAGATCGCGCGCCGTTGCGAAGCAGCCGCGCTGGCGGTGGACCGGCGCATTACCAACTCGGAAGGCGCCGGCGTGTCGGCGCAGCAGTCGCACTTCTACGCCGGCAACACGCGCGGCTTCGGCGCCGGCTACGCGAGCTCGCGCCACTCGCTGTCGGTCGCGCCCATCGCCTCCCTGCCGGGCCGCGGCGGCGACGACATGCAGCGGGACGCCTGGTATTCGTCGATGCGCTCGGCCGACGAGCTCGCCGAGCCGGAGTCGATCGGCCGCTACGCTGCCGAGCGGGCGCTGTCGCGACTCGGCTCGCGCAAGATCAGGACCTGCGAGGTGCCGGTGCTGTACGAGTCGTCGCTAGCGTCGGGCCTGCTCGGCGCCTACACGCATGCGACGAGCGGGGGTGCGCTGTACCGCAAGTCGTCCTTCCTGCTCGACAGCCTGGGCCAGCGCGTGCTGCCCGAGCACATCGACATCCACGAGGACCCGCACCAGCCGCGCGGCAAGGGCAGCGCACCGTTCGACGACGAAGGCGTGGCGACCCGGCGGGCGCAGATCGTCGACGGCGGGCGCGTCGGCAGCTACTTCCTGTCCACCTACTCGGCGCGCAAGCTCGGCATGCGCACCACCGGCCATGCCGGCGGATCGCACAACCTGACGCTCACGTCGCGGCTGACCCGGCCCGACGACGACCTGGAGGCCATGCTGCGAAAGCTCGGCCGAGGCCTCTTCGTCATCGAGCTCATGGGTCAGGGCGTGAACTACGTCACGGGCGACTATTCGAGGGGCGCTGCCGGGTTCTGGGTCGAAGGCGGCCGCATCGCGTACCCGGTGCACGAGATCACCATCGCCGGCAACCTGCGCGAGATGTTTCAGGGCATCGTGGCGGTCGGCGCCGACGCCTACACGATGGGCAGCAAGACGACCGGCTCGGTGCTGATCGAGCGAATGAAGATCGCCGGCGCCTGAGGAACGCCCCGCGACGGGGAGCGGTCAGGCGGGTAAGTCCCGGGGAGTCGAGATCGGGGGCGTTCCTAGAATTCGGCGCGTCCCGAACTCGGCTTCCACAGGAGACAGTCATGCAGCGTCGTTCATTCATTCGCAAGACCGGCATCGCGGGCGTCCTCGCCGCCGGGGCGGCGCCGGCCATCGTCCATGCGCAGGCCAACATCCGCTGGCGCCTCGCGTCCAGCTTTCCCAAGCCGCTCGACACCATCTTCGGCGCGGCCGAGGTCTTCGCCAAGAAGGTCGGTGAGATGACGGGTGGCAAGTTCCAGATCTCGACGCACGCCGCCGGTGAGCTGGTGCCGCCTTTCGGCGTGGTCGACGCGGTGCAGAACGCGACCATCGAGATGGCGCATACCGCACCGTACTACTTCTTCGGCAAGGACCCGACCTTCGCGCTCGGCTGCGCCATCCCGTTCGGCCTCAACGCCCGGCAGATGAACGCCTGGATGCTCGAGGGCAACGGCATGAAGCTGATGCGCGAGTTCTACGCCAAGTACAACATCGTCAACTTCGTCGGCGGCAACACCGGCGCCCAGATGGGTGGCTGGTTCCGCAAGGAGATCAAGTCGCTGGCCGACTTGAAGGGGCTGAAGTTCCGCATCGGCGGCTTTGCCGGAAAGGTGCTCGAGCGCGTCGGCGGCGTGCCTCAGAACATCCCCGGCGGCGAGATCTACCAGGCGCTCGAGAAGGGCACGATCGACGCGGCCGAGTGGGTGGGTCCCTATGACGACGAGAAGCTGGGCTTTGCCAAGGTTGCGCCGTTCTACGCCTACCCCGGCTGGTGGGAAGGCGGCCCGCAGCTGGACTTCTACGTCAACAGCGCCGCCTACAACGGGCTTTCGACCGAGTACAAGGCAGTGATCGAGTCGGCCACCGCGCTCGCGGCGATGGACATGACGGCCAAGTACGATGCCCGCAATCCAGCGGCGCTGAAGCGGCTGGTCGGCGGCGGCGCCAAGCTGTTCCGGTTCCCCAAGGAGACGATGGACGCTGCCTTCAAGGAGTCCATGGCGCTCTACAGCGAGCTCAGCGGCTCGAACCCCGGCTGGAAGAAGATCTACGACGACTTCTCGGCGTTCCGCCGCGACGCCAACCTCTGGTTCCGGTTCACCGAGGCAGGCTTCGACGACTTCATGCAGAACCAGAAGCTCTGAGCGCGTTTCGGCCAAAGCAAAGCCCCGCCTCGGCGGGGCTTTTTGCTGGCTGTCGTCCTCGATCAGGGCTTCTTCTCGGCGTCCCGCTTGATCGACTCGAGAATGCTGTTCATGGCGTCCTCGTCCGACGTCCGGCCGCCGGTTCCCGACGCCGCCGGCGCGGCCGAGCCCGGCAGTCCCGTGGCCGATCCGCCGCCGGGTCCCTGACGCATTTCCTGGAATGCCTTGTCGACGTCGACGGTCGGGCCCTTGCCGAGGTCCCTCGACACCAGATTAGGGAACGCGATCACCAGCCCCACCATGATGATCTGGATGATCACGAAGGGCACCGCGCCCCAATAGATCTGCCCCGTCGTGACCTTGGCCACGGGCCTGCGCGTGATGCGATCGTTGTAGTCCTCGACCGGCGCCACGCTCCGGAGGTAGAAGAGGGCGAAGCCGAACGGCGGGTGCATGAAGGACGTCTGCATGTTGATCGCCAGCAGCACGCCGAACCAGACGAGGTCGATGCCCAGCTTGTCGGCGACGGGAGCAACGAGCGGGACGATGATGAAGGCCAGCTCGAAGAAGTCGAGGAAGAACGCGAGCAGGAAGATCAGGATGTTGACGACGATGAGGAAGCCGAGCTGGCCGCCGGGCAGGCTGGTCAGGAGGTGCTCGACCCATATCGGTCCGTCGACGGCCTGGAACGACAGGCTGAACACGGTCGAACCGATCAGGATGAAGAGAACGAAGCACGACAGCTTCATCGTCGTGTCGAGGGCCTGGCGCATCAGCTTGAGATCGATGCGCCGCCTTACCATGGCCATCGCCAGAGCGCCGACGGCGCCCATCGCGCCGCCTTCGGTCGGCGTGGCGATGCCGAGGAAGATGGTGCCGAGGACGAGGAATATGAGGGCGAGCGGCGGGATGAGGACGAAGGTGACCTTTTCGGCCATTCGCGACAACAGGTTCAGCCGGAGCAGCCGGTTCAGGATGGCCAGGCCCCAGGCGACACCGACGCCCACGCACATCGCGACGACGATCAGCTCGTCGGTCGCGGTCGTGGCGGGGCGCGTCCGGGCGAAGATGAGCGCCCCGACGACTGACACGACGAAAAGAACGCCGAGAGAGCGCAGGCCTGCCGAGCCATCGTCCTCGCGGATCGTTCGCGCCTCGGCCGGCAACGCCGGCGCGCGTGTCGGATGGATGATGCTGATCGCCAAGACGTACAGGATGTACAGGCCGGTCAGGACGAAGCCCGGGATGAAGGCGCCCTTGTAGAGATCGCCGACGCTGCGGCCGAGCTGGTCGGCCAGCACGATCAGCACGAGCGATGGCGGGATGATCTGCGCCAGCGTGCCCGAGGCGGCGATGACGCCGCTCGACAGGCGCCTGTCGTAGCCGTAACGAAGCATGATGGGCAGCGAGATCAGGCCCATCGAGATCACGGAGGCGGCGACGACGCCGGTGGTCGCGGCCAGCATCGCGCCGACCAGGATGACGGCGTAGGCGAGGCCGCCGCGTATCGGACCGAACAGCTGGCCGATGGTGTCGAGCAGGTCTTCGGCCATGCCGGAGCGCTCGAGCACGATCCCCATGAAGGTGAAGAACGGAATCGCCAGCAGGGTGTCGTTCTGCATGATCCCGAAGATGCGCAGCGGCAGCGCCTGAAGCAGCGTCTGCGGCATGAGGCCCATCTCGACGCCGATGAAGCCGAAGAGCAGCCCGCAGGCGGCGAGCGAAAACGCGACGGGGTAGCCGAACAGCAGGAAGACGATCAGGCTGCCGAACATGATCGGCGCCATATTCGCGGCGATGAAGCCCATCATGATCCCTTGCCCATGGCGGCGAGCTCACGCTCCCTGACTTCCTTGGCGAGCAGGAACTCGGCGAGCTCCTCCTCCGCCGTCTTGCCCTGCCCCTTCACGGAGGGATCGGGAATGAGCCCCTTCAGGAAGGCGAAGCGCTTGATCAGCTCCGAAATGGCCTGGATACCCAGCAGCAGGAAGCCGAGCGGCAGCAGCGCGAACACCGGCCAGCGGATCAGCCCGCCGGCGTTGGAGGAGTACTCGTTCATCACGTAGGCGCGGACGGCGAGCGGCAGCGACAGCTTGATGACGACGTAGACGAGCGGCAGGACGAAGAACGCCAGCCCGATGATGTCGATCCAGATCTGCGTGCGCTTGGAGAACCGGCCGGCGATCACGTCGATCTTCACGTGCTCCTGGCGCAGCATCGTGTACCCGGCGGCGAGCAGGAACACCGCGGCGAACAGGTACCACTGGATCTCGAGATAAGCGTTCGAGCTGGTGTCGAAGACCTTGCGGACGATCGCGTTGGCGGCGCTGATGAGGACGGCCGCGAGGACGAGCCAGGCGAGCCACCGGCCCACCCATTGACTCATGCGATCGATCAGCCGGGAAAGCGCGAGAAGGGTCGACACGTGGAGCCTCCGGCGAGTCGGACGTGGAGCGCACGGGTCCCCCCGAAGCGCCGCCGATTCTATGGACCGGCTCTCCCCGCGAGCCTGCGTGTTTGCTCTAGGGCACGCGAGCCGCTGACGAGCGGCGACTCAAGCGCCGGCAGCGGCCCGAAAGAGCTTTCCGGAACGTGCGCCCGAGCGGCAGAAGGCGAGGATCGGCTTGGGCAGCGTCTGCAGGAGCTCGGCACCTCGAGCGATCTCTTCCGGCGTCTGGAATGCAGGCGCGACCGGCAGCCACGCGTATTCCAACCCGGCAGCCCGTGCGGCCGCTTCGATGCTGGCCGAGGTCGGCTGCGTCGGACCGCCTTCGAAGTCGGGGCGGTTGTTGACGATGCTCCGAAAGCCCGCCTTGGCCGCCTCGGCCATGGCTTCCGGGCCGAGCTGGGGGGCGACGCAGACGTCGTCCGAGAGGCGCTGCACGGTGACACTCATGATCGATTCGACTCCTGGCGAGATGCGAGCGCCGCCTTCACGGCCGACGAGACCAGACTCATGTCGGCGCGCCCGGAAAAACGCGCCTTGGCAGCGGCCATCACCTTGCCCATGTCACCCGGCCCGCTGGCGCCGGCTTCGCCGATCAGGGCTGCGACCTCCGCAGCGATCGCGTCAGCGCCGAGCCTGGCCGGCAGATAGCCTTCGAGCACCGCCAGCTCGGCCTTTTCCTTGTCGACGAGGTCCTGACGGCCGCCGGCCGTGAACTGCTCGATCGAATCCTTGCGCTGCTTGCACAGCCTGTCGACGATGGCCACGATCGCTGCGTCGTCGAGGCTGATCCGCTCGTCGACCTCGCGCTGCTTGATGGCCGCCATCAGGCCGCGGATGGTCAGCAGCCGAGGCGCATCCTTGGCGCGCATTGCGGTCTTCATGTCGTCGCTGATCCGGTCTTTGAGGCTCATCGGGATCTCCGGACGTCACTGTAGCGCCGTGCAGGTCCGCAAGCGAAGAAGCCCGCCAGGGGCGGGCTTCGAGCGGGCCGGCACGCGGGCCGTCAGAACAGCTTCTTGGGGAGCTGCATGCTGCGGACACGCTTGAAGTGACGCTTCACCGCGGCCGCCTTCTTTCGCTTGCGCTCGGCGGTGGGCTTTTCGTAGAACTCGCGGGCACGCAGGTCCGTCAGGAGGCCGAGTTTCTCGATCGTCCGCTTGAAGCGGCGCAGCGCAACGTCGAACGGCTCATTTTCCTTGACGCGAATGGTAGTCATGAATAAAGCGGGATTTCGGAAAGCCGGGAAGTATACCCGCCTCTCGGGTACCTGGCGGCGGGCCTGCGGCCCCAGAGCGCAGCAGCCCTCAGCGTGCGCTGCGCTCGACCGTGCGCGCCAGCTCGGTGATACGCCGCTCCAGGGCGTCGATTCGAGTGCCGAGCCGAGTGACTTCCTCTCGGGCATGCACGGACACGGTGTTGACGCCGTTGACGACGCCGGTCAGGCGGTCCGTTTCCCTCTGGATCAGCTGGCGCAGGCGGGTGTCGTACTCGCGCGCGTGGGTCGCGGTGGTGTTCATGCCGGTCACGATCCCCGTGAGGCGCGTCTCGAGCTGGTCGACTCGACGGGTCAGCCCCGTGTTGTCCGCACCGCCGCGCGTGGCCGCACTTTGTGCGCTCGTGGTCAGCCGGTTGATCTGCTGGGTCAGGTCGCGCTTCACTCGGTCCAGGTCCGCCGTCCAGGGCTGTGATGACATCGTTGCATCTCCTTGGTGTGAGAGACGACGCGGCCGCGTCGGGCCGCGATCGTCCTAGATTTGCCCGTGCTTCGCAAGGCGAGACAGGCACTGCCGGCACGCTGCTCAGGCAGCGGCAATGGCTCTGGCGCACGCTGCGGCGCTGGCCCACGCCCACTGGAAGTTGTAGCCGCCCAGCCATCCCGTGACGTCGACGACCTCGCCGATGAAGTGCAGGCCCGGAACGCGCCGGCTTTGCAGGCTCCGCGAGTCGAGCTCGCGCGTGTCGACGCCGCCCGCCGTCACTTCGGCCTTCCGGTAGCCCTCGGTTGCCGAGGGCTGGACCTGCCAGTTCTGGAGCGACTCCGCCAGAACATGGAGGTCGCGGTCGCGGCAGTCGGCGACGCGCCGTTCGGAGAGCTCCGGGCTGTCCGCCAGCCAGGCTGCGGCGAGTCGACGCGGCAGGACGTCGGCGAGCACGGCAGCGACGCGCCGCCCGGGCAGGGCCTTCGCATCGAGGAACACGCGGCGCAGGTCCTGGCCCGGCGCCAGGTCCACCCGCAGCGGCTCGCCGGCCCGCCAGTAGGTCGAGATCTGCAGCACCGCCGGGCCGCTGAGGCCGCGGTGGGTGAACAGGAGGTCGTCATCGAAGGACATCGATCCCCGTCCGGAGCGCGCCGCGATCCGCACGGGCAGGGCGACGCCGGAGAGAGCCGCGAATGGTTCCCAAGGGTCGCCCGCGCAGACGAGCGGCACCAGGGCCGGACGCGTCTCGACGATCTCATGTCCGAACTGCCGGGCCAGGTCGTAACCCCAACCCGAAGCGCCGATCTTGGGGATCGAGAGCCCGCCGGTGGCGACGACCAGCCTTGGTGTGTCTACCTCGCCGCGCCCGGTCCGCAGGCGAAAGCCGCCGCCGTTGTGTCGAACCTCGGCGACGCTGCACGGCTGCCAGCGCTGCACGCCGCCGGTCGCGCACTCGGTCAGCAGCATGTCGATCACCTGAGCGCTGGAGCCGTCGCAGAAGAGCTGGCCCTTGTGCTTCTCGTGCCAGGCGATGCCGTGCCGCCCCAGCAGCGCGACGAAGTCGCGCGGCGTGTAGCGGGCCAGCGCCGAGCGGCAGAAGTCCGGGTTGCGCGATTCGAAGTTCGCCGCGCCGACCTCGACGTTCGTGAAGTTGCAGCGGCCGCCGCCGGAGATGCGGATCTTCTCGGCCACCTTCTCCGCATGGTCGACGAGCAGCACGCGCAATCCGCACTGGCCCGCAAGGGCTGCGCAGAAGAGTCCCGCCGCGCCGGCGCCGACCACGACGACGTCGAAGCGTGCAGTCGGGCTCAGGACAAGCGATCCGGGCGCGGCCGAGCCGGCCCGATCAGGCGGCAGCCTCGAGCCAGGCGTTGACAGTGCGCCACTCGTCGTCGCTCACGGGGGTGATCGACAGGCGGTTGCCCCGACGAAGGAGCCGCATCGAGGCGAGCTCGGGGATCGTTCGCATCTCGGCGAGCGAGAGCAAGCGCGTCTTCTTCAGCACCTTCACGTCGACGTGGTACCAGCGCGGCTTCTCCGGCCGCGACTTGGCGTCGTAGTAGTGGCTCTCGGGATCGAACTGGGTTGCGTCGGGATACGGCGCCGAGGCGACTTCGGCGAGCCCGGCCACACCGGGCTCGGGACACGACGAGTGATAGAAGAGCACGCCGTCGCCCGGCCGCATGTCGTTGCGCATGAAGTTGCGGGCCTGGAAGTTGCGCACGCCGACCCACGGAACGGTCGCGTTCGGTGCCGCGGCCGCGTCGTCGATCGAGCACTCGCTCGGCTCGCTCTTCATCAACCAGTAGGCCATGGGACGCGTCGCAACGAATAAGGTGTCCGCCGCGCCCCGTGAACCGCATTCCTGAACCCAGGCAGTTCAGGTGGGCGAGGTCAGCCGGGCTTCGGGTTCATCTGACGCGAGACGATCACACCAACCGGGCGATGTTCCAAGCCCTTGCTCTTGCGAGCATCGGTTCAAGGAAATATAAAGTTCACGCGAGCGCAACGGACGAGTTCATTCTACGACTTCGGCCTGCGCGGCGAGCGCAAATCAGAGCAGTTGTCCGTCGGCGCCAAGGGCTATGTCGATGCGCCGGATGAGGCCGTCGAGGTCGACCTCGTCGGCCGGTGCGGCGCCGTTCATCGGGCTGTCCTCGGCCGCTGCCGGCGAGGCGTGACCCTCGGCGAGCGCGAAGGCGAGGTTCAGCGCCGCCAGCACGGCGATGCGCTCGCGCGCCTTGACCTTGCCGCCATCGCGGATCGTGCGCATTTCGCGGTCGACGGCGCTGACCGCCTCGAGCAGCGACGCCTCGCCCCCGTCGGGACAGCCGAGGATGTAGCTTTGCCCGAGGATCGTGACCTCGACTTGCTTCACGTCAGGCCCGGTCGAGCCGCCTCGCCGGAGCCGTCGAGCGGCACTGCCGGGTCGCGCGGCAGGCGTTCGAGCAGCACGTCGATCCGGGTGCGGGCGGCGTTGAGGCGCGCGCGGAGGTTGTCGCGCTCGTCGGCCACGCTCTGCAGCTGCTCCACCAGCAAGGCGTTCGTCCGCTGCAGCTCCTGATGGCGAACCAGCAGGCGCTCGACGCGGTCTGCGAGCTCCTCGATCTTGGACATGAGCGAATGCCTGAGGATGGGTGGCCAAATTGTAGGCGTCGACTCGGCACTGCCTAGAATGCAAGGCGCTGGTGCCCGTGAAGGCGTTCATGCCTTCACAGTTAAACGGGAAGCGGAAGGAAGGCGTGCGAGCGCCGACCGCAACCGCGCTGCCCCCGCAACGGTACGGCGGGCGGAGTCGCTTCACGGGGGACTCCAGCCCAGGCGCACATGCCACTGGAGCCCTCACGGTTCCGGGAAGGTCGCCCGGGTCGCCCCGCCAGCCCGGATACCGGCCAGCAAGCGGACGCGGCTTCGGCCGCGTTCATGTCGCAAGCGTCCGCGGGGAAGCGGTCGCTCGCCGCTTGTTCCGAAAGCCCACCATGTCCGAAGTTCACCTGCGCCGGCGCGCCTGGAGAGCCGCCCGTCGTTCGCTCCTGCTCGCCCTCTTTCCGTCGCTGGCCGCGGCGCAGAGCCGTCTCGATCCCGTCGTCGTCGTCGGCAGCCGCGAGCCCCAGCTGCAGTCGCGCAGCGCTGCCGACATCGTCGTCATCGAGAGCGAGCGCATACGCGGCAGCACCGCCGATTCCGTCGAAGACCTGCTTCGGCGCGAGGCCGGCCTCCAGCTGGCGCGCAACGGCGGTCCCGGCCAGAACGCGGGGTTCTTCATTCGCGGCGCAAGCACCAACAGCACGGTCGTGCTCGTCGATGGCGTTCGGATCGGCTCGTCGACCCTCGGGCAGGCGCAGTTCGAATCCCTCAGCCTCAGCCAGATCGAGCGCATCGAGGTGCTGCGCGGGCCGGCGTCGAGCCTGTACGGCGCCGACGCCGTCGGCGGCGTCGTCCACATCTTCACGCGACGCGGCGAGGGCGTGACGCGACTCGCCGGCTCGGCGCATGTCGGCGGCTACCGCTCGCGCCAGGGCGACGTCGCCGTGAGCGGCTCGGCCGCCGAGTTCGACTATGCCCTGGCCGTCGGCCGCGACGAGAGCCGCGGCGTGTCGGCGCTGTACCCGGGCGACCGCTTCGGCAGCTTCAATCCGGATCGCGACGGCTTCCGCCGCGACTCGGCCAACGTGCGGCTCGGCTACACGCACGCCAAGGATCATCGGATCGGCGTGCATGCCATGGAGACGCGTCTGGACGCCCGCTACGACGCGGCCGAGTTCAACCCGCCCGACTTCCTTCCGGACGCATCGCCCGACTTCCGGAACCGCCTGAAGACGCGGAGCGCGGCGCTGGATTACCGCGGCCGGCCGACGACGGCATGGACGACGACCCTGCAGTGGGCGCGCCACGTCGACGACCTGACCAGCGGTGGCACGAGCGTCAGCCGCTTCATCACCCGCCGTGAGCAGGCGACCTGGCAGAACGCGCTGGCGCTTGCCAGCGACCATCGGCTGATGCTGGCCTACGAGCACTTGTCCGAGCGCGCCAGCGCAGGCGTCTTCGCCAGCGATCCGGTGCGTCGCAACCACGCCGGCGTGATCGGCTATTCGGGAAGCTTCGGTGCGCATGCACTCCAGGCCGACCTCCGGCGCGACGTGAACTCGGTCTACGGGGGGAACACGACGGGCCGCCTCGGCTACGCCCTCGAGATCGTCGACGGACTCAGGCTGCGTGCGCTCGCCGGCACCAGCTATCGCGCACCCACCTTCAACGATCTCTACTTCCCGGGGTTCGGCGTCGCCTCGGTGCGGCCGGAGCGAGGCCGCAGCATCGAGCTCGGCGTCGCCTGGGAGCGCGGCACGACACGCGCGTCGGCGACGGTGTACCGCAACCGGGTGCGCGATCTCATCCGCTACCAGCCGGACCGGAGCGCCTGCCCGCCCGAGCCGCCCTTCGATTTCGGCTGCGCCGCCAACGTCGGCCAGGCTCGTCTGCAGGGCGTCACGCTTGCGGGCTCCCATCGCTGGGGTGCGCTCGCGGCGCGCGCGACGGTCGATCTCCTCGATGCCCGCGACCTCGACACCGGCGAGCGTCTCGCTCGCCGTGCCGCGCACCAGGAGACGGTGGCGGTCGACTACGAGCCGGGTGCCTGGCGCGTCGGAGCGTCGCTGCTGTTCGTCGGCTCCCGCCCCGACGCCGGCGTGGTGCTGGGCGGCTATGCCACCGTCGGCCTGCGCGCGTCGTGGCGCTTCCAGCCGCAGTGGCGCGTCGAGGCGCGGCTGCTCAACGCGCTCGACCGTCGCGTCGAGCCGGTGCTCGACTACCAGGCGCTGGGCCGCCAGGCCTGGATCGGCGTTCGCTACGACGGCCAGGGCCTGTAGCCTCCGCGACATGAGGATCCCGCAGGTGCTCGCGCTCTGTGCCGTCGCGGCGGTGCTCGCCTGCACGATCGGCGTCCTCGCCGGCTCGTCAGGGTTCGGCCTCGCCGGCGACGACATCTTCTGGCGCATCCGCGTGCCGCGCGTTCTCGCCGGCTTCGGTGCCGGCGCCGCGCTCGCCGTCTCCGGCGCCCTGATGCAGTCGCTGACCCGCAACGCGCTCGCCGATCCGTACGTGCTCGGCGTCGCCGGAGGCGCCTCGGTGGGTGCGCTGGGAGCCATGCTGGTCGGCGGCGCAGGCGGCGTCGTGCTGTCCGAGTGGGGTGTCGCGGTCGGCGCCGGCATCGGCGCGACGCTCGCGTCAGCGCTTCTCTTCGGCCTGCTCTGGCGTCGGCTCGAGGCGCATGCGTTCTCGGCGCAGGCAGACGCCTCGACGGCTTTCCTCCTGGTCGGGGTGATGATCGGCTCGGGCTGCTCGGCGCTGGTGTCGCTGATCCTCACCCTTGCCGATCAGGGACAGCTGCGCGGCATGGTGTTCTGGCTCCTCGGCGATCTGAACGGCGCCGCGCGCTGGGAGATCGTCTGGGTCGCGCTGGCGCTGGCCCTCGTCATCGTCTGGCCGAGCTCGCGCGAGCTCGACTGGCTGGCGCGCGGCGACGCCTGGGCCGCCACCCTCGGCGTGGCCGTGGGTCGGCGGCGCCGCGGCGTGCTGCTCGCCGCATCGCTCGCGACCGGAGCCGCGGTCGCGACCGCCGGCGCGATCGGCTTCGTCGGGCTGGTGGTTCCGCATGCGCTCCGCCTGGTCGGCGTGCGCGCTGCGCCGGCGCTGATACCGGCGAGCGCGCTCGGCGGTGGCGCTTTCGTCGTCCTCGCCGACGCGGTGGCGCGGACCGCGCTGGCACCGCTGCAGCTGCCGGTCGGCGTGCTCGCCGCGGCCGTCGGCGTTCCCACCTTCATCGCCATGCTCTTGCGCCGTCCGGCCGCACCCGGGCGCGCATGAAGGCCGGCCGCATCGAGGTGGCGGGCCTCGCCCTGAACGCAGGCGGACTGGCCTGGACGAGGCGCCTGTTCGCCCGACTCGACTTCGAAGTCCGTGCGGGCGAGCGCTGGGTCGTGATCGGACCGAACGGAGCGGGCAAGTCGTCGCTCCTGGCCGCGCTGTCCGGCACTTTTCCTGCGGCGGCCGGTGCGATCCGTCTGGACGGCCGGCCGCTCGCCGAGTGGTCCATGGCAGCGCTGGCCGCCGAGCGTGCCTGGAGCCCGCAGTTCTGGTTCGACCCGTTCCCGTCGACGGTGCTCGAGACGGCGGCCCTCGCCCATCGCCGCGACCTTCGCTGGCGCTTCGGCTTCGCCACGGTGGCCGACGAGGAGGTGCATCGGGTCCTCGATCGCGTGTCGCTGGCGCCGCTGGCCCACGTGGACGTGCGGATCCTCTCCGGCGGCGAGCGGCAGCGGGTCGCGCTCGCCACGGCCTTGCTGCAGGGCGCGCCGATCCTGCTGCTCGACGAGCCCGCATCGCATCTCGATCCCGCGCACCAGCGCCTGCTCCTGCGCGTGCTGCGCGAGCACGCCGACGACGGCGGCGCCGTGGTCGCCAGCCTGCACGACCTGAACCTGGCGTGGGACCTGGCGAGCCACGCGGTCCTGATCGACGGTCTCGGCGCCGCTGTCGCAGGCACGCGCTCGCAGGTGTTCGATCCGCATCGCCTCGGCGAGGTCTTCGGCGTCAGGATCGACGCCGTCGAGGTCGGTGGGGCGACGCGTTTCCTCACTGCCGACGTGCCGGCTGCCGGTGCGCCGGTGCGGAGCGCACCGTGAAGGTGGGCTGCCGGCGCAGGGCCGGGCTGCACCGCTGGTGCCTGGCGGCCGCGCTCGCCTGGCTGTGCCCGGCCTGCGCGCAGGCGCTGAGCGCCGTCGACGACAGCGGCAGGACGCATGTCTTCGAGGCGCCGCCGAAGCGTGTCGTCACCCTGGCCCCCAGCCTCGCCGAGCTGGTGTTCGCCGCCGGTGCCGGTGCCTCGCTCGTCGGCACGACCGACCTGAGCGACTTCCCCGAGCCGGCGCGGCGCATCCCGCGCATCGGCGATGCCGGCCGGCTCGACGTCGAGCGCGTGCTGACGATGAAGCCGGACCTCGTTCTCGTCTGGCAACGCGGCGCCACGAGCCGCGAGCAGGAGCAGCTGGCGGCGGCCGGCATCCCGCTGTTCCATCTGGAGCCGCGCCGGCTCGACGATGTGGCCCGCGCCATCGAACGGCTCGGCCACCTGCTCGGAAGCGAGGGCGTGGCCGCCTCGACAGCCGCCGAGCTGCGCCGGAGCCTCGCGGCGCTGCGTGACCGGCACGCCGCTGCAGCGTCCGTTCGTGTCTTCTATCAGGTCTGGACGCGGCCGCTGATGACGATCAACGGCCGCCAGCTGATCAACGACGTGGTCGCGCTGTGCGGCGGCCGCAACGTGTTCGCCGAGCTGGCGCCGCTGGTTCCGGTCGTCTCGACCGAGGCGGTCGTGGCCGCTGACCCCGAGGCGATGTTCACGGCCAGCGAGGAGGGCGGCGGGGCACCGGCCTGGCAGCGTCGTCCCGACGACCCGTCCTTCGCCACCTGGCAGAGGCATCGCCGGATGTCCGCCGTTCGCAACGGCTGGCTCTTCACGCTCAACGGCGACGGCATCAGCCGGCTGGGGCCGCGCATCGTCGACGGCGCACGGGCGATGTGTGCGGCGCTGGACCTGGTGCGGCGCGAACGGAGCGCCGGCCCGCGCTAGGGCATCGGTGCGATCTACGCCGGCTTTTGCGGCGCCGCGCGACGACGCAATGCGGGCGGTGCCGAGTCGCACCACCTCGCGACGGCGCAGACCTCGCACAGCGGACGCTTCGCCTGGCAGACGTAGCGGCCATGCAGGATCAGCCAGTGGTGCGCGTGCTGCAGGAAGTCGGCCGGGACGCGCTGCAGCAGCCGCATCTCCACTTCCAGCGGCGTGCGGCCGAGCGCGAGGCCGGTCCGGTTGGCGACCCGGAACACGTGCGTGTCGACGGCGAGCGTCGGATCGCCGTAGGCATTGTTGAGGACGACGTTGGCCGTCTTGCGACCGACGCCCGGGAGCGCCTCGAGCGCCTCGCGCGAGCGCGGCACGCGTCCGTCGTGCTGCTCGACGAGGATGCGGCAGGTCGCGTGCAGGTTCTTCGCCTTGGTGCGGAACAGGCCGATCGACTTGATCGCCTCCTCGAGCGCCGGCAGCCCCAGGGCGAGCATCTTGCGCGGCGTCGGAGCCCTCGGGAACAGCAGCCGGGTCGCCTTGTTGACGCCGCGGTCGGTGGCCTGCGCCGACAGCAGCACTGCTGCGAGCAGCTCGAAGATGCTGGTGTACTCGAGCTCGCTCGCCGGCTCGGGGTTGGCGTCGCGCAGGGTGGCGAAGAACGCACCGATGTCGGCGGTCTTCATGGATCCCGCTGCGCTACCCGGCCGATCGGGCGGCGCGGGCGCGGGCGATCGCGGCGGCGACGATCGCGCTCTTCGCCGGCGCGACCTGCGCACCGTCCGGCGCGGACCGCGCGGACTCGTCGAGTCGGCGGCGGTGCTCGGCGTAGCGCGCCCGGGCCTGGTGGGCATCGGCAGCGCTCCAGGCGCTCCAGCCGGTCTTCTCGCCGCTCGCGTCGACGAGGGCGATGCAGTCCACCGGGCAGACGGGAACGCAGAGCTCGCAGCCGGTGCAGAGGCCTTCGATCACGGTGTGCATGTGCTTGGCCGCGCCGAGGATCGCGTCGACCGGGCAGGCCTTCAGGCAGAGCGCGCAGCCGATGCAGGCGGGCTCGTCGATGACCGCGAGCGCCCGCGGACCTTCGCTGCCGCAGGCCGGGTCCAGCGGAATGGCCGCCTTGGCGGTGATCCGCGCCAGCCGCTCGACGCCCTCGAGCCCGCCCGGCGGGCAGCGGTTGATGTCGGCCGCCCCGGCAGCAATCGCCTCCGCGTAGCCGCGGCAATCGGCGAAGCCGCAGCGCGTGCACTGCGTCTGCGGCAGCGCGTCGAGCAGTGCCTCGGCGAGGACCATCGCGCGCGGCGACGTCAGGCGCTCAGGACGGCCCGACGGGACTTCGCGCGCCGCGCCTTGCTGGGGGCGCCCTGGTGGTCGGCGATGAAGTCGCGCACCCGCGGGTAGATCTTCTCGCGCCAGCGCCGTCCGGAGAAGATGCCGTAGTGGCCCGCGCCGATCGCGTCGTAGTGGAAGCGACGCTCCGGGGGCACGCCGGTGCACAGGTCGTGCGCCGCGCGCGTCTGCCCGGCGCCCGAGATGTCGTCGAGCTCGCCTTCGATGGTCAGCAGGGCCGTCGTGGTGATGTCCTGCGGACGCACGAGCTCGCCGCCCACGTGCCAGGTGCCTTCGACCAGCGCGAAGTCCTGGAACACGGTCTTGATGGTGTCGAGGTAGTACTCGGCGGGCATGTCGAGCACGGCGTTGTACTCGTCGTAGAAGCCGCGGTGCACGTCGGCGTTGTCGCCGTCGCCGCGAACCAGGTCGAGGAAGTAGTCGTAGTGCGACTTCAGGTGGCGGTCGGGGTTCATGGCGATGAAGCCAGCGTGCTGCAGGAACCCGGGATACACCGGTCGGCCCGCACCGGGATAGTTCACCGGAACGCGATGGATGACGTTGTTCTCGAACCAGGCGTGGCTCTTGTTCATCGCCAGGTTGTTGACGGCCGTCGGGCTCTTGCGGGCGTCGATGGGGCCGCCCATCATCGTCATGGTTCGCGGCGTCGGCTCGCCGGCGGTGGCCATGAGCGATATCGCCGCGAGCACGGGAACGGTCGGTTGGCAGACCGAGATGACGTTCACCTCCGGGCCGACGAAGCGGATGAATTCCTCGACGTAGCGGACGTAGTCGTCCAGGTGGAAGGGGCCGCGGTCCTCGGGGACCATGCGGGCATCGGTCCAGTCGGTGATGTAGACCTTGTGCTCCTTCAGCAGCTCGCGCACCGTGTCGCGCAGCAGCGTCGAGTGGTGGCCCGACAGCGGCGCGACGACGAGGACGGTCGGCTGCACCTTCAGCCGCTGCAGCGTCGGCAGGTCATCGGTGAGGCGCTTGAAGCGAAGGAGGCGGCAGAAGTCCTTCTCGATCGCGACCTGCTCGTGCACGGCGACCTCGACGCCGTCGACGACGATCGAGCGGATGTCGAACTCGGGTTTCTCGTAGTCCTTCGCCAGCCGGTGCATGAGCTCGAGGCCGGCCGAGACGCGGTGGGCCATCGGCGTGTGCGCGAACATCGAGAGCGGGTGGTTGTAGAGCTTCGACGACGCGCTGGCGAACTCCGAGAAAGGGCTGAGCAGCGCCCGCTGCGCCTCGTACCACTCGTAGAGCATCATGCGGTGGCCCTTTCCGTGACCTGCACGATCGCATCGACGACGGCGCCGATGTTGCGGTCGTTCAGGGCGGCAACGCAGATCCGCCCGGAGTCGACGCCGTAGATGCCGAACTCGCTGCGCAGCCGCTGCATCTGCGTCTTGTTCAGGCCGGAGTAGCTGAACATGCCGCGCTGCACGGTGATGAAGTCGGTGTCAATCGGCGCGCCGGCGGCGACCAGCCGGCGCTGCAGTTCGAAGCGCATCCGCTTGATCCGCTCGCGCATGCCGGCGAGCTCCTGCTCCCAGAGCGTGCGGAGCTCGGGGGTGGTCAGCACGTGCGCGACGGCGGCGGCGCCGTGCGTCGGCGGGTTGGAGTAGTTGGTCCGGATGACCCGCTTCAGCTGGCTCAGGACGCGTGCCGCGGCGTCCTGGCTGGCGCACACCACCGACAGAGCGCCGACCCGCTCGCCATAGAGCGAGAAGCTCTTCGAGAAGCTGGTGGCGACGAAGAAGTCGAGCCCGGCGTCGAGGCAGAGACGGACGGCCACGCCGTCCTCGAAGATGCCCTCGCCGAAGCCCTGGTACGCGAGGTCGAGGAAGGGGACCAGGCGGCGCTCGACCAGGGTCGAGACCACCTGCGACCACTGCTCGGACGTCAGATCGCAGCCGGTCGGGTTGTGGCAGCAGGCGTGCAGCACGGCGATCGAGCCCGGGGCCGCGCTCTTCAGGTAGGCGAGCATGGCCGGGAAGTCGACCGCATGCGCCTTGGCGTCGTAGTACGGATAGGAATGGACCGCGAATCCGGCGCCTTCGAAGAGTGCGCGATGGTTCTCCCAGCTGGGATCGCTGATCAGCACCTGGGAGCCGGGGCTCATGCGACGAAGGAGATCGGCACCCAGCTTCAGCCCGCCGGTGCCGCCGACGGCCTGCACGGTCGCGATCCGGCCGGCACGCCGCACCGGATGGTCGGCGCCGAACACCAGCGCCTGGGTGGCGTCGTCGTAGCTGGCGATGCCGTCGATCGGCAGGTAGCCGCGTGCCTTCGGCGTTTCCATCATCAGGGCCTCGGCCTTGCGCACGCACTGGAGAAGGGGCAGCTTCCCGTTCTCGTCGTAGTACACGCCGACGCTGAGGTTCACCTTGTTCGGGTTCGGATCGGCTGCGAACTGCTCGCTGATGCCCAGGATCGGGTCGCGGGGCGCCATCTCGACGGCATCGAACAGAGAAGACATTGGGGTTCCTTGAAGCGGCCGCAGCCTTTGAAAATGCGCTCGCCGGCGCCATGTTCAAGACACCGGCCACCGGCAGGAGGCGTGCCGCGGTCGGCGTTTGCGCTAACCTGATCGGTTTCGCGTCGCCGGCGCGAGCCAACCCCGAATCTTATCGTCCAGGACCCCCATGACCGAGGTCGCACTCGCCGAAACCGTGGCGCCCGAGCAGGAAGGCGAATTCGTCACGTACCCCGGCTCGCCCTTCCAGCTCTTCTGCCCCTATCAGCCCGCCGGCGACCAGCCGACGGCCATCGCCGGTCTCGTCGAAGGCATCAACGACGGCCTGAGCTTCCAGACGCTGCTCGGCGTCACCGGCTCGGGCAAGACCTTCACGATGGCCAACGTCATCGCCCAGGTCGGCCGGCCGGCGATCGTCTTCGCGCCGAACAAGACCCTGGCAGCCCAGCTGTACAGCGAGTTCCGCGAGTTCTTCCCGAAGAACGCCGTCGAGTACTTCGTCAGCTACTACGACTACTACCAGCCCGAGGCCTACGTCCCGCAGCGCGACCTGTTCATCGAGAAGGACTCGGCGATCAACGAGCACATCGAGCAGATGCGGCTCTCGGCGACCAAGAGCGTGCTGGAGCGGCGCGACGTGGTCATCGTCGCCTCGGTGAGCGCGATCTACGGCATCGGCGCGCCCGAGGACTACACCGAGATGCGCATGATCATGCGCACCGGCGACAAGCTGGGCCAGCGCGACGCGATCGCGCACCTGATCCGGATGCAGTACACCCGCAACGAGACCGACTTCTCGCGCGGCACGTTCCGGGTCCGCGGCGACACCATCGACGTCTTCCCGGCCGAGCACAGCGAGCTCGCGATCCGGATCGAGCTGTTCGACGACGAGCTCGAGTCGCTGACCCTGTTCGACCCGCTCACCGGCCGGATCCGGCAGAAGATCCCGCGCTTCGTCATCTACCCGGCGAGCCACTACGCGACACCGCGCGGGCGCGTCGTGGCGGCAATCGAGACGATCAAGGAGGAGCTGCGCGGCCGCCTCGACGAGC
>DATAGP010000015.1:0-74422 GCA_036263655.1 Caldimonas sp. | reverse complement strand
CTCCCCAGGCGGTCAACTTCACGCGTTAGCTTCGTTACTGAGTCAGTGAAGACCCAACAACCAGTTGACATCGTTTAGGGCGTGGACTACCAGGGTATCTAATCCTGTTTGCTCCCCACGCTTTCGTGCATGAGCGTCAGTGCAGGCCCAGGGGATTGCCTTCGCCATCGGTGTTCCTCCGCATATCTACGCATTTCACTGCTACACGCGGAATTCCATCCCCCTCTGCCGCACTCCAGCCATGCAGTCACAAATGCAGTTCCCAGGTTAAGCCCGGGGATTTCACATCTGTCTTGCAAAGCCGCCTGCGCACGCTTTACGCCCAGTAATTCCGATTAACGCTTGCACCCTACGTATTACCGCGGCTGCTGGCACGTAGTTAGCCGGTGCTTATTCTTCAGGTACCGTCATTACTCCGAGGTATTGGCCCGAAGCGTTTCTTCCCTGACAAAAGCGGTTTACAACCCGAAGGCCTTCTTCCCGCACGCGGCATGGCTGGATCAGGCTTGCGCCCATTGTCCAAAATTCCCCACTGCTGCCTCCCGTAGGAGTCTGGGCCGTGTCTCAGTCCCAGTGTGGCTGGTCGTCCTCTCAGACCAGCTACAGATCGTCGCCTTGGTGGGCTTTTACCCCGCCAACAAGCTAATCTGACATCGGCCGCTCCGATAGCGCGAGGTCTTGCGATCCCCCGCTTTCACCCGTAGGTCGTATGCGGTATTAGTCCGGCTTTCGCCGGGTTATCCCCCACTACTGGGCACGTTCCGATGTATTACTCACCCGTTCGCCACTCGCCACCAGGATTGCTCCCGTGCTGCCGTTCGACTTGCATGTGTAAGGCATGCCGCCAGCGTTCAATCTGAGCCAGGATCAAACTCTTCAGTTCGATCTTGAATGTTGCTCAATGAATTGAAGTGAACTTCACTTCATGAGCGTTTAAGGTCCATGAGACCTCGGTCTTTCGACCAAGGCACTCGGCCTCGAACGCCCACACTTATCGGCTGTCAGTTTTTAAAGAGCTGGCGTCCCGAAGGGCGCGGCTGAAGCAGAGAAATCAGCTATCAGCGAAGACCACGATTCTGGCACGTTTCGACTAGACCTGTCAAGCCTTGTGGTCGATCGTGCCAAGGGTTCGATGAGCCGGCAGGACCGGCATCTCACCCGCCTCGAACGAGACAGGGCCAGCATTATAGCGCCGCTGCCGACGCATGTGCAGGCCTTGCCTTGCCCTTCGCCAGAGCAGCGATCAGGGCTCCGCATTCCCGCTCGGGCTCGTCAGCGCCAAGCACCTGCTCCAGCCACCCCGCCCACTGCCGGGTGTCGGTGGCGAGAACGCGCTGCTTGACGGCGACGATTTGAGATGGGTGCATCGAGAAGCTTCGCAAGCCCATCCCGAGCAGAAGTTCGGTGAACGCCGGATCGCCGGCCATCTCGCCGCAGACGCTGACGCCTTTTCCCGCGTGCTGGGCTGCGGCGATGGTCTGTGCAACCAGCCGGAGCACCGCCGGGTGCCAAGGGTTGTACAAGTGCGCGACGGACTCGTCGGCACGATCGATGGCCAGCGTGTACTGGATGAGGTCGTTGGTGCCCACCGAGACGAAGTCGAGGTGGCGAAGGAACACCGGCAGCATCAGGGTCGCGGCCGGGACCTCGACCATCGCGCCGAGCTCGACGCGGCCGTACGCTCGCCCAGCGTCGTCGAGTTGGTGCCGCGCCCGCGCCAGCGCATTGACGGTGTGCCGGATTTCGCTCAGGTGGGCCACCATCGGGATCAGGATCCGGACCGGTCCGAAAGCGCTCGCCCGCAGAATGGCCCGCAGCTGCTGACGGAACATCGTCGGCTCGGACAGGCTCCAGCGAATGGCGCGAAGACCGAGGGCCGGATTGAGGGCGTGCTCGTGGCGGAGCTCGTTCGCGGACATCCGCTCGAGCGCCTTGTCGGCGCCGATGTCGACGGTCCGGATCGTCACCGGCAGGCCTCGCATGGCGACCACGGCCATCCGATACGCCTCGAATTGCTCGTCCTCGCCGGGCAGCTCGCCGTCCCGGTTCATGAACAGGAACTCGCTGCGGAACAGACCGACGCCGACCGCACCGGCCTTCAGTGCCAGCGCTGCGTCCTCGGGACGCTCGATGTTGGCCAGCAACTCGACAGATTGCCCGTCGAGCGTCACCGCGGGCAGGTGGCGCAGGCGGGCCAGCCGGGCGCGACCGCGCTCCCGCTCCCTCTTGAGCGCGCGGTACTCCTCGATGACCGAGGCCGGCGGGTCGACGATGACCGTTCCGGTGTCGCCGTCGATCACCAGCCAGTCGTCCTGGCGAATCAGGCGGCTCGCCTCCCGTGCGCCCACGACGGCCGGGATGTCCATGCTGCGGGCAACGATCGCGGTGTGCGACGTGCGACCCCCCACGTCGGTGACGAAGCCGAGGAACACGCCCCCCTTGAACTGCAGCATGTCGGCCGGCGAGATGTCGCTGGCGACCAGGACCAGCGGGTCGCCTGCATCGCCGGCGAGCAGGCGATGGGCGGCAATCGGCGACGCACCGTCCTCGCCGCGGGCCAGCACGCCCAGGAGGCGCTCGACGACCTGCTCGAGATCCGCCTTGCGCTCGCGGAGGTACTCATCCTCCATTTCGTCGAACTGGCGCGCCAGCACCTCGAGCTGTGCGGAGAGAGCCCACTCGGCGTTGTAGTGGCGCTCACGGATCCACTGCTTGGTCGCGCCCGACAGCGTGTCGTCGTGCAGCAGCATCAGGTGGACGTCGAGCAGCGCGGACAGCTCCGCAGGTGCCTCGGGGGGCAAGTCCCGTTGCATCGCCGCCAGCTCGCCCGCGACCAGGTCCCGGGCATGCCGCAAACGCTCGATTTCGGAGTCGACCTCGGTCTCGCGCACGTAGTAGTGCGCCACGTCGATCCGGCTGGAGGCCACCAGCACTGCCCGCCCGATCGCGATGCCCTTGGAAACGGGCAAGCCGAAGAGCTGGAAACTCATGCGATCGATGCTAGCAGCGGCGACCGCGAAACCGCCTCCGGATCACTCCGGGCAGCGCTCGGAATCTACTGGCCCTCGCCGAACTTGTCCTCGAACAGAGCCGTGATGGCGGCCGTCGCGACCTGCTCGTCCTCGCCCTCGACCTCGAGCTCGACCTCGGAACCAGCGCCGGCAGCCAGCATCATGACCCCCATGATGCTCTTGGCATTCACGCGCCGGCCGTTGCGGCTCATCCAGACCTCGCTCTTGAAGCTGCCGGCGAGCTTCGTCAGCTTGGCCGACGCGCGCGCATGCAGGCCGAGCTTGTTACTGATCCTGATGGTCGTTCTGATCACTGCTTCGCGCCTTCGGCGTCTGGTTCTGGGGCCGTGACGTGGCCACCTGCATGACGCCCTGGGTCGCGCCGGCGACGGCCCGAGCGAGCACGGCATCGAGCGACTCGTCCACATAGCACAGGGTCCGCCAGAGCATCGGCACGTTGACGCCGGCGACGACCTTCACCTGGACACCATCGGCCAGGCGCTGCGCAATGTTGCACGGCGTGGCCCCGAACACGTCGGTGAGGATCAGCGCCTCGGGCCGACGCACGCGCTCGAGAAGCCGCCGCGCCTGGGCTTCGACCTCTTCGATCGGCGTGTCCGGCTCCACGTCGAGAACGGCCAGCAGGGCAGCGCAATCGGGGTAGGCATGCTCGGCGACTGCCTTCAGCGACGTGGCGAGCGGCGCGTGGGCAATGATCAGGAGACCGGGCATGGCGGCGGATTATGTGAGTTCGGGTGCCGCTAAGGCGAGTCGGACAGGCGGATCGCGGTGAAGAAGGTCTCGAGCGATTCGCGCGGCGGCGGCTCGGTCTGGCCGACCACGCTCGCCTGGTAGACCCTCAGTCCCTTAACGAAGAAGGCGGCATGGACGACGACAGGGCGCCCGTCGGGCAGCCGACCGTCGATGCGCACGGTCCGCGCTTCGGGGTTCGGCGTCGCCCCTGCCACCTTGGGTTCTCCGAGCAGAGCCGCCTTGCCTACGATGTTCTCGACGGTCAGCTGTCGCCAGGCGAGCAGCGTCGGCGCCACGCGGAGCGGCTCGGCGACGTCGGCGAGCGCCAGAGAGAACGTCAAGCCGCCTGCCTTGCACGAATGCAGTTGCATGCGCACGGCGGCTCCCGCCAACGGGACGACGCGCTCGTGCCGGTCCGGGCGACACGGAAACAGCAGGGCGGCGCCGCTTCGTTCGGGGCGCGCTTCACGCCAGTCGAAGGTCGGGAAGCAGCCCGCGACGACGAGGCCGAGCAGCAGCACCGTCCGGTCCCGAAGGAATCCGGGCCGTCCGGCAGACGTCGTCATCGCGTCATTATCGGGGCCGCTCGCGGAGGGCTGATCGACAATGCCGCATGGACGAAAGCTCTTCGCGCGCATCGCCCGATCCCGCCGGCGGCGAGGGCTCTGCGTCGCCCACGTCGCCGGCGGCGCTCGCCGGGCTGCGGGTGCTCGACCTCACCCGCGTCCTGGCCGGACCGTGGTGCACGCAGACGCTGGCCGACCTGGGCGCGGACGTCATCAAGATCGAGCGGCCGCCCGGCAAAGGGCACCCCGGCGGCGACGACACGCGGGGGTGGGGCCCGCCTTTCCTGAAGGACACGCAAGGACGCGAGACCGCCGAGGCCGCGTACTACCTCGGCGCCAACCGCAACAAGCGATCGATCACGGTGGACCTGTCGACGCCGCAGGGCACCAACCTCGTGCGCACGATGGCCGCGCGCGCCGACGTGCTGATCGAGAACTTCAAGGTCGGCGACATGGCCCGGCAGGGTCTGGACGCCGCGTCCTTGCTCGCCCTGAATCCCCGCCTGGTCTATTGCTCCATCACGGGCTACGGGCAGACTGGTCCGTACCGCGAGCAGGCGGGCTACGACTACGCCATCCAGGGCCGCGGCGGCCTGATGAGCGTGACCGGACCGTCGCGCGCGGAGGTCGACGACAGCGCTCCGGGCGGCGGGCCGCAGAAGGTCGGCGTCGCCGTTGCCGACCTCTTCACCGGCATGTACGCCGCCACCGCCATCCTCGCAGCCCTTCGCCACCGCGACCGGACCGGCGAGGGCCAGGCGATCGACATGGCCCTGCTCGACACCCAGGTGGCGATGCTCGCCAACCTCGGTGCCGGCTACCTCGCCACCGGGGTCGCGCCGGAGCGGGCCGGCAACGCGCACCAGAACATCGTTCCCTATCAGGTCTTCGCCGTCGCCGACGGACACCTGATCCTCGCCGTCGGCAACGATGCCCAGTTCGCGCGATTCTGCGAAGTGGCGGGCTGCGCGGAGCTCGCCCGCGACCTGCGCTTCGTCCGCAATGCCGACCGGGTCCGGCACCGTGCCGAGCTGGTGCCGCTGCTCGCCGAACGCCTGGCCCAGCGCACGCGCGCGGACTGGCTGGCCGCACTGGAGGCCGCCAAGGTGCCGTGCGGCCCGATCAACGACCTGGCCGACGTCTTCGCCGACCCGCAGGTGCTCGCGCGGCGCATGACGATCGATCTGCCGCACGCGCTGGCCGGAAGCGTGCGCCTGGTGGCCAGCCCGATCAAGCTCGCCCGGACGCCGGTCCAGTATCGACGCCCGCCGCCGCTGCTGGGCGAGGACACCGATGAGGTCCTGGCCGAGTACGGGCTGGACGCCGCCGCGATCCGTTTGCTCAGGGACGCCGGAGCGATCTGAGGAAACTTTATGGCGAAAACAGTGAACAAGTTGTCACATTTCGCCGGTTTCTGAACAGGGGGTCGGCCCCGGCAGACGGGTTCCCTGGCGCCGCTCGGGGCCCGCCCGGACACTGCAGCGACCGAGTCAGGCCTGTGAGCCCGCGCCAGAACCACCGCCGCATGTCCACCCAAACCCGTCCCGCCGGCGCCGCCGGAGCCCCCCGCGTCAACACGCCCGACCCGGACGAGCGCTGGCACGAGCTCGTCTCGCAGGTCGGCATGGAGATCGCCGAGCCGCTGACGGCCGCGCTTGAGCGCATCCACCTCCTCACGTCCACCGGGCAGATCGATCGGGCCGGCCTGCGAGCGCTGCGCGACGAGGTCGAGCAGGCACGCCAGGCGGGCATGATCGGACAGCAGCTGACCCGCTTCGCGAGCGGGCGCGTGCGCCAGTCGCACGAGGTGCTGCAGCTCGAGGAAGTGCTGAAGAGCGTGCTCACGCTGCGCAGCCGCGAGACGCAGGCGCGCGGCATCGCCCTGAAGCCGCAGCTCAAGTCGGCGCGCGTCATCGTCGACGGCTCGCTGCTGTTCAGCCTGCTCAATGCGATCCTCGACTGGGCGCTGGCGAACGCCCACGCGCACATCGCCTTCAAGGTCGACTTCATGACCTGGCCGGTGCACGCGCGACTCAGCTGCCGCTTCGCCCACCGGCCGGCCGACCAGGTGGACGAGAGCGTCACCATGGCGCCGCCGCCCCGGCTGGACTCCCTGACCTGGCGGCTCATTGAACAGACCTCGTGGACCATGAACCTCGGCGTCGAGCGCAAGGACCACGACGGCGTCACGACGCTGGCGATCGAGTTCCCGCAGACCGTCGGCGACGAGATGGAGGGCCTCTCGGCCACCGAGATCGACGACAGCGCGACCCAGTCGGGCAACTCCAAGGCGCTCGCCGGCAGCCACGTGCTCGTCGTCGCCTCGCGGCGCGAGATGCGGCTCGTGATACGGGACGCACTGCGCAACATGAGCATGCTGGTCGACTTCGTGAGCTCGATCGACGAAGCGGCGAGCTTCTGCCGCGAGGGCCTGCCCCACGCCATCATCGTCGAGTCGATCCAGAAGGGCGGGCGGTTCGCTCACTTCCGCGACGAGATCCTCGCGGAGGTGCCGGACTTCGTGTTCATCGAGATCCTGGAGCAGGGCTCGACCTTCGAGATGTCGGGAACGAACGGCGCGAAGATGGCGCGCATCGGTCGTGACGTCGTCGCGAGCTCGCTGCCGGCGGCACTGATGTTCGAGCTCTCGCGCGGGCTCTGACTCGCCGCGCGTCAGCGCCCGAACACCTTGGCGAGGATGGCGCTGCCGGTGCCAATCGGGTCGCGGCGGATCTTCCGCTCTTCCTCGCCGATCATGAAGTAGAGGCCGTCCAGGGCCTTGCGCGTCACGTAGCGCTCGATGTCGGCATCGTCGCCCTTCAGGAGGCCCATGTCGGCGGCCCTGCGGGCGACGGCGTTGAAGCGTGCGGCGAGGTCGACGCGCCGCGTCTCGCGGGTCACGATCGGCAGGAAGCGCTCGCCGAGAGGCACCCGCGTCTTTTCGGCGAAGAAGCGCGTCACGGAGTCCTCGCCGCCACCGATGATGCGGCGGGCGTCGCCGACGCTCATCGATTTCACCGCGTCGACCAGCAGGCTCCTCGCCTCGGGCACGGCGGCTTCCGCGGCCCGGTTCATGGCCGTGACGAGCTCGTCGACCCGCTTCTGCTGGCCGGCCAGCTTGAGCAACTTGGCCGCGTCCTCTAGGAACTTGGGCAAGGGGATGCGGACCTTCGGATTGCCGAGAAAGCCATCCTCGCGGCCGAGCAACGACACCGCCGCCTGTGCACCGCGCTCGAGCGCGGCGCGCAGGCCGGTGGCCGCCTCGGCCTGGCTCACGTCGGCCGCTCGCAGCAGCGGGGTTGTGGCGAGGCAGGCGGTGGCTGCCAGGAGGCCGGTGATCTGTCGTCGATGCATCTGAGCTCTCGTCTCGGCGCCTGGCCGGGCCGTGATTGTCGCGAATGGGCCCAGTGCCTCAGCGAGCCCGCATGCCGACCAGGGCCGAACCGACGATCAGCACGGCTGCGACGGCGACCCATGCGGTCAGCGGCCGTCCGGTCGTGGCGGCCAGCAGCAGCGTCGATGCGAGCGGCGTCAGATAGCTGAGGATGCCGACGCGCACGGCATCGCCGCGCTTGAGCGCGGCATCCCACAGGAAGAACGCGGCGCCCAGGGGGCCGAGCCCCGTGAGCACGAGCAGCATCCAGTCGCGCGCCGACAGCGCCGTCGACGGCTCCAGCCAGACGTGGCAGGCGAGCGCGAGGATGCCGGAGACGAGTCCGAACAAGCCGATGGCGGCGGTGGAGAAGTGGGGCACGCGTCGGGTGAGCAGCGAATACGTGGCCCAGATGAAGGCCGAGCCGAGCGCGGGCAGGTATCCCCAGGCGAGGGTGCCCGAGACATCGCGGCCACCCAGGATGGCGAGGGCGGCGCCGGCGAAGCCTGCCAGCGCCGCCAGCACGTGGACCGGCCGCAGCCGCACGGCCGGCAGCAGCACCGGCGCGAGGACGACGATGAGGAGCGGCCAGAGATAGTTGACGAGGTTGGCTTCGATCGGCGGCGCGTGGCGAAGCGCGACGAACAACAGGAAGTGGAAGCCGAACAGGCCGAACACGCCCAGCAGCAGGGTCGATGCGGGCACGCGCCACTGGCGCATCAGCGGCCAGGCAGGAACGCTGCCGATCATCAGCGCCAGGCCGGTCAGGAGGAAGGGTGGCACGTGCGCCAGCGCCACGCCGAGGGACGCCAGGGTCGCCCACAGCGCGATCGCGCCGAGCGCGAGGAGCGTCGCCGTCACCGGGTGGCCGGGGCCCGCGCCTGCTGCGCCCTCCGACGCGCCGGAGGGCGTCACCGCAGGCGGTTCCAGACCCACCACGCGGCGAGGGCGAGCAGGACGGCGCGGACCGGATTCGTGCGCCGGCTCCACAGCGACGACCAGTCGAAGGAATCCTCGCCGTGGCCCCGCCGCTCGCGCGCGTCGGCCTCCATGCCCGCGACCCACTCGCGGCGCCGCGGGATGTCGCCCGCGAGCGCCTCCAGCCGCCGCTGCACGACCTTCGGCGGCGGTCGATCGGTCGCCGCCCGGAGGGCCGGCGCGAGGGCCGCGACGCTGGCGTGCGCGTCGGCGAGCCGCGTGATCGCCAGCGTCGCGCCGCACGCGGAGCAGCTCACGGTCTCGCCGGGCGGCAGGGCGACGCCGCAGGCCGCGCATTGCATCGCCTGCTGCAGGGCCGGCGTCGCATGGGCAGCATGCGGCTCGAGCATCTCGTGCGGATCGAGCGCGCGCGCCAGGCGGGCGACGTCGAGCAGGCTGGGCACCGAGCGACAGAACGAGCAGGTCTCGTCGGCGGCGTCGATGCGCGCGCCGCAGTTGACGCAGTCGATGTGGCCGCGGTCGCGCACCAGCCGGGCCCGGTCGACGCGCGACATCGGCCGCAGCAGGCCCTTCTCGCCGAGGAACTGCGCGAACGACTGGTAGGCCCCGTGCCGCCGGAGGCACTGCAGCTGGGTCGAGCGTCCCCATCGCGACTGGTTGTAGACGATCTTCACGTTGCCGCCGCAGCGCGGGCACGCGGTCTTCGCATGCAGCATCTCGTGCGGCAGCGTCTGCGATGTCGCCATGACGCCGATCAGCTCGAGCAGCGAGGGACCGGTGATCTGCGCCGTCTCCGTGAAGTCGAACCAGACCAGGTCGCAGTGCGGGCAGAGGTCGATCTCGACCCGGCTGCCGTAATGGCCCGGCAGCGTCAGCCGCTGCATGAGCTTGCGGCAATTGCCGCAGGCGAAGGGGTGCTCGGCGGTGACGGCGGCGCCGGCCACTCAGGCGGCGCCGGCGATTGCCCCGCCCACGCCGGCGGCGTGCGCCTGCTCGTCGGCGTGGTAGCTCGAGCGGACGAGCGCGCCGACGGCGGCGTGCGTGAAGCCCATCGCCTTCGCCTCGGCTTCGAACATGCGGAAGGTGTCGGGATGCACGTAGCGCCGCACCGGCAGGTGGTGGCCGCTCGGCGAGAGGTACTGGCCGATCGTCAGCATGTCGATGCCATGGGCGCGCATGTCGCGCATGACCTGCAGGATCTCGTCGTCCGTCTCGCCGAGGCCGACCATCACGCCGCTCTTCGTCGGCACGTGCGGCGCGAACTCCTTGAAGCGCCTCAGGAGGTTGAGCGAGTACGCGTAGTCCGATCCGGGCCGCGCTTGCTTGTAGAGCCGCGGCGCCGTCTCGAGGTTGTGGTTCATCACGTCGGGCGGCGCCGCCTTCAGGATCTCGAGCGCCCGGTCCATGCGGCCGCGGAAGTCCGGCGTGAGGATCTCGATCCGGGTCCAGGGCGAGAGCTCGCGCGTCTTCTGGATGCAGGCGACGAAGTGCGCCGCGCCGCCGTCGCGCAGGTCGTCGCGGTCGACGCTGGTGATGACCACGTACTTCAGCTTCAGGGCCGCGATCGTCCGCGCGAGGTTGAGCGGCTCGTCCGCGTCGAGCGGGTCGGGCCGGCCGTGCCCGACGTCGCAGAACGGGCAGCGCCGCGTGCACTTGTCGCCCATGATCATGAACGTCGCGGTGCCCTTGCCGAAGCACTCGCCGATGTTCGGGCACGACGCTTCCTCGCACACCGTGTGCAGGCGGTGCTCGCGCAGGATCTGCTTGATCTCGTAGAAGCGGGTGCTCGGCGAGCCGGCCTTGACGCGGATCCAGTCCGGCTTCTTCAGTGCCTCGCCCGCCGGCACGATGCGGATCGGGATCCGCGCCGTCTTCGCTTCCGCCTTCTGCTTGAGCGTGGCGTCGTACGGCTTCGGCTCGGCGGTCGCGGCGTCGGTCGGCGGGGGGGTCATCGAGGGCTGAGGTAGGCGGCGAGCTTGTCGCCGAGCGGGGCCGCCACGTCGTCCCATGCGGCCGGGACCCCGATTGTAGAAAGGTCCACCGTTCGCAGTCCGGCGTGGCCGCACGGGTCGATGCGCGAGAAGGGACGCAGGTCCATCGCCACGTTGAGGGCGAGGCCGTGGTAGGTGCAGTGGCGGCTCACCTTGACGCCGATCGCGGCGATCTTGCCCAGCCCCGCGAAGACGTCGCCACCCGTGGTGGCTGCCGGGAGAGCGGAATGGCCGAACGGGTCGTCCAGACGCACATAGATGCCCGGCTCGCCGCGGACGCGGTGGCCGGTGACGGCGAACGTCTCGAGCGTCTTCAGGACGGCCTGCTCGAGCCGGAACACGTATTCCTTGACGTAGATGCCGAGCCGGCGCAGATCGACGAGCGGATACGCGACCACCTGTCCAGGGCCGTGATACGTCACCTGACCGCCGCGGTCGGTGGCGACGACCGGGATCGCGCCGGCGTCGAGCACGTGCTCCGCGCGCCCGGCGATGCCCTGCGTGAACACCGGCGGATGCTCGCAGAGCCAGAGCTCGTCGGGGCTCTGCGGCGTGCGCGCCGCCGTGAAGGCGCGCATCGCCTCGAAGGCATGGTCGTAGGCGACGCGGCCGAGGCGCTTGACGATCATCGCCGCGACCGGCCGCGGCTCAGAGGACGACGCGGACCATCGGATGCGTCGACAGCGTCCGGTACAGCTCGTCGAGCTGCTCGCGGCTGGTCGCCGTCACGGTGACGGTCACGCCGAGGTACTTGCCGCCGCTGCTCGGACGCAGCTCGACGGTCGCGGCGTCGAACACCGGATCGAAGCGCCGGACGATGGCCGTGACGGCGTGCACGAAGCCGTCGACGTTGGTTCCCATCACCTTGATCGGGAACGGCGACGGGTACTCGATGAGCGATGGCCGGTCCGGCGCGTCCGCGCCGGCGCTGTCGCCGTCCATCAGCTCAGGCAGTCCTGGCGCTGCGTCGCCGTGATGCGCACCAGCTCGTTGCCGCCGCCGCCGAAGACGTTGCCGCCGGTGAAGGTCAGGCAGCCCTCGCGCCGGTAGAGGACCTGCAGGCGCTGCGAGTCGTTGCCGTAGTAGAAGGGGATCCAGCGCTTGCCCGTCTCGTGGCGGACCATGTTGTCGGGCGCGCCGATGAGGGCCGTGACCTCCTCGAGCGTCATGCCGATCTGCAGCTTCGCGAACCGGCTTCCCGGCGCGACGGCGCCGACGATCTCGCCTTCGAAGCGCCCGTCCTTCGACTTGACCCGGCGAGTCGGGCCGTACGGGCTGGGCGCGTTGCCGGCCTGCGCCGGCGCGGCGGCGGGCGCCGGTGCCGGTGCGGGCGCGGCGGCCGGCGCCGCGCCGAGGGGCGCCTGCGCGGCGCTGGAGGTCGTCGTCGTCGAGGTCGTGCTGGCACAACCCGCGAGCGCGGCGAAGGACACGGTCAGGAGGGCGAGAGAAGTCTTCACGATGATCGTCCTGGGGTCTGGATGCAGGAGGGAGGATGAAGGCCGGCGCGCGGCCGGCACGGGGAACATCAGATCGATTGCTCCGTCTTGGCGCGCTGGTAGGCCTCGTAGAGCTTGGCATACACCGGTCCGGGCTTGCCGCGCAGCGCGCCATGGCCGACGCCTTCGCCGTCGAGGGTGGTCACCGGGAGGACCTCCTTGGTGGCCGAGCTGAGCAGGATCTCGTCGGCGGCGATCACCTCCCCTTCGGGCAGCGGACGCAGGTTGAAGGCGATGCCGCGCTCCTCGCACAGCTCGCGGATGAGCTCGTAGCGGATGCCTTCGAGGAGGTGCTCGCTCTTCGGCGGGCCGAGCACGGCGCCTTCGTGGACGACCCAGACGTTCGACCCGGAGGCCTCGGTCAGGAAGCCGTCGCGGAACATGATCGTCTCGAGGGCGTCGCGGTCGGCCGAGATCTGCCGCGCCAGGACGTTGCCGAGCAGCGAGATGCTCTTGATGTCGCCGCGCTCCCAGCGGAAATCGCGGGCGCTGACGCAGGCGACGCCGTGGTGGCGCTGCTCGCCCGTGGCCGGTTTCATGGGGCTGGTCATCATGAACACGGTGGGCACGATGCCGGGCGGCATGACGTGGTCGCGCAAGGCGACCCCGCGCGTCACCTGGATGTAGACCAGCTGCTGGGTGGCGCCGCCCCGCTCGGCGAGCGCCTCGATGAGCTTCCTGCAGCGCTCGAGCCACTCCTCGCGCGTATGCGGGTTGTCGATGCGCAGCTTGGCCAGGTTGCGCGCCAGCCGCGCCATGTGCTCGTCGAAGCGGAAGATCTTGCGCGCGTAGACGGGCACGACCTCGTAGACGCCGTCGCCGAAGATGAAGCCGCGGTCGAGCACGGACACCTTCGCCTGGTTGAGCGGGTGGTACTCGCCGTTCAGATAGCAGAGCGTGTCGGGCAGGGTCGTGGGCATGGGGCCTCCGCGGATCGGCCGATTGTGGCTACTTCACCCAGAGCCGGATGGCGTCCCACGCACGGCCGAAGATGCCGGCCTGCTCCACCGCCTCCAGGACCACCAGCGGCACCTCGGCGACCGGCGTCCCGGCCGGCGTGGTGACCTTGATCGTGCCGACGCGCTGACCCTTGGCCAGGGGCGCCACGAGGGGGTCGGTGCGCTCGACCTTGGTCTGCAGCTTGCCGCCGTCGCCCTTGGGCACGCTGACGAAGAGCGCCGACGCCGGCCCCAGCTTGGCCTCGTTGACGGCGCCCTTCCACACCGGCGTCGTCACCGCCGCCTTGCCGTCGTCGAACAGGCGCACGGTGTCGAAGGCCTGGAAGCCCCAGTTGAGGAGCTTCTGGCTCTCGTTCGCTCGCGCCTCCATGGAGGTGGTGTTGAGCACGACGGTGAGGATGCGCCGCTTGCCCGCGCCGCCCGTGCTGCCGAGGTTCGGGAACTCGCGCTGCGCGGTCGCCAGCAGGCAGTAGCCGGCGGCCTCGGTGTAGCCCGTCTTCATGCCGTCGACGGAGGGGTCGCGCCGAAGCAGCAGGTTGCGGTTCGGCTGGGTGATGTTGTTGTACTTGTACTCCTTCACCGAGTAGTAGGGGAAGTACTCGGGGAAGTCCTTGATGATGCGCGAGGCGACGATCGCGATGTCGCGCGCCGAGCTGCGGTGGCCCGGCTGCGTCAGGCCGGCGACGTTCTTGAAGGTCGTGTTCCTGAGCCCGAAGGCCTGCGCCTGGCGGTTCATCATGTCGACGAACAGCTCGACCGTGCCGCCGACCCCCTCGGCCAGGGCCACCGCCGCGTCGTTGCCGCTTTGCACGATCAGGCCGCGCAGCAGCTCGTCGACCTTCGGCGTCATCGTCGTGTCGATGAACATCAGCGACCCGCCGCCCTTGCGCTCGGCCCAGGCGCGGCTCGAGACCGGCAGCGTCTGCTCAAGCGTCAGCTTCTTGTCGCGCAGGGCGGCGAAGACGACGTACGCCGTCATCAGCTTCGTCAGCGAGGCCGGGTCCACGGGCGCATCCGCGTCGCGCTCCGCGAGCGTCTGGTTGGTGGTCACGTCGAGGACCAGGTAGCTCTTCGCCGCCACCTCCGGAGGCTGCGGCGCCTGCGCCGTGGCGGCGAAGGCGAGGGGGACCACGAACACGGCCAGAAGCACGCGCTTGAGCAGGAATGACGACAACGGCATGGGAGACATGGAAGAAGGTGGAAAGAGGAACCTCAGGCGCAGCACGTCAGACCGGATGGAGGTCGTGCAGTTCACGGACGATGACGCTTTTCAGCAGCCCGAGCCGCCCATGGAAGAAATGACCGACGCCCGGGAACACGATCACCGGCAGCATCTGCGGCCGGGCCCAGGCCAGCGTCGCCGCGAGCGGAACGACGTCGTCGGTCTCGCCCTGCACGACGACCGTGTCGGCCGGCACCGCAGGCACCGCCTGCTTCTCGGTCGACGGGCCGACCAGGACGATGCGCCGCGGCTTGGCGCCTTCGGGCAGCCGATGCGCGACCTCGGCGGCGACGAAGCCGCCGAAGGAGAACCCGGCCAGGCAGAACGGCAGCGGCGCGAGCTCGGGGCGACCCCGCCAGGCGGCGAGCACGGCCAGGGCATCCTCGACCTCGCCCACGCCCTCGTCCCACACGCCTTCCGACTGGCCGACGCCGCGGAAGTTGAAGCGCACGCTGGTCCAGCCGAGCTGCAGGAAGGCGCGGGCCACGGTCTGCACGACCTTGTTGTCCAGCGTGCCGCCGAACTGCGGATGCGGATGGCAGACGAGCGCCAGGCCGCGCGAGGGCGCCTCGGGGCGATCGATCGCGCATTCGATGCGTCCAGCCGGTCCCGCCACGCTCTCGCGCGAGGTGCGCGGGCTCATCAGCGCCCGACGCCGGGCGGCAGCAGCAATCGCTCGACGATCGTTCCGTTCTTGAGGTGCGAGTCGACGATCTCGTCGATGTCGCTCTCGTCGACATAGCTGTACCAGGTGCCCTCGGGGTAGACCACGGCGACCGGCCCGCCGGCACAGCGGTCGAGGCAGCCGGCCTTGTTCACGCGCACCTTGCCGGGACCCGAGAGGCCTTCCTTCTTCACCCGCGACTTGCAGCGCTCGAAGCCGTCCTTGGCGCCGTGGCGGGCGCAGGAGTCCTCGCCCTTGTCGCGCTCGTTGAGGCAGAAGAACACATGCCGCTCGTAGTAGCTCACCTGCTCGATTCTAGAAGCGCGTCGCGATGTCACGCGGCTCGCGCGCGGCCAGCCGCGCGAGCAGGTAGACCAGCGCCGCATAGGGCCAGACCCAGCCGACCCACTGCGCCGCGCCATGGAAGCGGATGAAGCGGCCTTGCTCCCAGCCCTGCAGGCTTTGCGCGAAATACGGGTCGTCGGGCGCCTGGGCGACGAGCATGAGGAGCGCCGTCAGGGCCATGAGCCCGATGCCCGCGGCGACCCGCCGCGGCACCAGGCTGAGCAGCGCCGCGGCGATGGCGCCGACCCCGAGCGCCTGCAGCGCCTGCGGCGTGGTCCAGGCGAAGGCATGGCCGGGGCCGAAGTTCAGCGCCGTCGAGAGCGTCGTCGTTGCCGCGCCCACGGCGACGGTGCCGACGACCAGGACCATCCGTCGCCAGCCGCGCGCCGCGATGGTGAAGGCGACCAGGCAGGGCGCCAGCAGCCCGAGGACGATGATCGACAGCTCCGTCGCCGGCGTCAGCGGTGTCGCCGCGCCGCCGGCGACCGGCCCGGCCGGCAGCCACGCCGCGGTCCAGGCCTCCGCCGGCGTGCCCTGCAGGATGCCGACGATCACCGGCTGGGCCCGCGTCAGGAAGTGGCCGAGCCCGAACGGCACCGCCGTCGGGAACAGCAGGGCCACGGGCCACAGCACGAGCAGCGCGAGTCCGCCGGCGCTGCGGGACACGAACCAGCGCTCGCGTGCCTTCTGCCACTGGGCGATGCCGCCGCTCAGGTGCAGGGCGACGCCGAGGGCCGCGCCGAGCCCGGCGCCGACGACGTTGAGGCCGAGGTCGAGCGTCGAGGGGACGCGCCGCGGCAGATAGTTCTGCAGCACCTCCATGGAGAGCGCGAGCAGCGCGCCCGCAGCGAGGGTGCCCCACACCGCGGACGCCGTGCCGCGGCCGATCCGCACCAGCGCCACGAAGACGAGCGCGCCGAGGGGCAGGTAGCCGAAGAGATTGGAGACGATGTCGAACCAGGTCCAGTAGCGCGGCCATGGCGCGACCAGGAAGTCGAGCGGCCCGACCGCCGGATTGCGCCAGGCGTCGAAGGGATAGAGGCTGGCGTAGACGATGAGCGCCGCGTACATCCAGGCCAGCGGCACGGCGGAGCTGCGGTGGCGCGGCGGCGCCGCGCGGGAGTCCGGCTGAGCGCCCGCCGGGCGCCGGGAATCCATTCAGAACGGCTTGACGACGACGAGCACGACGATGGCCGTAAAGAGGAGCACCGCGGACTCGTTGAAGACGCGGAACCAGCGCTCGCTGCGCACGTTCGCGAATTCCTCGAACTTGCGCAGCAGCGAGCGGCAGGCGTGGTGGTAGCCCACGGCCCCGACCACCAGCGCGACCTTGGCGTGCAGCCAGTAGTTCTGCGGCCCCTTGCCGACCCCATAGCCGAGCCAGAGGACGAGGCCGAGCGCGATGGCCGGCACCATCAGCAGGCTCATGAAGCGGTAGAGCTTGCGCGCCATCATCAGCAGCCGCTCGCGCTCGGCATGGCTGTCGGCGGGGACGGTCACGAGGTTCATGAAGAGACGGGGGAGGTAGAAGAGACCGGCAAACCAGCTGGCCACGAAGACGACATGCAGCGCCTTCACCCACAGGAACGATGAACCCATGCCTGGGATTATCGGCGGCGCTCCCGCGTGTCCGTGCCCGCCGACCACGTCGACCGCTTGCCTAGAATCGACGCGTGCAGACACCGCCGCCCTTCCCCGCCAGCCGTCCGCGGCGCCTGCGCCGCCATCCCTGGAGCCGGGATCTGGTCCGCGAGTCCACCGTCACGGCGCGCGACCTCATCCTTCCCGTCTTCGTGCTCGAGGGCGAGGGCAAGACCCAGGACGTCGCTTCGATGCCGGGCGTGCAGCGCGTCAGCCTCGATCGCCTCTACCCCGTGGCCGAGGAATGCGTGGCGCTCGGCATCCCGGTGCTGGCCCTCTTCCCGGTGCTCGAGCCGTCGCTGAAGACCGACGACGGGCGCGAGGCGCTGAACGACAAGGGCCTGGTGCCGATCGTCGTGCGCGAGCTGAAGAAGCGCTTTCCCGAGCTCGGCCTGATGACCGACGTGGCGCTCGACCCCTACACCTCGCACGGCCAGGATGGCCTGCTCGACGACACCGGCTACATCGTCAACGACGAGACGGTGGCGGTGCTCGCCCGGCAGGCCCTCGTGCAGGCGGAGGCCGGGGTCGACATCGTCGCGCCGAGCGACATGATGGACGGCCGCATCGGCGCGATCCGCTCGGCGCTCGAGGAGAGCGGCCGCATCCACACGCTGATCATGGCCTACAGCGCCAAGTACGCCAGCGCCTTCTACGGGCCCTTCCGCGACGCCGTGGGCTCGGCCGCCAACCTCGGCAAGAGCAACAAGAAGGTCTACCAGATGGACCCGGGCAACGGCGACGAGGCCTTGCGCGAAGTCGCCCTCGACCTCGCCGAAGGCGCCGACATGGTGATGGTCAAGCCCGGCCTGCCGTACCTCGACATCGTCCGCCGCGTCAAGGAGGAGTTCCGCGTCCCCACCTTCGCCTACCAGGTGAGCGGCGAGTACGCGATGGTGAAGGCCGCCGCGCTCAACGGCTGGCTGGACCACGACGCCGCCGTCATGGAAGCGCTGGCCGCGTTCAAGCGCGCCGGGGCCGACGGCGTCCTGAGCTACTTCGCACTGGAAGCCGCGCGGTCCCTCAAGCACGCACGCTGACGCCCATGCCGAAGGCCGTCCGCGTCTTTCACATCGTCGGCGACCAGTTCACCGAGCTCCAGACCCCGCCCGACCGGCTGCCCGAGAAGGGCTACCTGTGGGTCGCGACGACGCGGGCGGCCCTGGAATCCTCGATCGCCGAGCTGCAGGCTTTCCTGCAGGCGACCACCGGCGCGAGCCTGTTCGAGCTGCACGTCCTCGATCTGCTGAACCGTCAGTTTCCGTCGAGCTTCGACTACACCTCGACCTACGACCTGCTGGTGTTCCGGCGCCTGACCGCGGTCGTCCCCGCCGACAACGGCGAGGAGGCGAAGCCTGCGGGCAGCGGCGCCGCGGCCCTCAGCCAAGTCATCCAGACCAGCGCCGTGGGCTTCGTCGTGTTCGACCGCATCCTGCTGAGCGTGCACCCCACCGACTGCCAGGTGCGCGAGTACTTCGCCCAGCGGCTGCAGGGACAGACGGCGAGCATCGAGAGCCGCGCCGGCTTGCGCATGCCGGTCAGCCCGCCGGACCTGATGCTGCGCATGGTCAACCACATGGTCGACAGCTACCTGCAGCTGCGCCGCCTGCTCGGCAAGCAGATCGAGGAGCTCCAGCAGCAGCTGTTCGCGCCGCGCGCCCGGCCCGGCCAGTGGCACCTCCTCCTCGAGTGGCGCAATGCCCTGCACCTGCTCGAGGACACCTGCGAGGACCAGCGCGCGGCGATCGTCGAATGGATCGACGCGCTCGAGGAGTGGCCGCAGGAGAGCGACCCCGCGGCCCAGCGCGAGCGCGAGGCGCTGCGCGTCCGCTCGCGCGACGTGCTGGAGCACATCGAGCGCGTCCTCTCGCACGTGCGCCGGCTCGAGTCGTCGTCGGAGACGGCGGTGCAGATCCACTTTTCCGAGCAGAGCAACCGCACCAACGCCATCATGCGGACGCTGACCACGCTCACGGCGATCTTCCTGCCGCTCAACCTCGTCACCGGCTTCTTCGGCATGAACTTCGAAGGCCTGCCCCTGATCCACAGCCGCACCGGCTTCTGGATCGCCGCCGCGATCATGCTCGTGCTCGGCGTGGGCATGAGCGTCTACTTCTGGCGCAAGCGCTACCTGGGTCGATCCTGAGCACGTCGCCGTCGAGCGATTTCGCGTTCAGCCGCAGGCAGTACGCGTTTCTCGCCATCCTCACCATCACCTGGGGCTTCAACTGGCCGGTGATGAAGACCGGCGTCACCGACTTCGCGCCGCTCGGCTTCCGCGCCCTGTCGATGTGGTTCGGCCTGCCCGTCCTCTGGCTGGTGCTGCGCGTGCAGAAGATCTCCTTCCGGGTCGCGCGCAACGACTGGCGCGAACTCGGCATCCTCACCCTTACCAACATGCTGGTCTGGCACGTGCTCGCCATCATCGCGGTGCAGGCGCTCTCGTCGGGGCGGACGGCGATCCTCGGCTACACGATGCCGATCTTCTCCGCGCTCTGGGGCGTGGCGGTCTTCAACGAGCGGCTGCGCAGCCGGCACATCGCCGGCATCGTCGCCGCCGCCATCGGCGTCTCGCTGCTGCTGTGGCACGAGGTGGACACGCTCACCGGCAGCCCCTGGGCAGCGGTCGGCATGCTCGTCGCCGCGGCCACCTGGGCGCTCGGCACGCAACAGATGCGGCGCACGCGCATCGAGGCGCCGACGCTCGCGATCGTGTTCTGGATGACGTTCCTCGCCACCCTGGCGATGACCGCCTGGACCGTGCTCTTCGAGCGCGATCGCTGGACCGTCCCGAGCCCCGTCGTCGCCGGCGCCATCGCCTACAACGCCATTGTCACCTTCGGCTTCGCCCAGCCGATCTGGCTCATCCTGGCCCGCAACCTGCCGCCGATCGCCTCGAGCATGTCGGTGATGCTGATCCCGGTGCTCGGCACGCTGTCCGGCGCCTGGTTCCTCGACGAGCAGCTGCACTGGCAGGACGGGGCGGCGATCGTCCTCGTGCTGATCGCGATCGCGTCGGTCATGTGGCCGGCGCGTCAGCCGGCGTAGGGATCGGCAAACCCGAGCCCGGCCAGAATCGCCGTCTCGCGGGCTTCCATGGCCTCGGCCTCGGCGTCGCTCTCGTGGTCGAGCCCTTGCGCGTGGAGGGTCCCGTGCACGAGCAGGTGGGCGTAGTGCGCCTCCAGGCTGCGCTCCTGTGCGCGCGCTTCGCTCTCCACGACCGGCGCGCAGAGCACGAGGTCGGCGTGGACCGCGGGACCCTCGTCGTAGGCGAAGGTCAGCACGTTGGTCGCTGCGTCCTTGCCGCGCCAGGCCTGGTTCAGGCGGCGACCTTCGTCCTCGCCGACGATCCGGACCGTGATTTCCGCAGGCGCCGCGAGCGCGGCGCGGATCCAGCGGGCGACGCGGGCCCGCGTCACGATGTCCCGGTGCCGCGCGTCGGCGAGCTGCAGCGACAGGGTCAGCGCCGGCCGCGTGCGGCGCGGGCCCGGCACCTCAGGGACGCGCTTCGCCGGCCGCCCCATACGCCTCGACGATGCGGGCGACGAGCGGATGGCGGACCACGTCCGCCGACGTGAAGCGCGTCGTCGCGATGCCGCGCACGTCCTGCAGCACGCGCTCGGCGTCGATCAGGCCGGAGATCGAGCCGCGCGGCAGGTCGACCTGGCTGGTGTCGCCCGTGACCACCGCCTTGGAGCCGAAGCCGATGCGCGTCAGGAACATCTTCATCTGCTCCGGCGTGGTGTTCTGCGCCTCGTCGAGGATGACGAAGGCGTGGTTCAGGGTGCGGCCGCGCATGAAGGCGAGCGGCGCGACCTCGAGGGTGGCCTTCTCGAAGGCCTTTGCGACGCGCTCGATGCCCATCAGCTCGTAGAGCGCGTCGTAGAGCGGGCGCAGGTAGGGGTCGACCTTCTGCGCCAGGTCGCCCGGCAGGAAGCCGAGGCGCTCGCCCGCCTCGACCGCCGGGCGGGTGAGGATGATCCGCTGCACCGCGTTGCGCTCGAGGGCATCGACGGCGCAGGCCACCGCCAGGTAGGTCTTGCCGGTGCCCGCCGGGCCGATGCCGAAGGTGAGGTCGTGGCCGAGGATGTTCTTCAGGTAGGTGACCTGGTTCGGCGTCCGACCTGCGAGGTCGTGCCGCCGCGTGCGCAGGCGCAGGTCGAGCTCGGCCGGCGCGCCGTCGCCCTCGTTGCCCGGCGCCGGCGCGGCGTCGCTCAGGGTCTCCAGGATGGCGAGCTCGAGCTCCTCCGCGGCGATCGGCCGGGCCGCGCGCCCGTACAGATGCTGCAGCAGGGCGACGGCGCGCTCGGCCTGCGCCTTCGGCCCCTCGACGCGAAACGACTCGTTGCGGCGCTGGATCTTCACCTCGAATGCCGCTGCGATGGTGCGCAGGTGCTCGTCGAGGCTGCCGGCGAGATTGGCGAGCCGGTCGTTGTCGGGCGGGATGAAGGCGTGGCGGAGGATCACGGAAGCGGGCGGTGGAGAAGGCTCCTCGAGCGGGTCTCCGGCGATTGTCATGCCGGCGGCAGCAAAGGGCGGGCCACGATAATCCGGCCATGATCGGCCGCCTGACCGGAACACTCGCGGAGAAGACGCCGCCGCAGATCCTCCTGGACGTGAACGGCGTCGGCTACGAGGTCGACGTGCCGATGAGCAGCTTCTACAACCTGCCGGCCCTCGGCGAGCGGGTCACCCTGCTGACCCACTTCGTGGTCCGCGAGGACGCCCAGATCCTGTTCGGCTTCCTCACCCCCGAGGAGCGGGCGACCTTTCGCCTGCTCGTGCGCATCTCCGGCGTCGGGCCGCGCACGGCGCTGTCGATCCTGTCCGGCCTGGCGGTCGACGAGCTGGCGCGCGCGGTGAGCCTGCAGGAGAGCGCGCGCCTGGTGAAGGTGCCGGGCATCGGCAAGAAGACGGCCGAGCGGCTGCTGCTCGAGCTGAAGGGCAAACTCGGCGACGCGGTGGCGGCGCCGGCGAGCGTCGCCTCGAGCGCCCAGGCCGACATCCTGCAGGCGCTGGTCGCCCTCGGCTACAGCGACCGCGACGCGGCCGCGACGCTGAAGACGCTGCCGCCGGACGTCGAGGTCGCCGCCGGCATCAAGCTGGCGCTGCGCGCGCTCGCGAAGTAGCGCGCCGGCAAGGCGCGGCGCCGCCAGCGCGCCTGAGCTCGCCGGGCACCCTGCCTCAATGCGTGTGCGCGTGCGATGCCGCGGCGTCGCTCCGCTTCGGCTGCTGCACCACGACCTTGACCTGGGCCTTGCCGCCGCGCTCGAACTCGAGCGTCATCGGGAAGCTCGCGCCTTCGCGCAGCGGCTCGCGCAGGCCCATCAGCATCAGGTGCGCGCCCTGCCCCGGGCGCATCTGCAGCGTGGCCTTCGGCGCGATGACGATGGCGTCGACCTCGCGCATGCGCATGACGCCCTGCGAGTCGACATTCATGGTGTGCAGCTCGACGCGCTCGGCCGCCGGCGTGCTCGCGCGCAGCAGCCGGTCGGGCTGCGCGCCTTTGTTCTCCAGGCGGGCGAAGTAGGCCGCGCCGTTCTTCGCCCCTGGCACCGTGGGCGTCGCGAACGGGTGGCCGATGGCGACGTCGCCGGCCTGGCCGCCATGGGCGGAGACGCCGAGGGGCGTGCCGGCGAGGGCGAGGGCCAGCGCTGCGAGCGTGCCGGCGCGGCGGGTTGCGAGCATCGGAAGTGACATGGGGTTCTCCGGTCGGTGCGGGCGCGGCTACAGGTCGTAGCGCAGCTCGGCGTGATAGGTGCGCTGCGGGTAGGGATGGAAGGCCCAGTAGCGATCGTCGTTGACGTTGTCGATGCCGAACGCGACCCGCCACTTCGGGGCGACGCGGACCTGCACGCGGACATCGGCAACCAGGAATCGGCTGAAGCCCGTGAAGGCGAAGCCGTTCGGGTCGGAGTTGTCGAGCTGGCCGTATTGTCGGCCGGAGTAGCGCAGGCCCAGGCTCGCCGACCAGCGCTCGTTGGGCGCGTAGGTGGCGAGCAGGGTGGCACGCCAGCGCGGCACGCGCGGCTGCCACTTGCCGACGCTCGCCGGGAAGGCGTCGTTGCGCGTGATCGTCGAATCGGCGTAGGTGACGCTGCCGGCGAGCCCCAGACCGCGCAGCCCCACGTGGCCGGCCTGCCCCGCGAGCTCCAGCCCGGTGGTACGCACGCGATCGACGTTCTGTATCGTCGCCACCGTGCCGCCGGCCGCCAGGTTGACCTGCGAATAGAGGGCGTCCCGCGTCCGCTCATGGAACAGCGTCGCGCGCAGCGTCGCGTCGACGAAGCTCCGCTCGGCGGTGAGCTCGCTGGTCCACGACTTCTCCGGCTTCAGGTCGGGGTCGTTGTTGACGATCTCGTTGGCCACGATCGAGCCCTGGAACAGCTCGCTGACCGTGGGGTTGCGCACCGCGCGGCCGGTCGAGGCGCGCAGCAGCCAGGCGTCGCTCGCCTGCCACGACAGCGCCGCCTTGGGCGAGACGCTCGTCTCCGAACGCGGCGCGAAGAACCGCGTCGTCGTCGCGTTGGCGAGCGAGCCGTCGTCGGCGCGCCAGCGCTCCACCCGCGCCCCCAGCACCGCCCGCCACGCGGGCGCCGGCCGCCAGGCGTGCTGGCCCCACAGGCTCGTCAGCGTGGTGCGGCCCGTGAAGGCCGAGAACCGCGCGGCGGCCGGGCCGGCCGACCATTCCGGCGTGTCCGCCACGGTCGTGCGCAGCTTGAAGGCGTCGTGCTGAACACCGAACTCGACGACGTGCGCGCCGCCGGCGCTCTGCGGCCGCCACGTCCCCTTGGCCGCCAGCGTCCACCAGCCGGTGCCTTCCTGGTCGGTGATGCGCCCGGCGCCGGCGCCGGCGTTCGGCGCGGCAACGTTCGGCACCTGCGCGCGCACCACGTCGTGCGCGTAGTCATAGCGGCTGGCCGTCGCTCCCCAGTCCCACTCGCCGCGCGTGCTCGACTGGATCGACAGCCCGTGCATGACGTGCTCCATCGCCGCCCGTGACCGCGCGAAGTCGGCCGGGGCAATGGTGTAGCTGCGCCCGTCGATGACCACGGCGCGCGGGGCCGGTCCGCTGCCGACGACGCTGCCGGCGTCGTCGCGAAGGTAGGAGTCGACGTCGCGGTCGGCGTCGTTGCGCCAGTAGCCCAGGGTGTACGAGGCGCGCAGCATCGGCGTGAGGTCGTAGGCGAGCTTGACCTTGGCATGGTCCTGGAGAGTGCGGGTCTGGCCCGTGGTGCCGAGCACGAGCCCTTCGACGTTGCGCGGGTTGCGGTCGGGCACGGCGCCGCTGACGGGCGTGCCTCCGGCGGTCGCCGGCGGCCCCAGGTTCCTGACGACGTAGTTCATCGGCTGGGCGTCGCTGACGAGCCGGCTGACGTTGATCCACCAGGCGAGCGGACCCGAACGGCTGCCGAGCGACGCGTTGCCGGCGCCGCCCGAGTAGCGCTCGTCGGTGCCGTAGAGGCGGAAGCGCTCGGTGAAGCCCTGCGCCTTGACATGGGCCTCGAGCCGCGTCGGCATGCGCGTCACGTAGTCGACGATGGCTCCGGCCGAGTTGCCGGAGTAGGCGGCCGAGAACGGCCCGTAGAGGACCTCGACGCGCTCGATCTCCTCGGGCGTGACCAGCCCCCAGCGCGGCGTGAAGGCGGCGCCGTTGCCGAGCAGGTTCGACAGCAGGATGCCGTCGGCGTAGACGAGCGAGCGGGCGCTGTTGCCGGTGCCGGAAGCACGCGTCGCCAGCACGGCGTGGTCGTAGTCGCCGACGTAGCGCTTGCGCACGGTGAGGCTCGGCAGGTACTTGAGGGCGTCCTCGGCGTCCGTGGCGTTGATGCTCTTGTGCACCTGCTCGCCGGTGATCGTCTCGACCGTGGTCGGGATCTCGGCGGGCATCGTCGACGGCCGAGACGCGTTGATCTCGACGCGGCCGAGCTCGGCCGCGGGCAGCGGCGCTTCGGCCGCGCGGGCCGCGGGGCCGGCGGCCAGCGCGAGCGCGCACAGCGCACCGGCAGGCCGACGCGGTCGGCGGCGGAGATGAAGGCATGGCATGGCTTCCTCGCGGGACCCGGGCGCTGGCGCGCCGCGGCGGAGTGCGGATGCATCGCGACGACGCCGCGTCGACGCGGCGCCGGCGCGACGGCACGACGGGAGGGTCAGGAGGAAGCGGGCGGACCGTGCCGGAGCTGTGCCGCCCAGCGAGCGACGGGATCGACGGCACTCGACACGCTGGCGCGTCGCGTCGGCAGCGAGGCCACGGCCGGAGGCGTCGGCGCCACGGTCACGAGACCGGCCGCCACGGCGAAGGCGAGCGCCGTCAGCGCGCAGTGGTCGCTGCCGTGCGCCAGGCGGGCCGGTCCGTCGTGCGCCGGCTCGCCGGGCGCCGCGTGCGCGTGGTGGGGTGCACTTGCGTCGGGGGCGTCGTGCGCAGCGCGTGGGTCGTGTGCGTCGTGTGCGTCGTGTGCGTAGGGAGGGTGCGCGTTGTGGCGCGAGTCGTCGTGCGCGACCCCTCGGGCGGCAGGCACGTCCGACCCGTCGGACCCGACCGCCGCCGCCACGCGGGCCGGCGCGCGCAGCTTGGAAGTGTCGATCCCGTAGAGGGCACAGACCTCCGCCAGCGGCTTGCCCTGGAGCGCGGCGGCAGCGCTCGCCAGCATCGGCACCGCGCCCTTCAGGAGCAGCGCGGCGACGAAGACCCAGCGGGTCAGCCAGCGGACGGAGCGGTCTCGATGCACGCGTGGATTGTGTCGCCGACGGCGCCGCGCTGCGCTCGATAATGCGTCATGACCATTCACACCGACGAGTTCACGCCTAGTTCCGACCCGCCGCGCGCCGGCTCGGCACGGGTCGTGAGCAGCGCCCCGGTGTCGCCCGGCGAGGAGGCCATCGAGCGCGCCCTGCGCCCGAAGGGACTGGCCGAGTACATCGGCCAGGCGAAGGCGCGCGAGCAGCTCGAGATCTTCATCGGCGCGGCGCGCATGCGCGGCGAGGCCATGGACCACGTGCTGCTGTTCGGCCCGCCCGGGCTCGGCAAGACGACGCTCTCGCACATCATCGCCAACGAGCTGGGCGTCAGCCTGCGCTCGACGTCGGGGCCGGTGCTCGAAAAGCCGAAGGACCTCGCCGCCATCCTCACCAACCTCGAGAAGAACGACGTCCTCTTCATCGACGAGATCCACCGGCTCTCGCCCGTCGTCGAGGAGATCCTCTACCCAGCGCTCGAGGACTACCAGATCGACATCATGATCGGCGACGGCCCGGCGGCGCGATCGATCAAGCTCGAGCTGCAGCCGTTCACGCTGATCGGCGCGACGACGCGGGCCGGCATGCTCACCAACCCCCTGCGCGACCGCTTCGGCATCGTCGCCCGCCTCGAGTTCTACAGCGCCGAGGAGCTGGCCAAGATCGTGCACCGCTCCGCCGGCCTGCTCAACGTGCCGCTCGACACCGAGGGCGGCATCGAGATCGCACGACGCTCGCGCGGCACGCCGCGCATCGCCAACCGGCTGCTCCGCCGCGTCCGCGACTTCGCCGACGTGAAGGGCAGCGGCGCGATCACCAAGCCGCTCGCCGACCGCGCCCTGGCGATGCTCGACGTCGACCTGCACGGCCTCGACGTCATGGACCGAAAGCTCCTCGAGGCGGTCATCCACCGCTTCGACGGCGGCCCGGTCGGGCTCGACAGCGTCGCCGCGTCGATCGGCGAGGAGCGCGACACGATCGAGGACGTGATCGAGCCCTTCCTGATCCAGCAGGGCTTCCTGCAGCGGACGCCGCGCGGCCGGGTTGCGACCCTCGCCGCCTACCGGCACCTCGGCATCGCGCCGCCGAAGAGCTCGGGCGGCCTGTTCAGCGACGCCTGAGCGGCGCCGCCTGGACTCAGACCAGGTCCTCGTGCATGAAGTCGCCGTAGTGCACGGCGGTCTTGGCGTTCAGGCGCTGGGCGACGTCGGCGATCTTCGCGGTCGTCGCCTCCTTCGGCGAATAGACGACGAGCCAGCCGGCGCCTTCACTGGCGAGCGTCATGTAGCGGCGCATGAGGACGATCTCGTAGCCGAAGCCCGAAGCGCCGCTGGCGTTGCGCATCATTTCCTTGAGGTCGGGAAAGAGCTCCCGCGAGGTGAAGACGAGGATGTCCTGCTCGTCGATGCCGGCGTCGAGGAGCGCCTGGCGCGCCTCGGCGGCGACCTGATCGTTCTCGAAGGCGAGCACCGCGTGGCCTGCCGGCTTGAAGGCGCCCAGCGACTCCTGCAGCTCGCCCTTCGTCATCCTCTTCGTCATCGCCGCTCACCCTTCCTGCGCATGCCTCTTCGTGTCGCAGTGTAAATCCGCGCCGACACCAGGCCGGCTAGAGCGGCTTCTTCAGCCAGTGCCCGAGCTCGCCGATGACGCCGCGCCGGAAGGCGAGCACGCAGATGACGAAGATGATCCCCTGCACGACGGTGACCCAGGCGCCGAGCTGCGCCAGGTAGTTCTGCATCGTGATGATGATCGCGGCGCCGACGACGGGGCCGAAGATCGTGCCGAGCCCGCCCAGCAGGGTCATCAGCACGACCTCGCCCGACATCGTCCAGTGCACGTCGGTCAGGGAGGCGAGCTGGAAGACGAGCGCCTTCGTCGCCCCCGCCAGGCCGGCGATGCCTCCGGAGATCACGAAGGCCACCAGCTTGTAGCGGTCGGCGTCGTAGCCGAGCGAGATCGCGCGCGGCTCGTTCTCGCGGATCGCCTTCAGCACCTGGCCGAAGGGCGAGTGGACCACGCGCCAGATCAGCACGAAACCGGCCAGGAAGATGACGGTCACCACGGTGTACATGGCCAGCGGGTGGCCGAGGTCGACCACCCCGAACAGGCGGCCGCGCGGCACCGCCTGGATCCCGTCCTCGCCGCCGGTGAACTTCGACTGCAGGGCGACGAAGAAGATCATCTGCGCCAGCGCCAGCGTGATCATCGCGAAGTAGATGCCCTGGCGGCGGATCGCCAGCAGGCCGGCGCCGAGGCCGAGGACGAGTGCGACGGCGGTGCCGAAGAGGATCGCCAGCTCGGGCGTGAAGCCCCAGACCTTGGCGGCGTGCGCCGAGGCGTAGCCGGCCGAGCCGAGGAACATGGCGTGCCCGAACGAGAGCAGGCCGCCGAAGCCGATGAGCAGGTTGAAGGCGCAGGCGAAGAGCGCGAAGCACATCACCTTCATCATGAACACGGGATACACCACCAGCGGCGCGAGCACCAGCAGGGCGACCATCACCGCGAAGGCGATCCGCTGCGCGCGCAGGTCGCCGCCGGCGATGGGGACGGTGCTCACGGCAGGGCTGACGACGGCGCTCACTTCTGCACCCCGAACAGGCCGGCCGGCTTGATCAGCAGGACGATCACCATGATGACGAAGATGACGATGTTGGATGCCTCGGGATAGAACACCTTCGTCAGGCCCTCGATGAGGCCGAGGCCGAAGCCGGTGACGATGGCGCCCATGATCGAGCCCATGCCGCCGATCACGACCACGGCGAAGACGACGATGATCAGGTCGGCGCCCATCTGCGGGCTGACCTGGTAGATCGGCGCCGCCATGACGCCGGCGAACGCGGCGAGCGCCACGCCGAAGCCGTAGGTCAGGGTGATCATCAGGGGCACGTTGATGCCGAAGGCCTGCACCAGCTGCGGGTTCTCGGTGGCGGCGCGCAGATAGGAGCCGAGCTTGGTTCGCTCGATCACATACCACGTGGCGAGGCAGACCACCAGCGAGGCGCCGATGATCCAGCCGCGATAGTTGGGCAGGAACATGAAGCCGAGGTTCTGCGCGCCCGTCAGCTCCGACGGCATCTGGTACGGCTGGCCGGACGAGCCGTACTCGTTGCGGAACAGGCCCTGGATGATCAGCGCCAGCCCGAAGGTCAGCAGCAGCCCGTAGAGGTGGTCGAGCTTGTACAGCTTCGACAGCATCAGGCGCTCGATCAGGATGCCGGTGGCGCCGACGATCACGGGAGCCAAGAGGAGCGCCCACCAGTAGCCGAGCCCGAGCTTGTTGAGCATCAGGTAGGCGACGAAGGCGCCCATCATGTACTGGGCGCCGTGCGTGAAATTGATGATGTTGAGCAGGCCGAAGATGACGGCCAGCCCGAGCGACAGCAAGGCGTAGAACGACCCGTTGATCAGGCCGATCAACAGCTGGCCGAACAGGGCCTGGGTCGGGACGCCGAAGAATTCCATGGGTGCTCGAAGGAGGCGGGCGGCGCCGGATGCGGCGCCGCCCGCCTCTCACGCGCCTACTTGACGAGCGGGCAGTCGCCCTGGTTCAGCGGACGGAAGGCCTGCTCGGCGGGGATCGTCGCGATCACCTTCTGGTAGTCGTACGGACCCTTGGACTCCGAAGGCTTCTTCACCTCGACCAGGTAGGCCGGGTGCATCTTGCGGCCGTCGGCGCGGATCGAGCCCTTGCCGAACAGCGGATCGTCGGTCGGCATCGCCTTCATCTGCGCCACCACCTTCGTGCCGTCGTCGGTCTTCGCCGCCTCGACCGCCTTCAGGTAGTGCAGGACCGAGGAATAGACCCCCGCCTGGACCATCGTCGGGTACTTGTTGTTGTTCTGCGCGATGAAGCGCTTGGTCCAGGCCCGCGTCTGGTCGTTCAGGTCCCAGTAGAAGGTCTCGGTGTAGATCAGGCCCTGCGCCGTGTTCAGCCCCAGGCCGTGGATGTCGGACAGGAACACCAGCATGCCGGCGAGCTTCTGGCCGCCCTTGACGATGCCGAACTCCGACGCCTGCTTGATCGAGTTGATGGTGTCGCCGCCGGCGTTGGCCAGGCCGACGATCTTGGCCTTGGAGGCCTGCGCCTGGAGCAGGAACGACGAGAAGTCGGAGCCCGGGAACGGGTGGCGCACCTTGCCCAGCACCTTGCCGCCGTTCTTCACGACCACTGCCTCGGTGTCGCGCTCGAGCGCATGGCCGAAGGCGTAGTCGGCGGTCAGGAAGAACCAGGTGTCGCCGCCGTTCTTGACGATGGCGCTGCCGGTGCCGTTGGCGAGCATCCAGGTGTCGTAGGTCCAGTGCACCGTGTTCGGCGAGCACGCCTTGCCGGTCAGGTCGGATGTCGCCGCGCCGGAATTGATGAAGGCCTTGCCCTTCTCCTTCGTGAGCTGGCTGATGGCCAGCGCGACCGACGAGGTCGGCACGTCGAAGATGGCGTCGACCTTGTCGACGTCGTACCAGGTGCGGGCGATCGTCGAGCCGACGTCGGGCTTGTTCTGGTGGTCGGCCGAGACGATCTCGACCTTCATGCCCTTGCGGGCGGCGCCGAAGTCCTCGACCGCCATGCGAGCGGCGGCGACCGAGCCCGGGCCCGCGACGTCGGCATACAGGCCCGACATGTCGTTCATGACGCCGATCTTGATCACGCCGTCCGACACCTGGGCGGTGGCGGGGCCGGCAGCGCAGGCCATGGCGGCCGCGGCGGCCGAGGCCGCCAGCTTGAATTTCGTCTTCAACATCGTCTGTCTCCTTGAGGTGAACCGGGTGAAAAACTCCCGCCGTGCCCGTGCGCGCTGCGCCTCAGACACCGAGATACTCGTGCAGCATTCCCATCTTCTCCGACAGCTCCGCGGCCGCGAAGCTGGCCACGATGCGGCCATGCTCCATGACGCAGAGATGATCCGCCAGCGGCGCCGCGAAGCGGAAGTTCTGCTCCACCATCACGATCGTGAAGCCGCGCTCGCGCAGCATGCGGATCGTCTGCGCCAGCATCTGCACGATGACCGGCGCGAGGCCTTCGGAGATCTCGTCGAGCAGCAGCAGCTTGGCGCCCGAGCGCAGGATGCGCGCCACGGCGAGCATCTGCTGCTCCCCGCCCGAAAGGCGCATGCCGGGGCTGGCCCGGCGCTCCTTCAGGTTGGGAAACATCGTGTAGATCTCGTCGACGCTCATCCCGCCCGGCGCCAGCTCCGGCGGCAGGAGCAGGTTCTCCTCGGCCGACAGGCTGGCGAAGATGCCGCGCTCCTCGGGGCAGTAGCCGAGGCCGAGCCGCGCGATGGCGTGCGTCGACATGCCGACGGTCTCGGTGCCGCGCACCTTGATCGAGCCGGAGCGCGAGCCGATCAGGCCCATGATCGCGCGCAGGGTGCTGGTGCGGCCGGCGCCGTTGCGTCCGAGCAGCGTCACGACCTCGCCTTCGCCGACCTTGAAGTCGACGCCGTGCAGCACGTGCGACTCGCCGTACCAGCCCTGCAGGCCGCTGACCTCGAGGAAGGGAACGGCCATGCTCAGTGGGCCCCGACCAGCTCGGCGTCGGCCGTGCCCATGTAGGCCTCGATCACCGCGGGATTGCGCGAGACCTCCGAGTAGGGCCCCTCCGCCAGCGTCGCGCCGCGCGCCAGGACGGTGATCGTGTCGGCGATCGACGCGACCACGCTCATGTTGTGCTCGACCATCAGCACCGTGCGGTTGGCGGCGACCTTGCGGATCAGCTCGCGCACCCGCTCGACGTCCTCGAGGCCCATGCCCTGCGTCGGCTCGTCCAGGAGCATGAGCGTGGGTTCCATCGCCAGCGTCGTGGCGATCTCGAGCGCACGCTTGCGGCCGTAGCTGAGCTCGACGGCGGGCAGCGCCGCGTAGCCGTCGAGGTCGACCGCGCGCAGCAGCTCCATCGCCTTGGCGTCGAGGACGCTCAGGGACGATTCGGCCTTCCAGAAGTGGAACGAGGTGCCGAGCTTTCGCTGCAGCGCGACGCGCACGTTCTCGAGCACGCTCAGGTGGCCGAACACCGCCGAGATCTGGAACGAGCGGACGATGCCGCGGCGGGCGATCGCTGCCGGCTTGTCGTTGGTGATGTCGACCCCCTGGAACAGGATCCGGCCCGAGGTCGGCGTCAGGAACTTGGTGAGCAGGTTGAAGCAGGTCGTCTTGCCGGCGCCGTTGGGGCCGATCATCGCGTGGATGCTGCCGCGACGGACGCGCAGGTTCACCTTGTCGACGGCGACGAAGCCCTTGAACTCCTTGGTCAGCTCGTGCGTCTCGAGGATGAACTCCGGGCCGCTCACGCCGCGCCCTCCGCGAACGGGCGCGACCGCCCCGGATCGCCGCCCAGGCGCTCGGTGAGGGCGGCGGCGACCGCGAGCGCGGCGTCGAGATGGCGGGCACCGCGGTCGGCGCCGAGCAGCGCCTTGTTGATGCAGACCGAGACGGCGGCGACGACGTCCCCCGAGACGCCGAACACCGGCGCGCCGAAGGAGATCACGCCTTCGCGCACCGCTTCCTCGTCGATGCTGTAGCCCCGCTTGCGGGTCACCGCCAGCTCCTTGACGAGGGCCTCGATGCTGCGCGGGCCCTTGCGGGTGAGCCGGGTGCCGAGGCCCGAGGCGAAGCGGCGCCGCACCTCGTCCGGCGGCAGGAAGGCGAGCATGGCCTTGCCGCTGCCCGACAGGTAGGCGGGCAGGCGCATGCCGACGTTGAAGGCGAGGCCGAGCGGGCGGGCGCTGTTGCGGACCGCGACGTAGAGCGCTTCGGTGCCGGACAGCACCGACAGCACCACCGTCTCCTCGGGTGCGTCGCCGCGATCGGACCAGAGGGCGGCGAACTCCTGGGCGACATCGGTGCCGGAGACGAAGGCCTCGGCGAGGCCCATCACGCGCGGACCGATCAGGTAGGCGCCGTCGGGCTGGCGCCGCAGGTAGCCGAAGGAGACCAGGGTGCTGAGCAGCCCGTGCACGCTGCTCTTCGGCAGCCGCAGGTCGCTCGACAGCCGGGCCAGGGTGAGCGGGCCGCGCGCGTCGGCGAGCCGCTCGAGCAAGGCGAGCGCCCGCGACACCGCCGGCACGAGGCCGGATCCGCCGCGCTCGCGGCCCATGGGAGGCAGCAGGCGCGCGGACGACAACGCGTGGTCGGAGCGGGAATGCATGGGCGGGGATGCGGTGTTCGGGCGGCGTTCATCCCATTGAACGGACTTCAATACGCCGGACGCGGAGTCTAGGCATGCAGGCCCGCGGCGAACACGCCGTGGGCCCCCGCGCGGGGGTTAGCCCTCAGAGGAATTGCCCTAGGCGGGCGTCGGCGGGCCCTCGCTCAAGCGCCCGAGGAGCCACAGGCCCACCAGGATGGTCGACGCTGCCGCGGCTTGCGTCGGCAGGTCGAGCCGGTGCGCGTTCCAGAGCAGCCCGCTCGTCGCGCCGAGAAGGACAGCGAAGAGCGACAGCGCCACCGCCTGCGCCGGCCTCGACATGACCGTGTCGAAGCGCTCGACGGCGGCGACGTCGAAGGCGGTCTTGGGCGCCTCCGCGGCGAGGTCGGCCGGGCGCCAGCCGGGCGGGCGAAGCCACAGCCCGAGCTTGTCGGCGATGCGGCGCGTGCGCCACGAGTCGCGCGCCAGACCGGCGTAGACCTGCAGGTTCGCGCGCACCGGGTTCCAGCTGCGCAGCGGCCCGCGCGTGCCGTAGACGCAGGGCTCCCTCGGATCCTCGGCGGCGTAGGTGCCGAACAGCCGGTCCCAGACGATGAAGATGCCGCCGTAGTTCCGGTCGAGATAGGCATCGTTGACGGCGTGGTGCACGCGGTGGTTGCTGGGCGCGCAGAACCAGCGGTCGAACCAGCCGAGCCGGCCGACGTGCTCGGTGTGGATCCAGAACTGGTAGAGCAGGTCGATCAGGGCGACGACGCCGAAGACGAGCGGCGGCACGCCGGCGAGGGCCATCGGCAGGTAGAAGATCCAGCCGAACAGCCAGCCGCTCGAGGTCTGGCGCAGGGCGGTCGAGAGGTTGTAGTCCTCGCTCTGGTGATGGACGACGTGGGCGGCCCAGAACAAGGCGACGCGGTGCCCGGCGCGGTGGTGCCAGTAATAGAGGAAGTCGTAGGCGACCAGGGCGCCGAGCCACGTCCACGGCGAATCGACAGGCAGCCGCCACGGCGCGAACGCGGCACAGGCGGCGCTGTAGATGCCGAGCGTCAGGAGCGCGGTGAAGAGGCCGATCACCTGGCTCAGCACGCCGAGGCCGATGCTCGACAGGGCGTCGTTGAGCCGGTAGGTGTTGCGGCCGCGGCGCAGGCCGACGACGAGCTCGAGGCCGATCAGGGCCAGGAAGACCGGCGTGGCGAGGACGATGATCTGCGCCCCGGTCATGGGTGAGCCCGGGCCGCCCTAGCGGGCCGCCGGGAGCTTGCGGTGGATGGTGTAGCGGCCGTCGCGCAGCGACACGTAGCCGCCGGCCATCAGGTCCTTCATCACCCGGTTGACCATCTCGCGCGACGAGCCGATGCGCTCGGCGATGTCCTGCTGGGTGAGCTTCTCGCGGACCACGCGCTCAGTCCCGACCGGATCCGAAAGCTCGGTCAGGACGCGGACCATGCGCCCGTAGACGTCCTTGAGGGCGAGGTCCTTCACCTGCTCGGTGAGTCGGCGGACCATGCGCGCCAGCTTGTGCGTCAGGTGCAGGGCGAAGTCGGGGTGGTCGGCGAGGAAGGCCCGCATCTCGGCGCCGGAGACCACGCAGCAGGTGCTCGGCTCGAGCGTCTTCACCGAGGCCGAGCGCTCGGCGCCGTCGAGCGCCAGCTCGCCCACGTACTCGCCGGGGCCGTGCTCCGCGAGCACGACGTCGCGGCCGTCGTCGGAGCTGGCATACGTGCGCAAGCGGCCCGACAGGACGATGTAGATCGAGTCGCCCGCATCCCCCGCATGGATGAGGATGGTCTGGGCACGGAAGGGACGCGTGTTGCCGTGCCGCGCGAGCTCTTCCAGCAAAGGACCGGAAAGCCGGTCTTCTGCCGTACTACCAGTGCCTCCCTTCGCTTCGTGCATGCGGCGAATTATCGATCCGGAGGTGGCCCGGGTGACGAATGTCACTCGGCCCGAGCGCCTTGCTCACTCGGCGACGAGGAGCGCTTTGCGGAGACTTTTCCCATGCCGACGCCCGCGATCGCGAAGGCCCGAACCCCGACCCTGGAGCCTGTCATGAAGCACCTGATCGACGACCTCGCCACCGGACTGATGGTCGTGACCCTCTCGCTCGCATCGTTCTCGATGTTCGTCGTGGTCGCCTTCGGCGCGGCCTGAGCCGGACCTCGAGCCCCGCCCTCCGACCCAGGAGATCTTCCATGCCGCAGATTCGAGACGCCACGTCCTCCGGCATGTCCCGCCTCTGGATCTGGCTCGGCTGCGCCGGCGCCGCCGGCGCAGCGCTGGAGGCCGGCTGGCGTGCCGTCGTCCTCGCCGTCGCCGTGTCGCTGGGCGGCTGCGCCGCCCTGCCGACGCAGGTGGCGCGTCCACCGTCGCTCGCCCTGACGGACGTCGCCGACACGTCCCTGGCCCGCGCTGCCGCCGCGTCGATGTCGGCAGCGCGGCCGGGCGAGTCGGGCTTTCGCCTGCTGCCCGGCGGACGCGAGGCCTTCGAGGCACGCACCGCGCTCATCCGCCGCGCCGAGCGCTCGATCGACGTCCAGTACTACCTCGTCGCGAGCGACGACACCGGCCTCGCCTTCCTGCGCGAGCTGCGCGACGCGGGCCGGCGCGGCGTGCGCGTCCACGTCCTGATCGACGACCTGTATGCCACCGGCCAGGACGCGCTGCTCGCCGCCCTGGCCGCGAACCCGAACGTCGAGGTCCGCCTGTTCAACCCGCTGCCCGCGCGCAGCGGCGGCATGACGCGTCGCGTCGCGTTGTCGCTGCACGAGTTCTCGCGCATCAACCGGCGCATGCACAACAAGCTGCTGATCGCCGACGGCAGCTTCGCCGTCACCGGCGGCCGCAACATCGCCGACGAGTACTTCGACCGCAGCGAGAAGGCGAACTTCATCGACATGGACGTCCTGTCCGCTGGCCCGGTGGTGGGGGAGATGGCGGCCCTGTTCGACCGATTCTGGAACGCCGACGCGGCCTATCCGGTCGCGAGCCTGGCCAGACCGGCCGCCGTCGCCGCTGCCTTTGACGCCCACGCCGCGCCGGCGGCAGCCAGCGACGATCCCGATCGCAGCGGCGGACGCACGCTGGATGCCGAGCTGGCGGCAGGCGGCGTCGATTTGGTGACCGCCGCCGTCGAGCTGCTCGCGGACGCGCCGAGCAAGTCCGATGCCGCCGCGCCTCCGTCGCCGACCGTGGCCGACGCCCACCTGGACCTCGTTCGCTCCGCCCGCAGCAGCGTGCAGCTGGCCTCTCCCTACTTCATTCCCGGGGCCAAGGGAATGAAGGCCCTTGCCGAGGTCCGCGCCCGCGACGTCGAAGTCTCGGTGCTGACCAACTCCCTGGCGACCACCGACGAGCCGCTGGTCCACCTGGGCTACGCCCGCTACCGCACGGCGCTGCTGAACGCCGGCGTGTCGTTGCACGAGCTGATCGGTGGCGTCGCGCCGCCGGGCAGTCATTCCGTGCTCGGAGCCGGGTCGGGCCGCGGTGGCTCGTTTGGCCGCTTGCACAGCAAGCTGACCGTGGTCGACGGCGAGCGCCTCTTTGTCGGCTCGCTGAACATTGACCCGCGCTCGGCCCTCTTCAACACCGAGTCCGGCCTCGTCATTCACAGCGCGGAGCTCTGCGCCGAGGCGAGCCGCTTCCTGGACAGCGGCCGCCGCGAGGGCAGCTACCGCGTGCAGCTAAGCGGACCCGAGCGGCGGTTGCGCTGGCATGCCGCAGCCGGCGAGGCGTATCGAGAGCTCGCCGCCGAACCCGCTGTCGAGAGCCGCGGCGGAGTGGGCTTGCGCGTACTGGCGCGCCTCGTGGACGAGGCGATGCTGTGACGCGGGAAGCGTACTGCTCAAGGCAGACTCTCGATCAGGGCCTTCAGGTCGGGCATGACGCCGATGCCGTCCGACGCGCCGTTCACGGATGGGGTGCCGGTGGCCGCCGCGGCGAGGAGCTGGCGGACCGTCTCCGGATCGCTCGGCTGGCGCGAGGCCGCCAGCATGCCCTTCAAGACGAGTGCCGCGCCGGCCAGGATCGCCGAAGCACCGCTCGTTCCGCCGAACCTGCTCGTGTAGCTCGCGCTCGTCGAACCGTCGCCGTCCAGGTCGCCGTAGCCCGCCGCGACGATGCTGTCCCCCCAGGCGTAGCAGTCGATGCGCGAGCCGAAGTTGGAGAAGGAGGAGCGCTTGTGCGCTCCCGACGACTCGGCAGCCCCGACGACGATCGCCCCCGAGTCGAACTGGCCCGAGCGCTTGAGCGGTGTATTTCCCAACGCATCGGTCCAGGCGTCGAGGTCGGTGCCCTCGTTCCCGCCGGCCTCGACCACTACGATGCCGTTGCCGATGGCCGCCTGCACCGCCAGGTAGACGGCGGCGTCCGAGTCCACGGGCAGAGCCCAGCGGCCGAGAGTCGCCTCGATCAGGATCACGTCGGGCGGGGGACTTGCGACGATGGCGGCGGCCAAGGCGTCGGCGATGTGCTTGTGACCCGCGGGATCGGAAGCGCGCCAGTAGGAAGCGACACGACGCGAGGCGACACCCGGCGCCACCCCAACCACGCCGACGCCGTTGTCGGCCCCCGTGGCGATGCTCACGGCAGCGGTCCCGTGGCTGCGAACCTCGAACTGATCCGCCAAGGCGTAGTTGTCGTTGCAGATCAGGGCTGGGTTGCTCAGATCCTCGTGATTCAGATGCCACGCCCGCTCCAGGTCGATGAAGTGCATCCCGCTGCCATCCCATCCCTGGACGTGAGCCCAGCTTGCGTCGATGCCACAGGGCGCTGCGGCCAGATAGAGCTGCTGGTTCGAGAGCACGTTGTTGCCCGCCGTCACGGGCTCGTGCGGCTGTCGCTCCCGATAGACCAGCTCCACTCCCGGCAGCGCCGTCAACGCCCTCTCGACCTCCACGAGTCGAGCCGCTTCGAGATGACGCGCGTCGATTCGCCAGTAATCGGTCAGGCTCGGGCGCGAGGGCAACTGGACCACCCTGCTCTCGAAGCGAAGCACCCGCTCCCCAGGAACGCTCGTGACGAGGGGTTGCAGATCGAGGCCGTGCGCTTCGAGAACCCCGGCGATCCTGGCGCGCTTCTCACGCGCCGCGGCGTCCGCCCCTGCGGAGGCCGCCTGGCGCAAAGCGGCCTCCATCCGGATCACCAGATAGCTGCTGTGCTCGGGGCGGCGGCGAAGGTGGATCGGCCAAGGCGCGTTCTGCTCTTCACTCACTCGGATTCCTCCTGCGCCCCTGCGAACCGGCGAGCCGGCAGCTTCCTGGCGCCAGCGACGCCTCGAAAACGCTCTTCAACTCTCGATTGAGTTCGAAAGTACCGGGGCGCATGATTGTTCACAGGCCATCGTCTTTTCACAAGGAGCAACTCAATGCCTTCCATCCGCTTGCCCGTCTGGTTACTGCCCCTCCTCCTCCTGCCGGGCTGCGCGAGCAACGATTCGATCGGGAAGTGCCTCGACGCGGGTGCATGCCCCATCGTCATCTCCAAGAAGTTCCCGAACCGGTTCGTCGCCAGCCCTTCCTTCGTCCGTGTCAAGACCGGCTCGAACGCGGTGCTGGTCTGGATGTTCGCGGACCACGGCGAGTACTACTTTGACGTCGCGAACCCGCCTTACGCGGACCGCGACCGGATCCAGCTGCTCAGTGCCGACGGCGGTGCGCTCGGGGTCGTCCCATGCTTTGCGACGAACAGCCCGTCCGGGGGCTACCCGCCTGCTCCCCAGGGCCTCTACTACCGCTGCGAGATCAAGGGCAACGCGGAGGAATTCGTCGTGCACTACGACGTGTTCTTCAGAGGCAAGGACAACATTCAGCGAAAGCTGGACCCGACCGTGACGCATACCGGTGATCCGCACGTCATGTCGACCGCTCCCATTCCGTTTCTTGCGGCCCCCAAAGCGCCGGTCCTTGTCTCGGCAACGCTGGTGTTGGACGGAGGCGGCGCGCGGGTGGATCCCGCGACCCTGACCCTCCCCGCACAGGAGGCCCACGTCATTTGGGCTGCCCCGCAGGACCACTCGTTCGTCACGAACCCGCCCAACGGGAGCAGGGATGCCGTCCGGGTGAACGCATCCGAGCTCGAAGCCTGCTACGCAACGGAGACAGCCACTTCCACGGTGGGCGTGGCGGAAGGCCGCTTCTTCAGGTGCGTCTTCTTCGGGAACTACCTTCTTCCGGTGGACTACGAGATCACGTTCAGGAAGAGGAACTCGCCGCAGCTTCGAGCGCAGGGGAAACTTGCGCGATGACGGCCGGCGTCGAGAGAAGCGTCGTGGCCTCCGCCAGCGCGAGGCCGAGCTCGGAGGTGCTCTCCATGCCGGTGCGGCCTGCGATCGCCATCGCTTCGTCCAGCGATGCCGTTGCGCGGTCGCGATCGGCGGCGAGGTGAGCGGCCTGAGCTGCAGCGCAAAGAAGGATGGCCAGACTGACGGGGTCCTTCGTCTCGCGCAACAAGGCCTCACCGCGTTCGAAGGCAGTCTCCGCCGCCGTCCGATGGCCCGAGCGCGCTTCCAGAAGCCCCAGATAGCCGAGGAACTGGCCTTCACAGCGCAGATCCTTGCGGTATCGGGCGATCGACAGCGCCGCCGAGTAGTGCTCGCGGGCCGCATCGCTGCGGCCGAGCGCCTCGTTGACGATGCCGAGGTTGCAGAGCACAACGGCTTCCACGCGCCTGTGGCCGATCTCGCGGGTGATCAGGAGGGCAGCTTCGAGCTGCTGCAGGGCCGGCCGGTCCTCACCCCGGGCGTGACTCAGCAGCCCCCAATTGCACAGCGCCGAAGCCTCCCAGGCCCGGTCGCCGAGCGAGCGCGCGATCGCCACGGTCGACTCGTACAGCAGACCCGCTTCGCCATGGAGGCCCAGCCGGTGCAGGAGCTGGGCGAGATTGCCGCTGGCGCCGCCCTGCCAGCGCAAGTCTCCGGCCTTGCGGGACACGACGAGCGCGTGCTCGTAGACCGAGCGGGCGCTCGCGAGATCGCCGAGGTTGTCGAAGCAGGTGCCAAGGCCGTTGAGGGCGGCACACTGGAATTGCAAGTTCGTCGTCCTCTCGCCCGCTTCCAGGACCTGCCGGTACTGCGCCATGGCTTCGCTGGTGCGCCCCTCGCAGAAGTTCAATTCGGCGAGGCTCGCGAGGAACCGGCATCTCTGATCGTGCTCGCCCAACCGTTCGGCAGTGGCCACGGCAGCCTCGATCTCGGCGCGCGCCGAGACCACGTCGCCGCACAGGAATCGGGTCCTGCCGCTCAGGAACGTGAGCGTCAGCCGCCCGCGTTCGGACAGCGTCGGGGACGCCAGCGCAAGTTGAACCAGTTCTGCGGCAGAGCGGTACGGCCCACGGAAGCGAAGCACATCCCAGGCCCCTAGGCAAGCTCCGGCGATGACCTCACCATCGCCTCGCCCGATGGCGCGGCGGCAGGCGGCCACCAGGTTGTCGATTTCCAGCAGGTCTTCTGGCGTGGCCGAACGGAACGAGCGGCTCGCGAAGTGAGCTCCATGCCGCGCCTCCGCCTCCACCTTCCTCGCCAAGCTGCTGTCGGGGTATCCCGTTCCGCTCTGCAGCCGCTCACCAGCGTACTCGCGGATGCTTTCCAGTTGCGCGTAGCGCTCGTTCCCGAGATGGCGAAGCAACGATTTCTCCACCAGCGACTGCACGGCGTCGGCGACCGACCCGTCCGCTGCGTACCAGGAGAGGTCCAGCACGGATTCCGCGGAGCCCAGGCTGAAGCCACCCGCGAACACCGAGAGCTGCGCCAAAGCCGAACGATCCCTACCCGACAAAAGGTCCCACGACCAATCGAGTGTGGCTCTCAAGGTCGCATGACGCCGGCTCCGGCCGGTACTGGACGAAAGCAGTCGGAACCGGTCGTTCATCCTCGCAACCAGCGTCAGCGCAGACATGACGCCCAGGCGCGGTGCCACCAGTTCGATCGCGAGCGGAAGCCCCTCGAGCAGCTCGGCAAGGCGCTCGACGGCGGCACGGTTCTCGGCACCCGCATCGAAGTCCTGACGCGCCGCGCCCGCCCGCGCGATCAGCAGGGCAACGGCGTCCCCGTGCACGAGCGATTCGAGGACGTGAGAGTGCTCTCCCGGTATCCGAAGCGGCTCGCGAGTCGTGACGAGGAACTGTGCGCGTGGAGCGCGATCCATCCAGTGGCCCACCGTTTCGGATGCCGCGCCGACGAGCTGTTCGAAGTTGTCGAGGATGATCAGACAGGCGCCCCGTCCGCGGATGGCGTTGGAAAGCTGGACCGCGGGGTCGCTCTGACCGAGCGCGAGATCGAGCCCTTGGGCGACGGCGGAGTGCAGTCCGTCGAGGGTGTCCGCGTGCGAGAGATCGCAGAACCACACGCCGCCCGGAAACTCGCCCATCCAGGCACGTGCGAAGTGCACCGCGAGCCGAGTCTTGCCGACGCCGCCGGGGCCGAGGATCGAAAGCAGGCGCACCCCTGAAGCGAGTTCGCGCGCGAGGTGTCTCAAGGTAGCCGAGCGGCCGACGAACTTGTCGCGTTCGTGCGGAAGGGTGTTGCGGATGTGGGCCACCGGCAACCAGGTCTCGCCATCCTGAGCCACCACCCGGTACGCCTTTTCGCCATCGGCGGGCGGAGCGAACGACTCCCCGGCACGGCCGACCTGACAGATCGACACCGGGTCGGAGAAACCCTTGACGCGCCAGTGCCCGTGTGAGACGACCTGATGGCCGGCGAGATCGACACCAGTCGCAGCGTCCGCCGTCGCCAGGATCTGGTCGGCAGCGGCGATGGACATGACCCTGGCCGCCAGGACCTTGGCCGATCCGTCGATCTCGACGGGCTTGGCACCACGGGCGACATCGGCGGGCGCGTTCCGACGCACGATGACGTGGCCGCAATGCAGCCCGGTGCGGGCGCGCAGTCGCAGGTCCAGCTCCTTGATCGCGCTCCGATAGGCAAGCGCGAATCGAAACGCGTCGTTGCGGTCTGCGAAGAGCAGCAGGAAACCGTCGCTCTTGTCGATCTCGCGACCGCGGAAGGCGATCAAGAGGTCTCGGGCGCGGCGGTCGTGCGCACGCCACAGCTCGGACATCGCAGCGTCACCGAGCTCCTCACCCAGCTTCGTGCTGTCGACAATGTCGATCTGCAGCAGAGTGGCAAGCTCGCTCATGGGCCGGCCTTCGTGCGATGGGTGCCCTGCAGGCGGGGGTGAACTCTAGCGGAGTTGCTCGACCCCGGGTAGCGGCTCTGTGCTGGCAGAAGGCGGGGCTAAGCCAGGCAGCCGCGCGCCTCGATCGCCCAGACGGCCTCGACCCGCCCGGCCGCGAGCCCGCCACGGACGACGACGTAGCGGTCGTGCAGGTTCACCGTCGGATCGCAGTGCCCGGGCACCAGCCACACCGTCTCGCCGAGCTTCGGCAAGTCGGCCAGCGTCGCGCCGGGCCGCACGCGCAGGATGCCGTGCTCGTCGCCGCCGTTGCCGAAGTCGAGCTCGCGCTGCCACACGGCCGGGGGGCCGGACTCGATGGCGTGCGACTTGTGGCCGGCGTCGACGACGGCGTGGGCAACGCCCCGGCTCATCACCTGGCTCTTCACGAAAAGGGCGTGCTCGAAGCGGGGGAGGGCGGCCGTGCTGGCGTTGTCGGCGTAGTCGCGGTCCATGAACAGGTAGCTGCCGGCCTGCAGCTCGCCCCACAGCTCGGCGGCGACGTCGAAGGCGAAGGTGCCGGTGCCGCCGCCCGTGACCAGCGGACAGGCGATGCCGGCGGCGCCGATGCTCGCCTGCGCGGCGCGCGCCTGGTCGGCGGCGTGACGCGATGCCGCCTCGCGCTCGGCCATGCCGCGCAGGTGCTGGGCCCGCCCGTGGTACGCCTGGATTCCGGCGAAGCGCAGCCCGCCCTCGGGCGGCGCGTGCGAGACGACGCGCTGGGCCAGCGCGCCGGCCGCGGCCGGCGCGACGCCGCAGCGGCCGTGGCCGACGTCGACCTCGACGAAGACGTCGATGCGGGCCGCCGCCCGCGCCACCGCCGCGGCGAGGCGCTCGACGCCTTCGGCCGAATCGACGGCGATGGCGAGGCGGATGCGCCCGGCCAGCGCCGCGATTCGATCGAGCTTGGCCGGCGCGATCACCTCGTTCGAGATGTAGATGTCGTCGATGCCGGCGTCGGCGAGCGCTTCGGCCTCGCTCGTCTTCTGCACGCACACGCCGACCGCGCCGGCAGCCATCTGCAGCCGGGCGATCGTCGCGCACTTGTGCATCTTGGCGTGCGGCCGCAGGCGCACGCCGTGGCCGACGGCGAAGGCCGCCATCGCCGCGAGGTTGCGCTCCATGGCGTCGATGTCGACGACCAGCGCCGGCGTGTCGATGCTCTCGACGGGGTCGCCGATCGCCGGCAGCGACTGCGCGCTCATGAGCGCACCAGCGGCGGCGGCGAGGCGACCGGCCCATCGCCTTCGCTCTCGTCGTCGAGCGGCCGCTCGCCCTCGAGGTGCGAGGTGTCGCTCCAGCCGACGAGGCTGAAGCCGCGCGGCGTGTAGAGGAGCCGGTTCACGGCGGCGTTGCCGAGCTCCCACGAGCGCGGCGCGCCGAGCTCGATGCGCGACGCGGCGCGGTAGAGGCAGTCGAGGACGCCGCCGTGCGTCACCAGGGCGATGGTCCGGCCGGGCTCGGCGGCGGCGATGCGCGTCGCCGCGGCGACGGCGCGGCCGTAGAACTCGCGCAGCGTCTCGCCTTCGGCCGGGCCGAACTCGGGGTCGTGCCGACGCCAGCGCGGCGCCTCGTCCGGCCAGCGCGCATCGATCTCGGCGTACGTGAAGCCCTGGAAGACGCCGAAGCTGCGCTCGCGCAGGCCGGTGTCGACGGCGATCGGCAGGCCGAGGCGACCGGCGATGGCGGTCGCCGTGTCGAATGCCCGTGCGAGGTCGCTGGCGTAGATCGCCTCGATCCCCTCGCCTTCGAGGGCTTCGGCCACGCGCGCCGCCTGCCAGCGGCCGCGCTCGCTGAGCGCCGTGTCGAGCTGTCCCTGCATGCGCATCTCCGCGTTCCAGACCGTCTCGCCGTGGCGGACGGCGACGATCCGCGTGACCTCCGCGTGGTGCGGGTCCGCCGCCGCCGTCATCAGGCGCCCAGCAAGCGGCGGTTCAGCGTGTAGGTGCCGGAATGCGTCGCCTGGCCGAGGACGTGGCCGTGGATGGCCTGGCGCAGCTCGTCGCCGGTGAACCGCCCTTCGACGCCGGCGCGGGCGATGTCGAGGGCATACAGGGTGAAGACGTAGTGGTGGACCAGCGAATCGTTCCACGGCGGGAACGGCCCGTCGTAGCCGAAGTAGTCGCCGGCCATCTCGCCATTGCCGGCGAACCAGTTCGTGTAGTCGTTGATGCCGTGGCGGGCGCTCTCGAAGCCGCGCACGGCGACCGCCGGCCCGGGCTTGCCGCGGGCGACGAAGCCGTTGCTGAAGGCGCCCTCCGCGATCGAGGTCGCCGTCGCCGGGATGTCGGCGAGGACCCAGTGGAAGAAGTCGACGCGCGGCAGGTCGGCCGGCACCTCGCGGCCTTCCTTGTTGACGTCGTCGCCGCGGCTCGGCACGTCGAAGTCGTGGCAGATCAGCGCCAGCGACCGGGTCCCCGCGGGCAGCTCGCTCCAGGCGACGTGCGGATTGAGGTTCGGCGCGAAGGTGACGCCGCCCGCCGGGTCGATGCGGCCGGCCGCATACCGCTCCGGGATCGGCTCGCCGTCGCTCCAGCTGTCGCTGCGCAGCTTCATGTCAGACCCCCCAGACGATGTCGGCGCGCTGGGCCAGGGAGCGACGCATCATCTCCAGCAGCGGCCAGGCCCGCTGCTGGATGCCGACACCGCGGGCGCCGTCGTTGCCGTCGTCGTCGGCCGCCCCGGCACCGGTCTTGCGGGCCTGCGCCTCGGCGTCGGCGATCGCCCGCTCGAGCGCCGCGATCGCCGCCGGCAGCTGCCCGACCTCGATGATTCCCTGCGCTGCCGGCTCGCGCCCGATCAGGCGGAGCATCTGGTCGCCGACAGGCGCCATCATGATCAGGTCGCCGTCGGCCTTCGACTTGAATCGGTACATCTCGCCTTCTCGATGTCGGCCAGGCCGCAGCCCTAGCCTTGCGGATACATGTAGCCGCGGTTGAACGGATAGACCGATTGTGCGCCGCGCATCGGGCCGGTCGCGACGTCGTCGGTGCGCCGCGCGCAGAGCATCTGGTGGATCGACAGCCAGGCGCGCTCGAAGCACATCGCGCTGCCGGCCAGGTAGAGCCGGTAGGCGCGCACGACGGTGTCGCTGGTCAGGGCGTGGGCGGCGTCGAGGTTGGCCTCGAGGGCGTCGCTCCAGGCCCAGAGCGTCTTGGCGTAGTGCGGGCGCAGGTTCTCGACGTCGAGCGCCTCCAGCCCCGATTCGCCGGTGACCTCGAGCACGTGGGCGACGTGCAGCAGCTCGCCGCCGGGGAAGATGTAGCGCTCGATGAAGTCGCCGAGCCCGGAGCCGAGCTTGTGGTTGCGCGTGCCGCCGGCCGTGATGCCGTGGTTGAGCAGCAGCCCGCCCGGCTTCAGCAGGCGGTGGATCTTGGCGAAGTACTGCGGCAGCTGGGCCCGGCCGACGTGCTCGAACATGCCCACCGAGGCGATCTTGTCGAAGGGCTCGTCCTCCGGCAGCGCCCGGTAGTCGAGCAGGTCCATGCGGACCCGGCCGCGCAGGCCGCGCTCCTCGATCAGCCGGTTGACGTGCGCGTGCTGGTTCCTGCTGAGCGTGATGCCGCGGCCGCGCACGCCGTACTTCTCGGCGGCCCAGAGCAGCAGGCCGCCCCAGCCGGCGCCGATGTCGAGGAAGCGCTCGCCTTCCTTCAGCATCAGCTTCCTGCAGATGTGGTCGAGCTTGGCCTCCTGCGCGGCGGCGATCGAGGTGACGCCCTCCTTGAAGTAGGCGCACGAGTAGACGCGCTTCGGGTCCAGCCAGAGGGCGTAGAAATCGTCGGAGACGTCGTAGTGGAACTGGACCTGGCGGGCGTCGGAGTCCGGATGGTGACGGGCCCGCGACTTGGCGATCTGCGCGAAGTGGCGCAGCCAGTTGACCGGCGCCGGCGCGTCGACCTGCGTCGGGTCGCCCGGCAGCATCTCCGCGGCGATCGTCATCAGCTCGCGCACCGTGCCGTCGAACTCGATGCGGCCCTCGACGTAGTCCTGGCCGACCCGACCGATCTGGCCGGTGACGATGTGGGTGAGCGGCCCCAGCTCGCGCAGGCGCAGGGTCACGGCGGCCTCGGCGCTGCCGATGCGCTGCCCTCCAGGCAGCACGACGGCGAGGGGCAGGGTCAGCGAGCCCAGTCGTTGCTCGAGAGCACCGGCGACCGCAGACATGATTCGAACCTCCTGAGTGGATCGAACCGTGACTTTAGCGAGGCCCCAATCCCGAGGCCACCACGCGGCCTCGGGGTCAGCCCGGGGTGGCGACGGCCGGTCGGAAGCTGAAGACGCGGCCGATCGGCCGCCCCTGGCTGCGCTGCGGCAGGGTGCTGCGCTCCAGCCGCGCGCCGGAGCGCAGGCGCAGCACCTGGGTCGTTTCGAGCAGGGGGTCGGCGTCGATCGCCGCCAGGCCGCGCATGTAGGCGGCCGGATCCTCCACCTGGGCCCGCATCCAGTCGAGGATGGTGTCGTCGGCGCGCAGCCGCAGCATCTCCTCCGGCACGTTCCACAGGCCGGCGAAGCGGCGGTTGAAGTGGCCGATCCGGCCGGCGAGGTCGACGACGAGGATGCCCTCGCGAACCGACTCCAGGGTCGCCGCGAGCTGCGCCAGGGCGATGTCGCCGCTGCGCGCGCTGCGCAGCTCGTCGCGGCGGTCGTGCAGGGCGACGACGTAGAGCGCTGTGCCGGGCGCAGGCTCGACGCGGCTGACCCGGCGCACGACGGGGACGGCGATGCCGTCGGCCGCCAGCACGTAGGCCGCCGAGACGATGCCCGGCGGCTCGCGCCCGCTGCCGACCTCGCGCCAGAAGGCCTCGTCCTCCGGCGTCGCCGAGGTCGCCCGCATGTCGCGCCCGACCAGCTCCGCCGGGGCGACTCCGAACAGCCGTCCGGCGGGGACGTTCGCGGCGACGATGCGCAGGCCCTCGGGCTCGACCAGGCAGACGGCCTCCAGCATCGACTCGATCAGCGCCGGCCACGTGCGGCGGGCGGCGTCGGCGATGCTGAAGCGGTCGACCGGCAGCGGGTTGTTCACGTCGCCGGGCTCACGGAAGCTCCTCGGGCGCGATCGAGGGCTCGAAGAAGTAGGCGACGCGCGCCGTCGGCGCGAGATAGGCGAGGGCGGTCGGCGGCAGCTGCTGCGGGCGGATGCTGCGCCGGATGCCGAGGCCCGGCGCCGCCTCCAGCTCGAGGACCAGGGCGTCCGCACGCGCCACGTCGGGGTCGTGCACCAGCACGCTCGGCTTCAGCGGTCGCGACGAGTTGACGGCGACGACCAGCGCATAGCGGTCGTCGGTGAGCTGCACCACCGACCCCGGCGGGTAGACGCCCATCATCCTGATGAAGGCATTGAGGATCGAGGCGTCGTACTTGCTGCGGCCGTGCGCGAACAGCAGCGACAGCGACTCGTGCGGCGTCAGCGCCCGCGCCAGGAGGTGCGGATTGCAGAGGTTGTCGTAGCGGTTGACGAGGGCGACGATGCGCGCCGCCATCGTCATGCGGTCGCTGTTCAGCCGGGCCGGGAAGCCGCTCGCGTCGGCGTGCTCGTGGTGCTGGGCGATCACCTGCGCGGCGCCGGCCGAGAGCCCCAGGCGCCGCGCCTGGGCGACGCCGAGCTCGACGTGCTCCTCGTAGACCCGCGCCTCGCTCGGCGAGAAGCTGTCGTCGCGGTGACGCAGGCGCAGCGGCATCTCGAGCTTGCCGACGTCGTGCAGCAGCGCGCCGACGCCGAGGTCGGCCATCTCGGCGTCGGAGAAGCCGAAGCAGCGGCCCATCAGCAGGGCGATGACGCCGACGTTCATCGAGTGCATCGAGGCCTTGTCGCCGGCGCCCTCGGTGAGCATGCGCACGCAGAGGTCCTGCTCGCCGATCATCTTCTCGATGACGGCGTGGACGAGCGCCTCGGCCTGCGCGCGCGCCTGCCCCGGCCGCTCGAGCACCAGCTCGAGCGTGTGCCGGCAGGCGCGTGCCGCCTCGGCGTACTGCTGCTCGCAGCGGCGCTCGGCCTCCGCCTGGCGGAGCAGGCGGCGGGCGCGGGCGGTGCGGGCGCGCTCGGCGTCGGTCGGAACCGGCGCTGCGGGCTCCCCGTCGGCCGGCGTTGCCCCGGCCGAGACGGCAGCGGCAGCACTGCCGGCGTCGCGGTCGCGCGATTCGGTGGCGGCGTGGTCGGCCCCTGCGCCGGTCGGGTCGTTCGCGGCTTCCGCGTCCCGCCCCGGCTCGGTGTCGGCGGCATCGGGCCCGTGGAGCGTCGATTCCTGGCCTTCGGGTGCGCTGTCCTGCGGGCTCCAGCGCACCCGCTTCAGGCCCAGCGCGCGGATCTTGTCGAGCTGCGCCGCCGACGTGATCCGGAAGCTGCTGAGCGGGAAGGGATGCGACATCCAGCCGACGTCGAGGTGCACGACCATCCCGACGCGGAGCGCCTGGACGTCGATCGAATCGGTGGGGGCGACTGCCTTCATGGGACGTGCGCCGCGCAGGCGACGGGCACACGCGGACCCCCCCGTTATCGGCCCGGCCCGACCTGCCTTGAGCCCTCCCGGGCGGCGGCGAGCGAGCCGACCAGGGCGCGTCAGAGTTCGCGCAGGAAGACGCGGCGGATCTCGGAGGCGCCGGTCAGGCTCGGCTCGATCGTCCGCGTGTACCAGGAAGGATCGCCCGTCAGGAAGTGGGCATGCAGGTCGGCGAGGCGGCCGTAGCGGCGGGCCATGACGCCGATGACCTCGTTGACGCGGCGATGGTTGGCGCGGGCGATGGGCGCCGGGACACCCAGGAAGTTGCGCGCGTCGTCGTTGAAGGTCGGGTCGTAGACCGTGCCCAGGATCACCGGCCGGATCGGCAGCCGTTTCAGGAAGGCGTCGAGGCCGGCTTCGAAGCGCCGCACGCCCGGGCCGGTGTCGGCGGCGAGCCCGCGCAGGAGGTCGTTGCCGCCGACCGTCAGCAGGGCCACCGAGCGGTCGTCGCCGACGATCCCGCGTCGCTGCGACTCGAGGCCGTCGACCGTCGCCCCGTCGACGGCCCGGTGCTCGAGCCGGGCCGGGCCGCGGCTGCGCAGGTCGCGGCCCTTGAACTCGGCGAAGAGGGCGTCGTCGTTGCGGATCAGGAGCTGACCCGGGTCGAGGCCGCGCTCGTTGTATCTGGCGCAGTCGAGGATCGAATCGCCGAAGGTCCAGAGGCGCAGCTCGCCGCCGCGCCGCGCCTCCTGCGCCGCCGCGCTTTCCGGCACGCCGGCCGCGGTCATCCAGGCTCCGAGCGTGGCCAGCCAGCGCCGGCGACCGGCCGACGGGTCCCTCTGCATGGCACGAAGTCCGGCGCGAGGCTCAGGTGCGGCCGCTGGCGTTGTCGCCGGCGCCGTCGCGGGCCGTGTCGGCGTGCGCGTTGCGATCGGCGTGGCGGGCGTTCTCGGCCGGCTGGCCGTGCAGCGGCGTGTCGGGCCGCGCCTCGGCATCCATCTCGTCGATCTGCTCCTGCTGGGTGACGGCGTCCTGCCGCTCCTTCAGCGGCTTGCCGGGGCCGGACGGGGTGTCCGCGTTGCGCATCGTTGCACTCCTGGGTTCGCGACGGCGCCGATCGCGCCGCCCCTTCCCAAGGGGGCAAGCTGCGTGCCCCGCGCGTTCCGGCAAGCGGCCCTAGAGCACCTCGAAGAAGCGCATCCGCACCCGGTCGGCCCGGCGCACCCCGACGCCGAGGAACACCCGCTCGCCGATCCAGGCCAGCGCCGGGGCGGCGCACTCGAAGCGCGGCAGGCAGCGGAAATAGACCTCGCGCGGGTCCACCGCATCGCCACGCACCAGGCGCGCCATCACCTCCGGCGCGGCGGTCCGGATGGCGTCGTTGTGGACATAGATGCGCTCGCCGGTCTCGACCTCGAGCACGTAGCGCGCCTCGAGCCGGGCCATCGACGCGGTCGCGACGAGCTGGAAGTCGGCGCCGCCGGGCAGCACGCGGGCGGCGAAGCCGCGGCCGACGCACGAGCCGCCGTGGATCGGGATGACGCGGCGCAGGCCGTGCGCCATCTGCCCGATCTCGACCGGGGCACCGACCTCGACCGAGAGGTCGGCGAACCATTCGAGCGCCGGCGGCGCCAGGTTCTCGTCGTCGCCGCGCGGATCGAATGCAGCGGCAGCGGCGGAGGCGGCATCGACGGAGAGCGGCATGGCGGGCGACGGTCGGCGGCGGTGCGGCCACTATGCACCCGCGCAACTAAACTCGTCGGCACATCGCATGGACCTCCTGATCATCGGCGGCGGGATCTTCCTCGGCGCGGCGCTCGTCGATGCCGCGCTCGCGCGCGGGCACCGGCTCACCGTCTTCAATCGCGGCCGCGCCCGCACGGCCTGGCCGGCCGGCCTCGAGGCGATCGTCGGCGACCGCAGCGCCGACCTCGACCGGCTGGCGCGGCGCCGCTTCGACGCGGTGATCGACACCTGCGGCTACATCGCTCCCGACGTGCGGGCCAGTGCCCAGGCCCTGCGCGACAGCGGCTGCTACTGCTTCGTCTCCAGCATCTCGGCCTACGCCTCGTTCGCCCACGCCCCGATCCGGGAGAGCGACGCGCTCGCGGCGGCGGCCGGCATCGACCCGGCCGACCGCGACCTGCGCCACTACGGGGCGCAGAAGGCGGCCTGCGAGGCGGCGGTGCGCGAGGTGTTCGGCACGCGCGCCCTGGTCGTGCGGCCGGGGCTCATCGTCGGCGCCGGCGACCGCAGCGGCCGCTTCAGCCACTGGCCGTGGCGCGCGCTCGCCGGCGGCGACTTCCTGTTCCCGGCGGCGCCGCCCGACGAGCCGCTGCAGTTCATCGACGTGCGCGACCTCGCCGCCTTCGTGCTCGGCCTCGTCGAGCGCGAGCAGCGCGGCGCCTTCAACGCGACCGGGCCGGCGCAGGGCACGATCGGCTGGCAGGCGCTCGTCATCGCCTGCCTCGCGGGCGCCGCCGGGCGCGGCGCGCCGGCGGCCAGCGCGCACGCCGTCGACGAGGCCTTCCTGCTCGCGGAGGGCGTGGTGCCCTGGACCGAGCTGCCGCTCTGGCTGCCCTCGGGGGATCCCGAGCACCGGGGCCAGGCGCGCGTCGACCTGGGCCGGGCCGTCGCCGCGGGGCTGGCGACCCGGCCGCTCGAAGACACCCTCGCCGCGATCCTCGACGAGGGCGTGCCCACGGCCGACGACCCACGCCGGCGCGGCAAGCTCACCGCGGCGCGCGAGGCCGAGCTGCTGGCGCGCCGCGGTGTCGGGCCGATGGACCGGGCCGCGGCATGAGGACCCAGGTCGCGATCGTCGGCGCCGGCCCGTCGGGCCTGCTCCTCGCGGCGCTGCTCGCCAGGGAAGGCGTCGAGACGACCGTCGTCGAGCAGCGCAGCCCCGAGTACGTGCTCGGGCGGATCCGCGCCGGCGTCCTCGAGCAGGTCACGGTCGACCTGCTCGATACCGCCGGCGCCGGCGAGCGCGTGCATGCCGAGGGACTGCCGCACGGCGGCATCGAGCTCTGCTTCGCCGGTGCCCGCCATCGCATCGACATGCGCGGCCTCACCGGCGGCAAGCAGGTCACGGTCTACGGCCAGACGGAGGTGACGCGCGACCTCATGCAGCTGCGCGCCAAGGCCGGCCTGCCGAGCATCTACGAAGCGGCCGACGTCAGCCTGCACGGCTTCGACGGCGCCACGCCCTCGGTGCGCTTCCGCAAGGACGGCGCCGAGCACGAGCTGCACTGCGACTTCATCGCCGGCTGCGACGGCTATCACGGCGTCAGCCGGCAGAGCGTCGGTGCCGGCGCGATCCGGACCTACGAGCGCGAGTACCCGTTCGGCTGGCTCGGCGTGCTGTCGGAGACGCCGCCGGTGTCGCACGAGCTGATCTATTCCAACCACGAGCGCGGCTTCGCCCTCTGCAGCATGCGCTCGACGACGCGCAGCCGCTACTACGTGCAATGCGGCCTCGACGAGCGCGTCGAGGCGTGGAGCGACGACGCGTTCTGGGCCGAGCTGCGGACCCGCCTCGACCCCGAGGCGGCCGCCGCGCTCGTCACCGGGCCGTCGATCGAGAAGAGCATCGCGCCGCTGCGCAGCTTCGTCGCCGAGCCGATGCGCTTCGGCCGTCTGTTCCTCGCCGGCGACGCCGCGCACATCGTGCCGCCGACCGGTGCCAAGGGCCTCAACCTCGCCGCCGCCGACGTCGGCGTGCTGGCGCGGGCGCTCGCCGAGCACTACGCCGAGCAGAGCGACGCCGGCATCGACGCCTATTCGGCGCGCTGCCTGCGCCGCGTCTGGCGGGCCGAGCGCTTCTCCTGGTGGTTCACCTCGCTGATGCACCGCTTTCCGGACACCGGCGACTTCGGCATGAAGATGCAGCAGGCCGAGCTCGACTACCTGGTCCACTCGCGCGCCGCCTCGACGGCCCTCGCCGAGAACTACGTCGGCCTGCCGCTCTGAGCCGCCGTCGCGGCCTCGGCTCGCGAGCGCCCCTGTGCCGCGCGCTCTGCACGTGCTGAGGTAAAACGCGCCCTCCGAACGAGGCCCATCGCCATGCCGAACGACAACCCGCGCCCCACCGCCGCCGATTTCCACCCGGGCGTGCTCGAGCTGTTCGACCGCTACGTGCACGGCGCCATCGATCGGCGCGGCTTTCTCGAAGGCGCCGCCCGCTACGCCGTCGGCGGCGTGACGGCGGCCGGCCTGCTCCAGGCCCTGAGCCCCGACTTCGCGCACGCGCAGCAGGTGCCGCGGACCGACCCGCGCATCCGCGCCGCGAGCGTCGAGTTCCCGTCGCCGCAGGGCCACGGCACCGGCAAGGGCATGCTGGTCCGGCCGGTCAGCGCGCCGCCGCCGGGCGGGCCGGGCACGGCGACGCGCGGGCTGCCGCTGGTGCTCGTGATCCACGAGAACCGCGGCCTCAATCCCTACATCGAGGACGTCGCGCGGCGGCTGGCGATCGAGGACTTCATCGCCTTCGCGCCCGACGCGCTGGCTCCGCTCGGCGGCTATCCCGGTGACGAGGACCAGGCGCGGCAGCGCTTCGGCCAGCTCGACCCGGCGAAGACCCTCGCCGACTTCCTGGCGGCCGCCCGCTACCTCGAGGGCGTACCCGGCGGCAACGGCAAGGTCGGCGCCATCGGCTTCTGCTGGGGCGGCGCCATGGTCCACCAGCTCGCCACGCGCCTGCCGGACCTCGCCGCCGGCGTGCCGTTCTACGGCCGCGCGCCGGCGCCCGAGGAGGCCGGCCGCGTCAAGGCGCCGCTGCTGCTCATGTTCGCCGAGACCGATCCGGGCGTGAACGCGACCTGGCCGCCCTACGAGGCGGCGCTGAAGAGCGCCGGCGTTCGCTACGAGGCTTATCTTTACCCGGGCACGCAGCACGGCTTCCACAACGACACCACGCCGCGCTACGACGCCGGCGCGGCCCGCCAGGCCTGGCAGCGGACGCTCGCCTTCCTGAACCGGCACGTGCGCGGCTGAGCCGCCAGGTCATCGATGCGGCGTGCCGCGGCTCAGTGCAGGTCGCGCTTCTTCCGCTTGAACGCCTTCGGCCGGATCACGTTGCCCTCGCGGTCGGCGCTGGCGCGGGCGCGGGCGCGGGCGATCGCGTTGCGGGCCTCGCGCTCGGCGCGCGCATGCGCCGACGGCAGGCCGACGAAGCGGCCGAAGCGATGCTGCAGCAGCGTCGCCGTGCGGCGGACCGCGGCGTCCAGGCGGCTGCGCCGACGCGGCCCGAGCAGGACACGGAGCAGCAGGACGACGCAACCCAGGACGACGCCAGCAGCGAATATTTTCTCGATCACGATCGCACGCGGAGGACAGTCGAAGCACGCGGCACCATCCTATCGCGGCATCGGCGTCGCGGCGCGCCGACGGCACGTCGTCCTATATGAACTAGGGCCGACCCGCGCCGAAGCGCGTTGCGCGGCAGCGCACAATGGATCCTCAACGCCGGGCCGTCCGAAGCGCGAGGACGGCTCGGCACCGATCGTCCAGGCGCCATGAAGAATTCTGAATCTCTCGGGGGCGGGACCGAGCCGCAAGAAACGGCTGGCAAGGGCCACGACGAGCCGCGCATCGAGCCTTCGCCGGACCATGCCGAGGAAGCCCTCGCGTCGGTGATGGACGACGTCGTGCCGGCGCGCTCGTACGAGATGCTGCCGATGGTCGGCCTCGGGGGCTCGGCCGGCGCGGTTCCCAGCCTGCAGGCGTTCTTTGCCGCGATGCCGCCGCGCACCGGCATGGCGTTCGTGGTCGTCCTCCACATCGGCGCCGACCATGGCAGCGCCCTGACCGATATCCTGCGCCGGGCGACGAAGATGCCGGTGGTGCAGGTCGACGACACCGCGAAGGTCGAGCCCGACCACGTCTACGTCATCGCCCCGGGCAAGACGATCCAGGCGATGGACGGGCACCTGACCTGCACCGATCTCACCCCGGCGCGCGGCCGCCGGGTCGCCGTCGACCTCTTCTTCCGCACCCTCGCCGACACGCACGGGCCGCGTGCTTCTGCCGTCGTCCTCTCCGGCACCGACGGGGACGGCGCGATCGGCCTGAAGCGGGTCAAGGAACGCGGCGGCCTGACGGTCGCCCAGGATCCCGACGAGGCCGAGTTCGACGGCATGCCGCGCTCGGCCATCGCCACGGGCATGGTCGACTGGGTGCTGCGCCTGGCCGACATGCCGGCGCGGCTGACCCGCTACCACGGCATCCTGCCGCGCCTGCAGCTGCCGCCGGAAGACGGCGTGCTGCATCCGGGCGTCCCGCCGCCTGCCGGGGACGACCTCGAAGCGAGCCTGCGCGAGATCCTCACCTACGTGCGCGGGCAGACCGGGCGCGACTTCATGGCCTACAAGCGCGCGACGATCCTGCGCCGGCTGGCCCGGCGCATGGGCGTGAACGGCATCGAGGCGCTGCCCGACTACCTGGCCTTCATGCGCATCCACCCGGGCGAGGCGGCGGCGCTGGTCGACGACCTGCTGATCAGCGTCACCAACTTCTTTCGCGACCGCGACGCCTTCGACGCCCTGGAGGCGCAGATCCCGTCCCTGTTCGCCAACAAGGGCCCCGACAACGCGGTGCGGGTCTGGGTCGCCGGCTGCGCCACCGGCGAGGAGGCGTACTCGATCGCCATGTTGCTGTGCGAGCACGCGCGCCGCCTGGAGGCGCCGCCGCCGCTGCAGATCTTCGCCACCGACCTCGCCGAGGAAGCGATCCGCGTCGGCCGCGAGGGCGTGTACCCGCCGACGATCACGGCCGACGTCTCCGACGAGCGCCTGCGCCGCTTCTTCATCCGCGACCCGCGCGGCTTCCGCGTCCGCAGCGACGTCCGCGAGCTGGTCCTCTTCGCGGTGCACGACCTGCTGCGCGACCCGCCGTTCTCGCGCATCGACCTCGTGTCCTGCCGCAACCTGCTCATCTACCTGAACCGCGACGCGCAGGCGCGCGGCTTCGACACACTGCACTACGCACTGCGCCACGGCGGCCGGATGTTCCTCGGCAGCGCCGAGACCACGGACGTGCGGGAAGACCTCTTCGAGCCGGTCGACAGGAAGCACCGCATCTACGAGCCGCGCCTCGTCGGCCGGTCGCCGCTGCCCCGCGTCGCGGCCGACGCGTCCGCGCTGGCGCGAGCGCTGCAGGCGCAGGAGGCCGGGCGCACCGCCATCGTCTGGCCCGGCGGGCTCTCGCTGGCGCAGCGCCACCCGCCCGCCTGGGAGCGCGCCAGCCTGAGCGACACCGGCATGACCTCGTGGCGCGAGCTGCACCTGCGCCTCATCGAGCGCCTCGGCCCGCCGTCGATGATCGTCAGCGACAGCCACGCCATCCTCCATCTCTCGGAGACCGCGGGCCGCTTCCTCCGCTTCGCCGGCGGCGCGCCGACGATCGAAGTCCTTTCGGCCGTGCTTCCCGAGCTGTCGATCCCCCTGCGCACGGCGCTGGTGCACGCCCGCGATGCGCAGGGTCCGGTCGAGGCGCCGGCCACCGCGGTGACGATCGACGGCACGCCGGCGGAAGTCGTGATGCGGGTGTCGCGTGCCGACGACCTCGCCCGCGGCTTCCTGCTCGTCACCTTCGACGTGCGAGCCGTCGATGCCGCCGCGGCCGGCCAGGGCGACGGGCCGGTGGCGCCGGGCTCGCGGGAGCGCGAGCTCGAGCAGCAGGTCGAGCAGCTGAAGTGGCACCTGCGCGACGTCGCCGAGCGCGGCGAGACGACGACGCAGGAGCTGAAGGCGAACAACGAAGAGCTGCAGGCCATGAACGAGGAGCTGCGCTCGGCCACCGAGGAGCTCGAGACCAGTCGCGAGGAGCTGCAGTCCATCAACGAGGAGCTGACCACCGTCAACCAGGAGCTGAAGAGCAACGTCGACGAGCTCGCCCGCGCCAACGCCGACCTGCAGAACCTGATGGGGGCGACGGCGATCGCCACCGTCTTCCTCGACCGCCATCTGCGCATCACGCTGTACACGCCATCGGCCGCGCCGATCTTTGGTCTTCTCCCGTCCGACGTCGGTCGGCCGCTCTCGGACCTGGCGCCGCGGATCGACTACGCGCAGATCGGCGACGACGCGCGCCGGGTGCTCGAGCGGCTGCTGCCGGTCGAGCGCGAGGTGCGCGCCGCCAACGGCGTCTTCCTCGCCCGCGGCCTGCCGTACCGCAGCGGCGAGGACCGCATCGCCGGCGTCGTCTTCACCTTCCTCGACATCACCGCGCGCAAGGCCGCCGAGGAGGCGCTGCGCGAGTCCGAGGCGCAGCTGCGGACGATCGTCAACCAGGCCGCGGCGGGCGTCATCCACCTCGACCTCGACGGCCGCCTCACCCTCGTCAACCAGCGCTTCTGCGAGATCGCCGGCTATCCGCAGGCGGCGCTGATCGGCACCCGCATCTTCGACCTCGTCCACCCGGACGACCAAACCGCCAACCGCGAGGCCTTCCAGCGCCTGGTCGAGCACGGCACGGCCTTCGACATGGAAAAGCGCTACGTTCGGCGCGACGGCAGCATCGTCGTGGTGAGCACCGCGGCGACGGCGATCGTCGGCGACGACGGCCGGCCGGCGGCGGTGACCGCGATCGTCCTCAACGTCACGGACCGCAAGCGCGCCGAGACCGCGCTGCGCGAATCCGAGGAGCGGCTGCGCCTGGTGGTGGAGAACGCGCGCGAATACGCGATCGTCTCGATGGACCTGCAGCGCAAGGTCACGAGCTGGAACCAGGGCGCCGAGCGGATCGTCGGCTACACCGAGCAGGAGATGCTCGGCCGCTCGGCCGACATCGTCTTCGTCGACGAGGACCGCAAGGCGGGCATGCCGGAGCGGGAGGCCAGCGTTGCCATCAGCGAGGGCCGCGCCGCCGACGAGCGCTGGCACCTGCGCAAGGACGGCAGCCGCTTCTGGGGCAGCGGCGTGATGATGGCCATGCGCGAGGGCGGCGGCCCGGCCGTCGTCGGCCTGCTGAAGATCTTCCGCGACCAGACCGGCGCCCGGGCCGCGCAGGAGGCGCTCGAGATCAGCCGGGCCGAGCTGGTGCAGGCGCTGGTCGACAACCGGCGGGCGCGCGCCGAGGCCGAGGCCGCCAGCCATGCCAAGGACCGCTTCCTCGCCATCCTCTCGCACGAGCTGCGCACGCCGCTGACGCCGATCGTGCTGGCCCTGCATGCGCTCGATCGCAGCCCCGACCTGCCGGCGGCGGCGCACGGCACGCTGGAGCTCATCCGCCGCAACGTCACCGCCGAGCTGCACCTCATCGACGACCTGCTCGACGTGACGCGCATCTCGAGCGGCAAGCTCGAGATGGTGAGCGAGCGGACCGACATGCACGAGGTGGTGCGCGCCGCCGCCGACGTCTGCGATGCCGACTTCGCCAGCAAGCGGCAACGGCTCGAGCTGCGCCTGGCGGGGGTCAAGTCGCACGTCCGCGGCGATGCCCAGCGCCTGCGTCAGGTGGTCTGGAACCTGCTCAAGAATGCATCCAAGTTCACGCCGGCGGGCGGCTCGATCCGGGTCGAGACGAGCAACGCCGGCGGGCAGTTCGTGCTGGCGGTGACGGACACCGGCATCGGCATCGAGCCGCAGTCGGTGCCGCTCATCTTCGACGCCTTCGCCCAGGAGGGCGAGTGGGTGACGAGCGAGTTTGGCGGTCTGGGCTTGGGCCTTGCGATTGCCAAAGCCACCGTCGAGGCGCACCACGGCAAGCTCTCGGCCTCGAGCGCCGGACGCAACCAGGGGGCGACCTTCACGATCGAACTGCCTCTCGAGTGAGCCAGCGCTCATGAACGAACACCCTGTGGCCACCCCCCTTCCCCGCACCGCCGGCTCGCGTGCCGCGCTCCGGATCTTCATCGTCGAGAACCACGAGGACACCCGTTTCCTGCTCGGCCTGCTGCTCGAGCAGCTCGGCCACAGCGTCCTCTCGGTGGCGACCATGCAGGAAGCGCTGCGCACGATTCCCGACGCGCACTGCGACGTCCTCATCTCCGATGTGGGCCTGCCCGACGGCAACGGCTGGGAACTGCTCAAGAAGCTCGGCAGCGAGCGGCCGAGGTACGCCGTTGCGATGAGCGGCTTCGGCATGAGCGCCGACCGCGAGCGCAGCCGCGCCGCCGGCTACCGGCACCATCTGCTCAAGCCGATCGAGCCGAACCAGCTCGAGACCCTGCTCGACGAGGCGGCGCGCGAGATCGCCGCCGACGCCTGACGGCCTAGCAGCAGCGCCGGCGCGGCCCGCCTAGGGCTAGCCCGCTGGCACGGCCCGGCCGGCGCCGGCACAGTGGCCCGTCGCAAGGAGACAGACCATGACTCGCACGTCCCTCATCCGCCGCTGGGCGGCCGTCGCCGCCGCCCTGCTCGCCGGCTTCGCCTTCTCGTCCGCGCAGGCGGCCTGGCCCGAGCGGCCGGTGACGCTGATCGTCCCGTGGGCCGCCGGCGGTGGCACCGACGCGACGGCGCGGATCATCGGCTCGCTGCTCGAGAAGGAGATCGGCCAGCCCGTCAACGTCGTCAACCGCGTCGGCGGCAGCGGCGTGGTCGGCCACCAGGCGATCTCGGCCGCTGCGCCCGACGGCTACACCATCGGCCTCATCACCGTCGAGATCGGCATGTTGCACTGGCAGGGCCTGACCGACATCTCCGGCACCTCGTACACGCCGATCGGCTTGGTCAACTTCGACCCGGCCGGCCTGCAGGTGCGCGCCGACTCGCCCTACAAGACCGCCAACGACCTGGTCGCCGCGATCAAGGCCAACCCCGGCAAGTTCAAGGCGTCGGGCACCGGCCAGGGCGGCATCTGGCACCTGGCGATCGCCGGCATGCTGAAGGACCTGAAGGTCGACCCGGCGGCCGCGCCCTGGGTGCCGTCGAACGGCGCCGCGCCCGGCCTGCAGGACCTGGTCGCCGGCGGCGTCGAGATCGTGCCCTGCTCGCTCCCCGAGGCGCGCTCGCTGATCGACGCCGGCAAGGTCCGCAGCCTCGCGGTCATGAGCGACACGCCGGCGGCGCTCTATCCGAACGTGCCGACCCTGAAGCAGGCCACCGGCAGCGACTGGAAGCTCGGCGCCTGGCGCGGCATCGCCGCGCCGAAGAACCTGGCCCCCGAGGCGCGCGACAAGCTCGTCGCCGCCATCCGCAAGATCGCCGCCAGCAAGGAGTACACCGACTTCATGGCCAGCCGCGGCCTCGGCGTCGTCTACATGGGCCCGGACGACTTCGGCAAGTTCATGGCGAAGTCCGACGCCGACCTCGGCGCCACGATGAAAGCGGTCGGCATCGCCAAGTGATTTCGCGGCTGCGCCGCGAAATCACCCTGAGCGCAGCGAAAGGTCCCGTCCCTTGAAGCTCGACGACGCCGTCTGGGGCGTTCTCTTCGCGCTGCTCGGCGCCGCCGTGCTCGTCCACGTCCAGGGCTTTCCGCGCATCCCCGGCCAGAACATCGGGCCGGGCATCTTCCCGGGCCTGGTGGGGTCCGGCCTGGGCATCTGCGGGCTGCTCCTCATCCTGCGCAGCTGGCGCCGCCGGCGCGGGGCCGAGCGGGCGCGCTGGGTCGAGGCTCCGGCCTGGATGCGCTCGGGCCGCCAGGTGCTCGCCTTCGCCGTGCTGGTCGGCGCCAACCTGTTCTACCTGCTGGCCGTCGAACGGCTCGGCTTCGTGCTCACCGCCTTCGCCTACCTGACGGCGCTGATGTGGGTCCTGCGGGTGCGCTGGGCGGTGCTGCTGCCGATCGCCGCCATCGCCACCCTCCTCATCCACCTCGCCTTCTCGCGGCTGCTAAAGGTGCCGCTGCCCTGGGGCGTGCTGCAGCGCTGGGCCTGGTGAGGGCGGAGGCCTCGCGCCGGCGCCGGGCCGCTCCCAAGGCGGCCCGCACCCCCTCGGGGGGCAGCGCCGCGGCGCCAGCCGCAAGCGGGGGGGCTCCATGAACCCGGCCTGGGTCGAAGCCTTCCGGCTCGTCTTCGATCCGGCCAATGTGCTGGTGATCCTGGGCGCCTCGCTGTTCGGGCTCTTCGTCGGCGCGGTGCCCGGCCTGACGGCGACGATGGCGACCGCCCTGCTCGTGCCGGTGACGTTCTTCATGGCGCCGATCCCGGCCATCGCGGCGATGGTCACGGCGACGGCAATGGCGATCTTCTCCGGCGACATCCCCGGCTGCCTGCTGCGCATGCCGGGCACGCCGGCATCGGCCGCCTACACCGACGAGGCCTACGCCCTGACGAAAAAGGGCCAGGCCGAGCTGGCGCTCGGCGCCGGGCTCGTCTTCTCGGCCATCGGTGGCCTGTTCGGCACCGCCGTGCTCATCGTCGCCGCGCCGGCGCTGGCCGAAGTGGCGCTGAAGTTCAGCTCGTTCGAGTACTTCTGGCTGGTCCTGATGGGGCTGACCTGCGCCGTCTTCATCTCCACGGACCGGCCGCTGAAGGGCATGGTCACCCTCCTCGTCGGCCTGCTCATCGCCGGCGTCGGCCTCAACAACCCGGCCGCCTTCCCGCGCTTCACGTTCGGCAGCGCCGAGCTGCTCGGCGGCATCGGCCTGATCCCGCTGATGATCGGCGCCTTCGCCGTCTCGGAGATCATCCGCTACATGGTGCGCACCGAAGGCGCGGCGCTGATCGTCGACCAGCCGATCGGCAACGTCTTCAAGGGCATGTGGCGGCTGGCCGTCAAGTACCCGGTGCAGATCCTGCGCGGCAGCACCCTCGGCACGCTGATCGGCGCCCTGCCAGGCGCCGGCGCCGACATCGCCGCCTGGATGTCGTACGCGATGAGCAAGAAGTTCTCGAAGGAGCCGGAAAAGTTCGGCACCGGCCACGTCGAGGGCATCGTCGAGAGCGGTTCGGCCAACAACAGCGCCCTGGCCGGCGCCTGGATCCCGGCCCTGGTGTTCGGCATCCCCGGCGACTCGATCACCGCCATCGTCATCGGCGTGCTCTACATGAAGAACATGAATCCCGGGCCGACCCTCTTCACGACCAACCCGCAGAACATCTACGCCGTGTTCCTGCTCTTCATCCTGGCCAACCTGATCATGCTGCCGCTGGGCTGGATGTGCATCAAGGCCGCCAAGCGGATCCTGCGCGTGCCGCGCGACATCCTGATGCCGGTGATCCTGCTCTTCTGCATCGTCGGCGCCTTCGCCATCAACAACACCGCCTTCGACGTCGGGGTCATGCTCATCGCCGGCGTCGTCGCCTGGATCCTCGAGGAGAACGGCTTTCCGATCACGCCGCTGATCCTCGGCGTCGTCCTCGGCGGCATGCTCGAGGAGAACTTCGTCTCCTCGATGATCAAGGCCGACGACAACGTGCTCGCCTTCTTCGGCCGGCCGATCGCCGCCGGGCTGGGCGTGGTCACCATCGCCATCTGGCTCTGGCCGCTCGTCGCGGCGGCGCGGGCGCGACGGCGGAGAGCCGCATGACGGGCAGGCCCGAGATCGCCGCCGGCGGCGCCGCCGAAGCGGTCGCCGATTCGCGCCAGGCCTGGGCGCGCCTGGCGATCGCGCTGGCCCTGATGACGATCGGCAGCAGCGCCATGTACGTCGTGGCCGTCGTGCTGCCCAGCGTGCAGGCGGAGTTCGGCGTCGCCCGCGCCGACGCCTCGCTGCCATACACCCTGCTGATGATCGGCTTCGGCATCGGCGGCGTGTTCATGGGCCGGCTGGCCGACCGGCACGGCATCGTCGTGCCGCTCCTGATCGGCGCCGCCGGGCTCGGCATCGGCTTCGTCGCCGCCGGCCTCTCGAGCAACGTCTGGACCTTCGCTGTCGTGCACGGCCTCCTGCTCGGCCTGGTCGGCAGCTCGGCGAGCTTCGCGCCGCTGGTCGCCGACACCTCGCTCTGGTTCGTCCGCCGGCGCGGCATCGCCGTCGCGATCTGCGCCAGCGGCAACTACGTCGCCGGCGCCATCTGGCCGCCGATCGTGCAGCACTTCGTCGAGACCGTCGGCTGGCGCCAGACCTACATCGGCCTCGGCATCTTCTCGGGACTCGGCATGGCGGCGCTGGCCTGGTTCATGCGCGCCCGGCCGCCGGCGCTCGCAGCCGCGGCGGCGACGCCGCGGGCCGGCGCCGGAACCCCCTCGGACCGGCCGTTCGGCCTGTCGCTGAACGCCGCCCAGGTCCTGCTCTGCATCGCCGGCCTGGCCTGCTGCGTGGCCATGTCGATGCCGCAGGTGCACATCGTTGCCTACTGCGGCGACCTCGGCTACGGTGCGGCGCGCGGCGCGCAGATGCTGTCGCTGATGCTCGCCTGCGGGGTGGTGAGCCGGCTCGTCTCGGGCGTCATCTGCGACCGCATCGGCGGCCTGCGCACGCTGCTCCTCGGCTCGGTGCTGCAGGGCCTGGCGCTGATCCTCTTCCTGCCGTTCGACTCGCTGGCCTCGCTCTACGTCATCTCGGCCCTGTTCGGCCTGTTCCAGGGCGGCATCGTCCCGTCGTACGCGATCATCGTCCGCGAGTACTTCCCGCCGGCCGAGGCCGGCGCGCGCGTCGGCACGATCCTGATGTTCACCCTGCTCGGCATGGCGCTCGGCGGCTGGCTCTCCGGCAAGGTGTTCGACCTCACCGGCTCGTACCACGCGGCCTTCGTCAACGGCATCGCTTGGAACCTGGTCAACCTGAGCGTCGTGCTGTTCCTGCTGCACCGCGTGCGACCGGGCCGCGGCCGCTGGGTCGCCGCCTGAGCACCTCGCCCGCGACGGGGCGAGCTCAGCGGTCGGCGAAGAAGGGCAGGCCGACGTCGAACTCGGCGACCGCGGACTTGACGATCCGCGAGACGACGGGCTTCATCGACTCGGGCCCCTCCCAGGTCGATCCGGTGGGCTGGCCGTTCGGCATGGTCACGGCGACGAAGCGCGTGTCGTCCTGATAGCAGGAATCGGCGAAGAGGCGCCGGTTGCACTCCTCGACGAACTCGTCGACGCTCACCGGCACCGCCTTGGGCGGCGCGCGCAGGAGCCGCTTCCAGTGCTCGCCGCTCGCAGTGGCGGACCGACGCGGCTTGCTCCCCTGAGGCGCGCCCTGCGCGCCCGATGTCGTTTGCTTTGCCACCACGCCCGTCCGATCCAGCCCACGGATCGGCAAGCGCTGTGCCGCGCCGTGCCTGCGCGATCAGGAAGACGGGTGCGGCGCCGCGTCCACGCGCACCAGGCGCGTCATCGTGTCGAGGATGGTGAAGGAGCCGTCCTCGTTGCGGACCACGGGCAGGCACGCGTAGGCCGTGCGGTAGGTCCGCGACAGCGGCCGCATCACCGAGGTGCCGGCGCGGCCGCGCTCGAGGCGCTCGAAGGTCGTGGTCTCGATCAGCGTGTAGCTGGATCCCGTGACCGACCGCACCTGGATTCGAGCGGTGTCCTCGCTGAAGGTAGGGCTTTGCACGGGTTCTTGGAGGGGAAGCATGGGGTGGCTGCGGCGAGCAGGTCGAATGGCGGGTCCCAGGCAACCAACGTGCACAACCCGCTGCGGGCCGACCCGAGATCAGCAGCGAGCCTGCGAACGTCCCCGAACGAGGGGGTGCTCGGACGCTTTCGCGTCGGCTCGAGCCTCCCTGACGCGGGCACATGCGTTGCCTTTCCGCTCAGGACGGAAGCGGCCGCCCACGCCGGACAAGCAAAGCCACCTTCGTAGGACGCTTCCGCTTCACCTTGTCCCGCCCCTTCACCCGCGCCGGCACGACCGCTAGATTCAAGCTCCACCTCAAACGGACACACCATGAGCTTGATCAGTTTTCTGAAGGATGCCGGCGAGAAGTTGTTCAACCCCGGCAAGGCGGCGGCCCCGGCGCCGTCCGGCGGCGGCAACGCACCCGCTGCCGCCCAGCCCGACATCGGCGCCCTCAACGAGACGGCGGCCCAGGCGATCGAGCGCTACATCGGCTCGCAGGGGCTCAAGGCGGACGGCCTCGACGTCAAGTACGACGGGGCGACGCAGACCGTGACGGTGTCGGGCGTCGCCCCCGACCAGGCGACCAAGGAGAAGATCGTTCTCTGCTGCGGAAACGTGTCGTCGGTCGCCAAGGTCAACGACATGCTGACCGTGGCCACGCCGTCCGAGCCGGAGTCGAAGTACCACACGGTGAAACCCGGCGACACGCTGTCGAAGATCGCCAAGGAAGCGTACGGCGACGCAAACGCCTACATGAAGATCTTCGAGGCCAACAAGCCGATGCTGTCCCACCCCGACAAGATCTATCCCGGCCAGATGCTGCGCATCCCCGCGGCCTGATCCGAGGAACGCCCGCCCGATGAGCGACGCCGCCGCACTTCCCGCCGAGAAGCCTTCGCTGAAGACCTGGTGGCAGCTGGTCAAGTCCGCCGGCGCTTCCTGGGTCGACGACTACGCGGCGAGCATGGGCGCCGCGATCTCCTACTACACCGTCTTCTCGCTGGCGCCGCTGCTGCTCATCGTCATCTCCGTCGCCGGCCTCGTGTTCGGCGACGAGGCGGTGCGCGGCGAGCTGTTCGGCCAGCTGGCCGGGCTGATGGGCGAGGACGCGGCCAAGGCGATCCAGGAGATGCTGGCCGGGGTGAGCAAGCCCACCCACGGCGTGATCGGCACGACCGTCGGCGTGCTGGTGCTGCTGATCGGCGCGACGACCGTCTTCGGCGAGCTGCAGGATGCGCTCGACCGCATCTGGCGCGCACCCGAGCGGCCCAAGGGCGGCGGCCTCTGGGGCCTGATCCGCGCCCGCCTGCTCTCCTTCGGCATGATCCTCTGCCTTGCCTTCCTGCTCGTCGTGTCGCTGGTCATGGGCGCCGTGATCTCGGCGCTCGGCAAGTGGTGGGGGCCGCTGTTCGGCGGCTGGGAGGTGCTCGCCCAGGTCGTGAACCTGGCTGTCGGATTCGGCATCACCACCGTGATCTTCGCCGTCATCTACAAGATGATGCCGCGCGTCGACATCAAGTGGCACGACGTCTGGATCGGCGCGCTGGTGACGGCGGTGCTGTTCACGATCGGCAAGTTCCTGATCGGCCTCTACATCGGCAAGAGCGGCGTCGCTTCGGGGTTCGGCGCCGCCGGGTCGATCGTCATCATCTTCATCTGGGTCTACTACTCGGCGCAGATCTTCCTGCTCGGCGCCGAGTTCACCTGGGTCTACGCCAAGACGCTGGGCTCCAAGCGCGGCATGGCGGAGGCCGAGACCGCCGCGGCCGGCAGCGGCGCCGAGGTCCCGTCGCGCTCCGGCGACACCGACGGGACCGTGCCCGACCCGTCGCGCGACGCCGTGCCGCTCGGCCCCCCGGCCGCGGCCGCGGCCCGCGCCTCGCTGGCCGAGGTCGGCGTCGGCGTCGGCGTGGGCCTGGCCCTGCGTTACCTCATCCCGCGCCTCCTGCGCCGTTTCTAGTGCCCGCCACGGGCATGCACGTTGCCCCCGATCGACCATGACCGACAAGCGAACCCAAGCCGACGCCGGAACCGGCAACATGGAAAAGGATCCGGACGACTGGGTCACCGGCGACGAGCCGATGACCGGCGCCCAGCGCTCCTACCTGAAGACGCTGTCCGAGGAAGCGCACGTCGAGTTCCACGAGAACCTCAGCAAGGCCGAGGCGTCGCGGCGCATCGACGAGCTGCAGCACATGACCGGGCGCGGCCTGAAGGACAAGGCCGACAGCCAGGCGCATCCGACCGACGGCGACGAGCACCCGACCTCGGTCGGCACCGGCGCCTGACGCGGATCGCGCCGCTCCGGACGGTCGGAGCGGCACCGGACCGAGCGGCACGCGCTGAAACGGAAGCTACATCACCGCCCCGAGCGACCAGGGAACGAACTCGTTCTGGCCGTAGCCGTGGACCTCGCTCTTGGTCTTGCGGCCGGAGGCGGTGTCGAGCATCAGGCGGAAGATGCGCTCGCCCATGGCGTCGATGGACGCCGTGCCGTCGATCACCTCGCCGCAGTTGATGTCGATGTCGTCTTCCTGCTTCTGCCAGAGCGAGGTGTTCGTGCTGAGCTTCAGCGACGGCGATGGCGCGCAGCCGTAGGCCGAGCCGCGGCCGGTCGTGAAGCAGATCAGGTTCGCGCCCCCGGCGACCTGGCCGGTCGCCGAGACCGGGTCGTAGCCGGGCGTGTCCATGAAGACCAGGCCCCTGGTCGTGACCGGCTGCGCGTACTCGAAGACGTCGGTCAGGTTGGTCGTGCCGCTCTTCGCGATCGCGCCCAGGCTCTTCTCGAGGATGGTCGTCAGGCCGCCGGCCTTGTTGCCGGCCGACGGGTTGTTGTCCATCTCCTGGTCGTTCTTCGCCGTGTAGTGCTCCCACCAGCGGATGCGGGCGATCAGCTTGTCGGCGACCGCTTCGGAGACGGCGCGCCGCGTCAGCAGGTGCTCGCCGCCGTAGATCTCGGGCGTCTCGGAAAGGATTGCCGTGCCGCCGTGGCGGACCAGGCGGTCGACGGCCGCGCCGAGCGCCGGGTTGGCGCTGATGCCGGAGTAGCCGTCGGAGCCGCCGCACTGCAGCCCGACCGTGATGTGGCTCGCCGGCACCGGCCGCCGGGTGGCGCGGTTCGCCTCTTCGAGCAGCCACTCGACGAGCTCGACGCCGTGCGCCACCGACCGCCGCGTGCCGCCGGTCTCCTGGATGTTGAAGGCGTGCAGGGCAGCGCTGCCGGGATGCGCCGCGCCGAGCTTCTCCTGCTCGAGCAGGCCGCTGATCTGGTTCGTCTCGCAGCCGAGGCCGACCACCATCACCGAGGCGAAGTTCGGGTGCCGCGCGTAGCCCCCGAGCGTGCGGCGCAGCACCTGCAGCGGCTCACCCGCGCTGTCGGTGGCGCAGCCGGCGCCGTGCGTGAGGGCGATCACGCCGTCGACGTTGGCGAAGCGCTCGAGGGCGCGCGGGTTGGTGTCGCGCCGGAAGTGGTCGGCGATGGCGCGGGCGACCGTCGCGGAGCAGTTCACCGAGGTCAGGATGCCGATGTAGTTGCGGGTCGCGATCCGGCCGTCGGCGCGGACGATGCCGTCGAAGGTCGCCGGCGGGTCGACGAAGGCCGTCGGCCGCGCTCCGCTGGCCGACGCGTACTCGCGCGCGAAGCTGGCGAACTCGAGGTTGTGCGTGTGCACGTGCTGGCCCGGCGCGATCGCCTGCTTGGCGGTGCCGATGATCTGGTCGTAGCGGCGCACCGGCCCGCCGGCGGCGATGGCGCGCGTCGCCACCTTGTGACCGGGCGGAACGAGCCCCGAGACGGTGATGCCCTCGCTCTCGATGCGCGTCCCGCCGACGAGCTGGTGGCGGGCGATGACGACGTCGTCGGCCGGATGGATGCGGATCACCAGCGGGTCGGTCACCGCCGCGGGCGCGAGGCGGTCGTTCATGGCAGCGACCGCCGTGAGCGTAGGGGCACCATGTTCACTCGTCGATGAGTTTCGGATCCCAGGCGTGCACTTTCTGGCGCTGCTCGCCGAGGCCCTCGATGCCGAGCCGCATCTCGTCGCCGGCGACGAGGTACTTCGGCGGCTTCATGCCAAGCCCGACCCCCGGCGGCGTGCCGGTGCTGATCAGGTCGCCCGGGTGCAGGGTCATGAAGCGGCTGCAGTAGGCGACCAGCTCGGCGACCCCGAAGATCATGGTCTTCGTGCTGCCGTTCTGGAAGCGCTGGCCGTTGACCTCGAGCCACATGCCGAGCGCCTGCGGGTCGGCGATCTCGTCCGACGTCACCATCCACGGGCCGACCGGGCCGAAGGTGTCGCAGCCCTTGCCCTTGTCCCAGGTGCCGCCGCGCTCGAGCTGGTACTCGCGCTCCGAGACGTCGTTGACGACGCAGTAGCCGGCGACGTACTTGAGGGCCTCGGCCTTCTCGACGTAGCGCGCCATGCTGCCGATGACGACGCCGAGCTCGACCTCCCAGTCGGTCTTGACCGAGCCCTTCGGGATCACCACCGGATCGTTGCAGCCGACGATGGCGCTGGTCGGCTTCATGAAGATGATCGGCTCCTTCGGGATCGGCGAGCCGGTCTCGGCGGCGTGGTCCGAGTAGTTGAGGCCGATGCAGATGAACTTGCCCATGCCGCTCCAGGGCGGCGCCATCCGGCCGGGATTCGCGACCGCCGGCAGCCTGGACGCATCGAGCTCTTTCAGCCGCTTCAGGCTGTCGGGCCGCAAGGTCGCCGCGGTGATGTCGGTGACGACGCCGGAGAGGTCGCGCACGGTGCCGCCCGCGTCGAGCAGCGCCGGTTTTTCCGCGCCCTTGGCGCCGTATCGCATCAGCTTCATCGAAATGGCCTTCTTTCGTTGCGGTCTGTCATTCTGAGCGCAGCGAAGAATCTCGTCACGGCGGCAGAGATCCTTCGCTGCGCTCAGGATGACAAGAGCCTCGATCCGACGCGGGGCGACGTCAGACCGACCAGCCGCCGTCGATGATCTGCGTCGTCCCGGTCGTGAAGGCGGACTCGTCGCTGGCCAGGTAGACGGCCAGGGCGGCGATCTCGGCCGTGGTGCCCAGGCGCCCCATCGGCTGGCGGGCGACGAAGGCGGCTTCGACCTGCTGCAGCGTCTGCCCGCTGGCCTCGGCCTGGGCGCTGATGCGCTGGCGCAGCGACGGCGACTCGACGGTGCCGGGGCAGATCGCGTTGCAGCGGATGCCCTGGGTGATGAAGTCGGCGGCGATCGATTTGGTCATGCCGATGACGGCGGCCTTGGTCGCCGTGTAGACGAAGCGGTTCGGCACGCCCTTGATGCTCGACGCCGCCGAGGCGACGTTGATGATCGATCCGCCGCCGATCTTCAGCATCGGCGGCAGGAAGGCCCGGATGACGCGGTACATCGCGCGCACGTTGAGGTCGAAGGAGAAATCGAAGGCGATCTCGTCGCACTCGAGGATGGTGCCCGCGTGGACGTAGCCGGCGCCGTTGAAGAGCACGTTGACGGTGCTCTTGGTGTTGGCGGCGATCGCGGCGGCGAGCACGGCGCTGGCGTCGGTGACGTCGAGGCGGCGCGTCTCGCAGCCGGTGGCGCGGCCGAGGTCGGCGAGCAGGTCCTCGTTGATGTCGGTCGCGATCACGCGGGCGCCTTCGCGCACGAAGGCTTCCGCCGTCGCCCGGCCGATGCCCTGGCCGGCGGCGGTGATGAATGCGGTCTTGCCTGACAAGCGGTCGGACATGGTTCTCTCGTCGAAAGGTTGACGGGGGGTAAAGAATGATGTTGGCTCCGCGTCGGCGCCAAGATCGGGGTTTGCCCCCCGGAACGAGCCAGCCGACATCGACCCGCCAAGAATAACCATGGACCCCCACCCTCGTCCCGTCGTCCCGCCGCGCCCGCCCTTGAGCGCACGCGCGCGCTGGCTCGGCACCGTCATCGCGCTGCTGTCCCTGGCCGCGCTCGGCGCGCTCGCCTGGTACCTGACGCACCGCCCCGCGGCGCCGGCGGCCGGGGCGACGGTGGCCGGCGCAGCGCCGGGGGCTGCTGCCAGCGGCGGCGAGCGCACCGGCGCTGCGGGATCGGGCGGCGGCGGCGGAGGGGGCGGACCCGGCGGCGGACCGGGCGGCGGCCGCGGCGGCGGCGCCGGCGCCAGCACCGTCGGCATCGCCACCGCCGTCGCCGCCAACCTGCCGGTCTACTTCGACGCGCTCGGCACCGTCACCCCCTCGGTCACGGTGACGGTGCGGCCGCAGGTGTCGGGCGTCCTCACGCAGGTCCTGTTCACCGAAGGGCAGCTGGTCAAGAAGGGGCAGCTGCTCGCCACCATCGACCCGCGCTCGTTCGAGATCGCCCTGCAGCAGGCGATCGGCGCGCGCATGCGCGACGAGGCGCAGCTCGAGAACGCCAAGGTGCTGCTGCAGCGCTACCAGACGCTGCTGCAGCAGGACTCGATCGCCCGTCAGGACGTCGACACCCAGCTCGCCGCCGTGCGCCAGCTCGAGGCCACCCTCGTCATCGACCGCGCCAACGAGAACACGGCGCGCCTGAACCTCGGCTACACCCGCGTGGCGGCGCCGGCGTCGGGACGCATTGGCCTGCGCGTCGTCGACCCGGGCAACCTCGTCAGCGCCAGCGACTCGGCCGGCCTGGCGGTGATCACGCAGCTCGCGCCCATCGACGTCGAGTTCTCGGTGCCGCAGGACCGCGTCCCGGAGATCCAGGCCCGCGTCGTCGCCGGGGCCAGGCTGCCGGTCACCGCCTTCGACCGCACCCGCACCACGCAGCTCGGCGAGGGCGTGTTCTCGACCCTCGACAACCTGATCGACACCCAGACCGGAACGGTGCGCGCCAAGGCGCGCTTCGCCAACGCCGCCGGCAACCTGTTCCCGAACCAGTTCGTCAACGTGCGGCTGCTGCTGCAGAACCTGGAGTCCGCGGTCGTCGTGCCGGTGACTGCCGTCCGGCGCAGCAACACCGGCGACTTCGTCTACGTGCTGCAGGAAGACCGCAGCGTCGCCGTGCGCCCGGTCGAGCGCGGCGTATCGACGAACGAGATCGTCTCGATCACCCGCGGCCTGGTGGTCGGCGAGCGCGTGGTCACCGAAGGCGGCGACCGCCTGCGCGACGGCGCTCGGGTCCAGCTGGCCGGCGAGCGGCCGGCCTCGGGCGCCGCCGGCGGCCGGCGCGGCGCCGCGGCGGCGGACGGCGGCGCGTCCGGGCCGCGCCAGCGCCGCCAGCGCGACGGCAACGGGTCCGCGCCGGCGCCGTGATGAGCCCGTCGCGGCCGTTCATCCTGCGACCGGTGGCGACCTCGCTGCTGATGGTCGCGATCCTCCTGGCGGGGCTGGTCGGCTTCCGGGTCCTGCCGCTGTCGGCCCTGCCGCAGGTCGACTACCCGACGATCCAGGTGCAGACGATCTATCCCGGCGCCAGCCCGGAGGTGATGAGCAACACCGTCACCGCGCCGCTCGAGCGGCAGTTCGGCCAGATGTCGGGGCTGCAGCGCATGAGCTCGACGAGCGCCGCGGGCGTGTCGATCATCACCCTGCAGTTCTCGCTCGGCGAGACGCTCGACGTGGCCGAGCAGGAAGTGCAGGCCGCCATCAACGCCGGCGCGTCGCTGCTGCCGGCCGACCTGCCGGCGCCGCCGGTCTACGCTAAGGTCAACCCCGCCGACGCGCCGGTGCTGACCCTGGCGATCTCGTCCGAGACGGTGCCGCTCACCGAGGTGCAGAACCTGGTCAGCACGCGCCTGGCGCAGAAGATCAGCCAGGTCTCGGGCGTCGGTCTCGTGTCGCTCGCCGGAGGGCAGCGGCCGGCGGTCCGCATCCAGGCCGACACGCAGTCGCTCGCCTCCTACGGCATCGGCATCGACACCCTGCGCACCGCCATCACGCAGGCCAACGCGAACAGCGCCAAGGGCACCTTCGACGGGCCGCGGCGCAGCTACTCGATCAACGCCAACGACCAGCTGCTGACCGCGGCCGACTACCAGAACCTGATCGTCGCCTACCGCAACGGCGCGCCGGTGCGCCTGAGCCACGTCGCGCGCGTCGTGGAGAGCGCCGAGAACGCGCGCCTCGGCGCCTGGGCGGGCCAGGCCGCCGATGCCGCCGCCGGCAGCGACGGCGTGCTGCGCCCGGCGATCATCCTCAACGTGCAGCGCCAGCCGGGCGCCAACGTGATCGCCACCGTCGACGCGATCAAGGCGCAGCTTCCGGAGCTGCAGCGCGGCCTGCCGGCGAACCTGCGCGTCGAGGTGCTCGCCGACCGCACCACCGGCATCCGTGCCTCGGTGCTGCACGTCGAGATCGAGCTGCTGCTCGCCGTGGTGATGGTCGTGCTCGTCATCTTCGCCTTCCTCGGCAGCGCCCGCGCGACGGTGATCGCCAGCCTCGCCGTCCCGATCTCGCTCGTCGGCGCCTTCTCGGCGATGTACCTGCTCGGCTACAGCCTCAACAACCTGAGCCTGATGGCGCTGACGATCGCCACCGGCTTCGTCGTCGACGACGCCATCGTCATGATCGAGAACATCTCGCGCCACATCGACGACGGCGAGCCGCCGCTCGAGGCGGCGCTGAAGGGTGCCTCCGAGATCGGCTTCACCATCATCTCGCTGACGGTGTCGCTGATCGCGGTGCTGATCCCGCTGCTCTTCATGGGCGACGTCGTCGGCCGGCTGTTCCGCGAGTTCGCGGTGACGCTGGCGATCACCATCCTCATCTCCGCCGTTGTCTCGCTGACGCTGGTGCCGATGATGTCGGCGCGCTGGCTGAAGCCGAAGCACGAGGACGAGGCCGCCGCGGCCGCGCGGCCCGGCCTCGCCCGCCGCTTCAAGCGCGGCTTCGACCGCGTGGTCGAGCGCTACGACCGGGCCCTCGTCTGGGTGCTCGAGCGCGAGACGCTGACCCTCGTCGTCGCCGCGTTGACGCTGGTCCTGACCGTCGTGCTCTACCTGGCGATCCCGAAAGGCCTGTTCCCGACCCAGGACACCGGCCAGCTGCAGGCCCGCGTCGAGGCGGCCCAGGACGTGTCGTACGCGCGCATGGCCGAGCTGCAGCAGGCGGCGGCGCGGGCGATCCTGCAGGACCCGGCGGTGCTGAACCTGGCCTCGTTCGTCGGCGTCGACGCGGCCAACAACACCATGCTGCACACCGGCCGCATGCTGATCAACCTGAAGCCGGATCGGGAAGCGCAATCGGTGGTCATGGAGCGGCTGCGCGAGCGGGCGCGGCGTGTCGCCGGCATCACGCTCTACCTGCAGCCGACGCAGGACCTGACCATCGACGCCGAGACCGGCCCGACCGAGTTCCGCGTCTCGCTCGAAGGCGTCGACACGGCGACCGTGAACACCTGGGTCGCCCGTCTCGTGGAGCAGATGCGGCGCTCGCCCGAGATGCGCAACGTCACGAGCGACGCCGGCGCGCAGGGCCTCGCCGCGTTCATCGAGATCGACCGCGACACCGCGGCCCGCGTCGGCGTCACCGCCAGCGCCATCGACGACGCGCTCTACAGTGCCTTCGGCCAGCGCATCGTCTCGACCATCTTCACCGAGACGAACCAGTACCGCGTGATCCTCGAGGCGCAGCCCGGCCTGCTCGCCTCGATCGAAGGCCTGGGCAAGCTGAACCTGCGGACCAGCTCCGGGGAGACGACGCCTCTGGAGGCGATCGCCCGCATCACCGAGCGGCAGGCGCCGCTGCAGATCACCCACGTTGCCCAGTACCCGGCGTCGACGATCGGCTTCGACACCGCGCCCGGCGTGTCGCTCGGCGCCGCCGTCGACTCCATCCGCGCCGCCGCCAGGACCATCGGCCTGCCGGCCTCGGTGCAGCTCACCTTCCTCGGCGCCTCGGGCGCCTACGAGAACTCGCTGTCGAACCAGCTCTGGCTGATCCTCGCGGCGGTGATCTGCGTCTACATCGTCCTCGGCGTGCTGTATGAGAGCTACATCCACCCGCTGACGATTCTGTCGACGCTGCCGTCGGCCGGCGTCGGCGCGCTGCTCGCCCTGATGATCAGCGGCAACGGGCTGGGGGTCATCGGCATCATCGGCATCATCCTGCTGATCGGCATCGTCAAGAAGAACGCGATCATGATGATCGACTTCGCGATCGATGCCGAGCGCAACGAGAACAAGGCGCCGCGCGAGGCGATCCACCAGGCCGCCCTGCTGCGCTTCCGGCCGATCCTGATGACGACGCTGGCCGCGCTCTTCGCCGCCCTGCCGCTGATGTTCGGCTGGGGCGAAGGCAGCGAGCTGCGCCGCCCGCTCGGCCTCGCCATCTTCGGCGGCCTCATCGTCAGCCAGCTGCTCACGCTGTTCACGACGCCGGTGATCTATCTGGCGTTCGACAGGCTGGGGCGGCGGTGGCGGCGCGGGCCTCACACACGCGCAGTCGTGCAAGCCAGGGGTGCCGAGTGAGCGGCTTGGACCTCCGAGCGCGCGAAGGCGTGGCCGGGCGGCGGGCCCCGCTTGAGCTGTGGCGACGGAGCGGCGCCGAGCCGGTGGCGGGAGGCTGCCGGCGCTTCGACTGCGGCGGTCGTCGCTGCGCGCCGACTGCCCTGCGGTGCTCGCGTTCCGAAGGCGGCTGCGGAACTCGCCCTTTTCGCGGCTGCGCCGCGAACGGAGCTCAAACAGTCCTCG
>DATAGP010000014.1:0-32341 GCA_036263655.1 Caldimonas sp. | reverse complement strand
AACGTCGAGCGCTGGCTCGTGGCGAGCGACGACCGTCCGGCCGTTGCGCGACCGGTGTCGGTCGCCTCGGTGCCGCCGGTCACCTCCGTCGCCTCGGTGTCGCCGGCCGCTTCCCCCGCCTCGACGCCGCTCGCCGGCTCGACCGTGCCGGCCTCACCGGCAGGCCGAGGCGATGCCGCCTGGACGCTGGCGATCGGCGAGGCTGCCGTCGAGCGAGGCCGCATCGCCTTCAATGACCGCGGCGTCGCCGTGCCGGCGGCGCTCGTCATCCGCGACGTGGCCATGCAGCTGCGCCAGTGGACGCTCGACGGCGCCGGCAGCGCCCCCTTTCGCGTCGCCGGCCGCGTCAGCGTGCCCGCCGGCCGGGAAGGGGCGGCGATCGGCAGCCGCGCCGCGGCCGGCAGCGGCGTCGTCGGCAGCGTCGACGTGAACGGCGAGCTGAAGGGCTTCGTCGCCGGCGCGCCGCGCGGCGCCCAGGCGACGCTGCTGCTGCGCGACCTGCCGCTGCATCTGCTCGACCCGTACCTCGACGAGATCGTCAACCTCGACGTCCAGAAGGCGCAGACCAGCTTCAAGGGCACGCTCCGATGGGACGGCGGCGCGGCGGGAGCGGCGCTGGCGCTGAGCGGCGACGCGACGATCGACGAGTTCCGGGCCAGCAACGAGGCGACGGAGCGCGGCGGGCAGCGGGGCCTGGCGCTGGTGCGCGGCACCGGCTCGGGACGCGACCTGCTCAGCTGGAAGTCGCTGTCGCTGCGCGGGCTCGACCTCGCCGTCGCGCCCGGCCAGGCGACGCGCCTGGCGGTCGCCGAGACGACGCTGAGCGACTTCTTCGCCCGCCTGGTCCTCGACGAAAACGGCCGCCTCAACCTGCAGGACGTCGCCCGCGCTGCGCCGGCCGGACCGGCAGCGTCCGCGCCGACGGCCGCACCCGCGCCGTCTCCGGCGCCGACTCCGGCTCCGGCTCCGATCATCGAGCTGGGCCCGATCGCCGTCGCCGGCGGCCGGATCAACTACACCGATCGCTTCGTGCGGCCGAACTACAGCGCCAACCTCAGCGAGCTGAGCGGCCGGCTGGGTGCCTTTTCCTCGGTGGCGCGCGATGGTGCGGCACCGTTGCTGGCCGACGTGGGGCTGCGCGGTCGGGTCCAGGGAACCGCCTCGCTCGAGATCACCGGCAAGGCCAATCCGCTGGCCAAGCCGCTCGCCCTGGATCTCCTGGCCAGGGTGCGCGACCTCGAGCTGCCGCCGCTCTCGCCCTACGCGATCAAGTACTCGGGCTACGGCATCGAGCGCGGCAAGATGAGCGTCGACCTGGCGTACGTGGTGCAGCCCGACGGCCAGCTGACGGCCAGCAACAAGATCGTCCTCCACCAGCTCGTCTTCGGCGACAAGGTCGAGGGCGCACCGGCGAGCCTGCCCGTGAAGCTGGCGGTCGCGCTGCTCGCCGACCGCAACGGCGTCATCGACCTCGACCTGCCCGTGAGCGGCTCCATCAACGACCCGCAGTTCTCGCTCGGCGGCGTGATCTGGAAGGCGATCACGGGCCTGCTCGCCAAGGCGGTGACCGCGCCCTTCTCGCTGCTCGCTGCCGCCTTCGATGGGGGCAGCGGCGAGAGCGCGCGCGTCGAGTTCGCGGCCGGCACGGCGAGCCTCGACGCCGCGGCGCGCGAGCGCCTCGACAAGATCGCCAAGGCCCTCGCCGACCGCCCCGCGCTGAACCTCACCGTCGTCGGCGAGAGCCGCCTCGACGCCGAGGCCGAGGCCTGGAAGAAGCAGCGTCTGCAGCAGCTGGTGCGCAGCGAGAAGCGGCGCCAGGCGAGCGCCCGCCCGGCGGCGGCGGCGTCCGCCGCCAGCGCACCGGCGGGCGCCGATCCGACGGTCAGCGAGGCCGAGTACCCGACGCTGCTGAAGGAGGTGTACCGGCGCGCCGACATCGTCAAGCCGAAGAACGTCCTCGGCCTGGCCAAGGAGCTGCCGACGGCGGAGATGGAGACCCTGCTTCTCGCCGGCATCACGGTCGACGCCGAGGCAATGCAGCAGCTGGCGGTGCGGCGCGGCGTCGCCGTCCGCGACTACCTGGCCGGCCGCGACATCCCCACGGCCCGCCTCTTCCTCGGCGCGCCCCGCGTGGCCGGCGACGATGCGGCCTGGTCGCCGCGCGCCGACCTGCGCATCGGCAGCTAGCGCCTGGGCCCGTCGCCGGGAGCCGCCCGGCGCCCCCGCGCTGCGTGGCGCAGGGGCCACAGGGAGCGGAACTGGGCGGCCTTTGCGGCCTTGATCGAGATCGATGGCGCGCGGGGCCGTGGTCCAATCGCGCCACCTTTCGTCGCGCTCAGCATGGCCGTCATCGCCGTCGTCAATCGCAAGGGAGGCAGCGGCAAGAGCACGCTGGCCACCCACCTCGCCGCCTTCTATGCCGGCCGGGGCGAGGCCGTCATGCTCGGCGACGTCGACAAGCAGCAGTCGACGCACGGCTGGCTGCGCCAGCGTGCCGCGCAGTCGCTGCCCAACTCGGCACCCATCGTCGGCTGGGCCGTCGACCCGAAGCGCGTGCTGCGGCCGCCGGCGGGCGTGCGCCACGTCGTGCTCGACACGCCGGGCGGCTTGCGCGGCTTCGACCTGGCCCGCGTCGCCGCCTTTGCCGACGTCATCGTCATGCCGGTCTGCCATTCGGTCTTCGACCGCGAGTCGGCGGCCGACTGCCACGCCGAGCTGAAGGCCCTGCCGCGCGTCGCCGAAGGCCGCTGCAAGCTGGTCGCCGTCGGCATGCGCGTCGACGCCCGCACGCGTGGCGCGGAGGCGCTCGCCACCTGGGCCGCGGGCCTCGGCCTGCCGTTCGCGGGCGTCGTGCGCGAGGCCCAGGCCTACGTCCGCACCGTCGAGCGCGGCCTGACGGTGTTCGACCTGCCCCCGGCGCAGGCGCAGGCGCACGTCGCCGAGTGGCAGCCGATCGTCGACTGGATCGAGCCGTCGCTGAACGCGGTGCACCGGCCCGCCCTGCGCGCCAACCCCACGGTGCTGCGCGCGGCGCCGGTGCTTCCCGCCCGGCCCATCCTCGAACCCGCCAAGCGGCCCGGCTTCGCCGCCCGGCTGGCCGCCGCCCTGCGCTGGCCCGAGCTCCCGCAGCGCGCCTCCTGAGCGGCCTGTCGCCGCTCAGCGCCCAGCGCTGGCGCGGATGGACGACACGAAGGCTGGTAGCGCTCCAGGCTCAGGTCGCAGAGCCGTTGCAGCTCGCGCATCGGCTCCTCGTGGTTGTCGACGCGGATGTCGAGGCTCGGGTCGTCCTCGGCGCCGTGGATGCGCGCGCCGCTGCTGCCGCGCTTGTCGCCGCCGGCGTCGGGTGGCGCTGCGCCAGCCCGCGTGGCGTCAGGCGGCGGAGCGGCTTCGCATGCGCGCGAACAGCTTGTCGGCGACGTCGCGCGCGGCGGCCGGCGACGCCGGCTCGATGCGGCGGTAGAGCAGCCGCGACTCGGTCTTGGCGACGGTGGCCCGGCCGGTGGAATCGAGGTCGGCAAAGCGGCCGTGCGCCTTGAAGTAGATGTTCTCGGCCAAGGTCTGCAGGGCGCTGACCGGGCCGGCGAAGTCGGCGATCGGCAGCAGGCCCATCTCCTCGTGCGTCAGCTGCAGCGCACGCGTGGCGGCGTCGCGGTATTCCTCGGGCGCCAGCTTCTTCACGTTGCGATCGCTGAGGTCGAGGGCCACCACGAGATCACGGAGCTGCTTCAGCCTGGCGTTCATGCAATCCCTTCGCTTCCACGGTTCGACGAATCCTGGCGATTCGCAGCGACCGAAAGCAGCTGCATCTCGCTGCTGCACATGATGACCCGGATGCAAGCGCGCGGATCGGTCGCCGATGCGCGGCGTGAAATCCTTCACTCGACGGTGACACTCTTTGCGAGGTTGCGTGGCTTGTCGACATCAGTGCCGCGCGCCACCGCCGTGTGATACGCCAGCAGCTGCAGCGGAACGACGTGCAGGATGGGCGAGAGCACGCCGTAGTGCTCGGGCATGCGGATCACGTGCACGCCCTCGCCGGACTGGATGCGCGTGTCCGCATCGGCGAAGACGAACAGCTCGCCGCCGCGCGCTCGCACCTCATGCAGGTTGCTCTCGAGCTTCTCGAGCAGGGCGTCGTTGGGGGCGATGGCGACCACCGGCATCTGGGCGGTGACGAGGGCGAGCGGCCCGTGCTTCAGCTCGCCGGCGGGATACGCCTCGGCGTGGATGTAGCTGATCTCCTTCAGCTTCAGCGCGCCCTCGAGGGCGACCGGGTAGTGCATGCCGCGACCGAGGAAGAGCGCGTTCTCCTTGGCCGCGAAGGCCTCGCTCCAGGCGATGATCTGCGGCTCGAGCGCCAGCACCGCCTGCACCGCCACCGGCAGGTGGCGCAGCGCCTTCAGGTGGGCCGCCTCGCTCTCGTCCGACAGGCGCCCGCGCACCTGCGTCAGCGCGAGCGTCAGCAGGAACAGGCCGACGAGCTGGGTCGTGAAGGCCTTGGTCGAGGCGACGCCGATCTCGACCCCGGCGCGCGTGATGTAGGCCATGACGCACTCGCGCACCATCGCGCTCGTCGCGACGTTGCACACCGTCAGCGTGTGCGCCATGCCGAGCGAGCGGGCGTGCTTCAGCGCCGCCAGCGTGTCGGCCGTCTCGCCGCTCTGCGAGATGGTGACGACCAGGGTGCGCGGATTCGGCACGCTCTCGCGGTAGCGGTACTCGCTCGCGACCTCGACCGAGGTCGGAATTTTCGCGATCGACTCGAGCCAGTACTTCGCCACCGAACCGCTGTAGAAGCTGGTGCCGCAGGCGAGGATCAGGACCGCGTCGACCTCCTTGAAGATCCGGTGCGCGTCGTCGCCGAAGAGGTCGGCCGAGATCGCGGGCACCGCGTCGAGCGTGTCGGCGATCGCCTTCGGCTGCTCGAAGATCTCCTTCTGCATGTAGTGCCGGTAGGGCCCGAGCTCCGCCGCGCCGGTGTGCGCGACGACGGTCTTCACGGCGCGGGTCGCGCGCCGGAAGACGCCGTTCGCGTCGGCGTGGCTGATCCAGTACTTGCCGAGCTGCAGGTCGACGACGTCGCCCTCGTCGAGGTAGACGATCTGGTCGGTGACGCCGGCCAGCGCCATCGCGTCCGAGGCGAGGAAGTTCTCGTTCGCGCCCTTCTGGCCGCCGACCCCGAGCACGAGCGGCGAGCCCTGGCGCGCACCGACGACGCGGTGCGGCTCGTCGCGGCAGAACACGGCGATCGCGTAGGCGCCGCGCAGGCGCGGCAAGGCGCGCTGGACGGCGTCGAGCAGGTCACCGTCGTAGAGGTGGTCGATCAGGTGGGCGATGACCTCGGTGTCGGTCTGGGTCACGAAGGCGTAGCCCCGCCCCTGCAGCTCGGCGCGCAGCTCGTCGTGGTTCTCGATGATCCCGTTGTGGACCAGCCCGACGCGGCCGGCGGCGGCGATGCCCGAGGCCTCGCCGGCGTCGGCTGCGGTCACGTTCGGCCCGTGCGAGAAGTGCGGATGGGCGTTGTGCACCACCGGGGCGCCGTGCGTGGCCCAGCGTGTGTGCGCGATGCCGGTGCCCCCGGCGAGGTGCTCGGCCTCGATGTTGGCGGCCAGCTCGGCCACCCGCGAGGTGCTGCGGGCGCGGCGCAGGGTGCCGTTCTGGTTCAGGGCCACCCCGCACGAGTCGTAGCCGCGGTACTCGAGGCGGCGCAGGCCTTCGAGCAGCACGGGGACGATGTTGCGGGCGCTGACGGCGGCGACGATTCCACACATGGGGCGGCCTCGCGAGGGTGGGGTAGGTGCGCCTGACTTTAGTCCGGCCCTCGTGACAAGTGCTTGCGAAACGACGTCTACGGTGACAGACTATTTCATCGCTCCGCCAAGTGGCATTTTTATCTCATTGCACCCGGCGTTCGTGACGATTTCTTTCGACTCCATCGACTTTCGCCTGCTGGAGGCGCTGCAAGCCGATGCCGCGCGCACGAACCAGGCGCTGGCGGCCGCGGTCGGCCTGTCGCCAGCCACCTGCCTGCGCCGCGTCAAGCGGCTCGTCGATGCCGGCGTGATCGAGCGGCGCATCGCCCTGCTGTCGGCCGAGAAACTCGGTCACGGACTCACGGTCATCGTCGAGATCACGCTCGACCGGCAGTCCGCCGATGCCCTGGCCGCGTTCGAGGCGCGCGCCGTCGCCGAAGACGCAGTGCGGCAATGCCACCGCGTCTCGCCCGGCCCGGACTTCGTGCTCCTGGTCCAGCTCGCCGACATGCAGGCGTATCACGCCCTGGTGCAGCGCCTCTTCACCGCCGACGCCAACGTGCGCAACGTGAAGAGCTTCTTCAGCGTCCATCGCGCCAAGCTCGACACGCGCATCGCCTTGCCGACGCCGGACGGCGGGGCGGACGCCGGCGGCGCGCGCTAGCCCGGCAGCCAGCGGCGCGCCTCGGCCAGCCGGCGCGCGGCGGCGAAGCCGGGCCGCGCTTCCTGGCGCAGCAGCGCCGGCCAGAGCCTCTGCAGCAGCTCGGCCGTGGCCAGCGTGTCCGACGCCGCCTGGTGGCGGATCGCGCAGACGATGCCGAAGTGCGCCAGCCAGTCGTCGAGCGCTTCGGCGCGCACGTCCGGGTGCAGGACGGCGGCGAGCGGCGCCAGGTCGAGCCAGGCCTGGGTCAGCGGCGGCGCGCCGTGCTGCCGGCACGCGTGCTCGAGCACCGCCCGGTCGAAGGGAGCGTGGAAGGCGAGCAGAGGCGACCCGCCGGCCCAGGCCGCGAACGACGCCAGCGCCGACGCCGGATCGAGGCCCTGGCGCTGCGCGCCGACGCCGATGCCGTGCAGCAGGATGTTGGCCTTGTCGGGCGGCCCTTCCGGCTCCGGCTGGCGCAGGACCACCTCGAAGCTGTCGCCGAGGCGAAGGCGCGGCCGTGCCTCGTCCGTGTGCACGGCGATGGCGGCGAGGGCGAGGAGCCGGTCGCGCCCGACGTCGAGGCCGGTCGTCTCGACGTCGAGCACCACCCAGCGGGCCTCGTCGATCGCCGGGCGGCGCATGAACCAGCGGCTGGCGGCTTGCCACATCGCGGCCGTCTCAGCGCCGGTAGTCGAGCTCGATGCGCTGCTGCAGCTGGCGCGCGACCTTGCACGCCTCGCGCAGCATGTGCCGGTCGATGTCGCTGAGCGTCGACGTGTCGATGCGGTTCGGATGGGCCAGGGCCACCGGGTCGGCGTCGTTCGCACCGCGCAGCTGCACGCGCAGGCGAAGCATCTGCAGGTACTCGAAGGCGATCACCCACGAGTCCGACTCGCGCGGAGTCGCGCCGAGCCTCGGCGCCACCGCCTCGAACCGGGCCCGAGTGCCGGTCTCCTGGACCCCGTGCGCCAGCGCATAGAGCCGCGCCGCGGCGACGAAGATGCTGGAGCCCTGCCGCTTGAGGTCGAACATCGGCCGGCCGTCGACATCGGTCGTCTCCACCGCGCCGCGCCAGTTCAGCGGCGACGGCTGGCGCATCGCGTCCTCGGCCATCAGCTTCAGGAAGCGCGGCACCGCCGCGGCGCGGGCCGCGATGGCCGCCCGCAGCGGCGCGGCGATGGCGACGGCGCCGCACAGCGGTCGCAGGTCGAAGTAGATGCTCGCGGCCAGCAGGTCTTCGGGCGTGCCGCGCTCGATCCAGCCGGCGAACGCCTGCTGCCACTCTTCCACCGAGCGGCAGCACGCCGGATTGCTCGCCATGACGTTGCCCTTGCACAGCGGATAGCCGCAGGCATCGAGCCCTTCGTTCACCTCGCGCCCGAAGGCGAGCCAGCCCGGCCGATCGCGCCCGGGCGAGTCGCTCGTGAACATCAGGCCGTTGTCCTGGTCGGTGGCGACGGTCTGCTCCGACCTGCCTTCGGACCCGAAGGCGAGCCAGCAGGCGCGGTCCAGGTCGATGCCGCGGCGTTGCGCGACGAGGTGCACCAGCCGCTCGGTCAGGGTGTCGTTGAGGCGGCTGACGAGCTCGGTGAGCTGGCGCGCGCCGACGCCCTGCCCCAGCAGATGGCCGGCCAGGCGGCGGATCTCGTCGGCGAGCCGCTGCAGGGCCGGCAGGTCGGCGGCGACGCGCAGGCGCGCGCCGATCTGGCGCAGCGACAGGCGCTGCAGCGCGAACAGGTCGCGCTCGGAGACCAGGTTGACGACGCGCCCGCCGTCGGTCACCGGCACGTGACGGATGCCGTGCGTGGACATCAGCAGGGCGGCATCGAGCAGCGTGCGGGCGCCGTCCAGCGCCTGCACCGGGGCGCTCATCACGCTGGCGATCGGCTCGCTCAGCGGCCGCTGCGGCAGGGTGATGCGCTCGATGATGTCGTGGCGGGTCAGGATGCCGACAGGCGCTCCCGCAGCGTCGGCGACGACGATCGAGCCGACGCGCCGGGCGTTCATCGCCGCCAGCGCCTCCGCGAGCGGCGTTCCCGGCGCGCACTGGAGCACGTCGCGCGGCGGCAGGCTGTCGAGCGGCGTCTCGAGCGATTGCTCCGTGGCGGCCTGCGACGCGTACGCCGCCTGCAGCGCGCGCCGGGACAGATCGAGCAGCTGCGCCGCGCGCCCGCTCAGGAAGTCGGCGAAGGGCGGGCTCTTCTCGGCCACGGCACGGACGAGCCCGACCGGCGCGAGCAGGCAGAAGGTGTCGTCGTTGGCGACGTAGCTGCTGCTCACCGGGCGCTCGGCGAGCACGGCGCCGACCGGGAACAGGTCGCCCGCGGCGTACTCGACGCGGCTGCCCGGGTCGGCCGGGCGCCGGCTGCTGACGCTGCCGCGCCGCACGATGTGCAGCATCCGCGCGGGTCCGCTCGCCGGCTCGAGCAGGGTCTCGCCGGGGGCGTAGTAGGCCTGCTCGGCGCCGGCGATCAGCTCGTCGACGTGGTCCGCGCTCATCTGCGAGAACGGCACGGCGCGCGCCAGCTCGGCACGCAGCAGCTCGAGGAGGCTGCCCGAAGGCGATGAAGCACGCGGCGAGGTCACGACAGGCGCCGATCCGGCCCGGAAGGCGGGCCGTGCGCGCGGACTGTAGCGCTCAGCGCCTGAGCACGACGAGCCCCTTGAGGTACTCGCCCTCGGGGAAGGTGACGGTCATCGGATGGTCGGGTGCCGCGCCGAGGCGCGCGTAGAACAGGCCGTCGACGTCGGCATCGAGGCCGGCCCCGGCGACGATCTTGTGGAACAGGTCGGCGGAGATGCCGCCGGAGCACGAGAACGTGAAGAGCGCGCCGCCCGGCTGCAGCAGCATCAGCGCCAGGCGGTTGATGTCCTTGTACGCACGCGCGGCACGCTCGGCGTGGGCGGCCGTCGGCGCGAGCTTCGGCGGGTCGAGGACGATCGCGTCGAAGCGCTCGCCGCGCTCGAGCATCGCGCGAAGCGTCTGGTTGACGTCGGCGTCGAGCGTGCGGTGGCGCGTGGCATCGAAGCCGTTCAGCGCCACGTTGGCGACGGCGCGCTCGAGCGCCGGCGCCGACGAGTCGACGCCGATCACCTCGCTCGCGCCGCCGGCGAGCGCGGCGACGCTGAAGCCGCCGGTGTAGCAGTAGCCGTTGAGGACGCGGGCGAAGCCGAAGTGGCGCACGGTCTCGGCGAACAGGCGCCGGTTGTCGCGCTGGTCGAGATAGAAGCCGGTCTTGTGCCCCGACGCGACGTCGAGGCCAAGGCGCCAGCCGTGCTCGCGGATCGTGATCGCCGTCGCCGGCAAGGCATCGCCCGGCGGCCGGCGCAGCCAGCCGGTCGACGGCGCGAGGCCTTCGCGCTGCCGCGCCGAGGTGTCGCTGCGCTCGTGCAGCAGCGCCGTGCCCGTCGCCTGCAGGAGGGCGTCGGCGATCACCGCCTTCCAGCGCTCGGCGCCGGCCGAGAGGAACTGCGCCGACAGGGTGTCGGCATAGCGGTCGACGACGAGCCCCGGCAGCCCGTCGGACTCGCCGTGCACCAGGCGCACGCCGTCGCTCGCGATCGGCAGGCGCGCACGGCCCTCGATCGCCTCGGCGATGCGCCGGGCGAAGAACGCGGCATCGATCCGCTCGCGCTCGTCGAAGCTCCAGACGCGCAGGCGGATCAGCGACTGCGGGCTGTACGCGGCCCACGCGAGGAAGCGGCCGACGCTGTCCTCGACACGCACCGTCTCGCCGCTGTCGGCCTTGCCGCCGGCGACGCTGCCCTCGAACACCCAGGGGTGCCGGCGCAGCAGCGAGCGCTCCTTGCCGGGGCGCAGGCGGATCGTCTTCACGGGCGGGTGCGGGATCGCGGCGCGGCGCGGCGCCGGCTCAGGTCGACGGCGGGCCGCGCTTGCGGGCGCGCGGGTGGGCCGCGTCGTAGACCTTGGACAGGTGGCCGAAGTCGAGCTTGGTGTAGACCTGCGTCGTCGCGATGTTGGCGTGTCCGAGCAGCTCCTGCACCGCGCGCAGGTCGCCGCTCGACTGCAGCACGTGCGAGGCGAACGAGTGCCGCAGCATGTGCGGGTGGACGTGCGTCGGCAAGCCGGCGGCAATCGCGCCTGCCTTCAGGCGCGATCGCACCTGGCTCGGCGTGAGGCGGCTGCCTCGCGTGCTGACGAAGAGCGCCGGCTCGCCCGGCCGCGCGAGCTCGCCGCGACACGCCAGCCAGCGCTCGAGCGCGGCCAGCGCCGGCGCGCCGACCGGGACGCTGCGCCGCTTGCTGCCCTTGCCGAGCACGTGGGCGCTGGCGTCGGGCGCGTCGATCCAGCCGGCGGCCGAGCCGCTCGCGGCCACGTCGAGGCTGACCAGTTCGCCGACGCGCAGGCCGCAGCCGTAGAGCAGCTCGGCGATGCAGCTGTCGCGGGCGGCCAGGAGCGGGTTGCCGCCCTCGGGCCGGTGGCTGACGAGGGCGACGGCGTGGTCGACCGAGAGCGCCTTCGGCAGCGGCTTGGCGGCACGCGGCGCGCGCACGCCGTCGACCGGATTGGCGGCGACGCGTCCCTGGCGACCGAGCCAGCGGTACAGACCGCGCCAGGCCGAGAGCTCGATGGCGATCGAGCGCGGCGCGAGGCCGCTCGCATGCAGCTGCGCCGCCCAGCGGCGCACGTGCGGGACCTGCACCGCCTCGACGGCGACGCCGGCGCCCGCGGCGAAGGCCTGCAGGCGATCGAAGGCGGCGCCGTACATCGCCAGCGTCCGCGCCGCCAGGCGCCGCTCGACCTGCAGATGGGCGAGGTGGTCGGCGATCGCCGGATCGCGCGCTGCGCCGTCGGCACCGGCCGGCGCCGCCGTGCTCATCCCGCGGCCAGCAGGCGCGACAGGGCCGCGCTCGCCAGCTCGCCGATGCGGACCAGGAACTCGGTGCCCATGTCGGCCGCATAGCGCGTCGGGTCCGGCGAGGCGAGGACGAGCATGCCGAAGGCGCCCACCTCGCCCTCGCGGCGCAGCGGCACCAGGGCGATCGACAGCGCGGTGGCCGGGGCATCGAGCCACTGCACCGCCTCGAAGCCGGAGTTGAGGCCGCAGTAGGGTGCGACGAGGCTGCCGGCGAAGCTCTTCACCTCGTCGCCCACCGGCTTCGCGAACGGCTGCGATGCGTGCATCGCATCGGCGGCCCAGACGCGGAGCGCCGCCTGCGGGATCATGAACTGGTGCCTGAGCTCGCGCAGCAGCACCGCCGGCAGCTCGGCCGGATCGACGGTGACCATGAGGGCGCGCGTCCACCGGTGCAGCTTGTCGGCGATGGCGACGTTCTCCTGGCCGTGGCGAACCATCTCGATGATCTGCCGCTCGAGACCCTTGATCTTGTCGCGCAGCATTTCCATCTGCCGCTCCTGCAGCGACACCGCGCGCTGCCCGTGCGGGCTGGTCAGCTGCACGGTGCTCAGCAGCTCGGCGTGGCGCTCGAAGAAGCCCGGGCTCGTCACCAGGTAGTTGGCGATGTCGGCCTCGGTGATGCCCTGCACGCCGAGTTGCGTGCCGCCCGGCGTGATGCTCATGCTCTGACGCTCATAGCTCGATCTCTCCTTCGAAAACGGTTTCGGCCGGCCCGGTCATCGACACCGGCTCGACCATGCGGCCGGCGCTGCCGTGCCATTCGATGGTGAGGATGCCGCCGCGCGCCTCGACCTCGACGCGCGCGTCGAGCAGGCCGCGGCAGACCCCGGCGACCACCGCCGCACAGGCGCCGCTGCCGCAGGCCAGCGTCTCGCCGGCGCCGCGCTCGTGCACGCGCAGGCGCAGCCGGTCGCGCGCCACGACCTGGGCGAAGCCGGCGTTGACGCCCTCGGGAAAGCGCGCGTGCCGCTCGATCAGCGGCCCCACGGTGGCGACCGGCGCTGTGTCGACGTCGGCCACGAACTGCACCGCGTGCGGATTGCCCATCGACAGCAGCGTCAGCTCGACGGGGCGCCCACCGACATCGAGCGTCTCGATCGCGAACCCGGAGGGCCTGCCCATGTCGACCGTCACGCGGCCATCGCCGTGCGCCACCAGCTCGAGCTGCCCGTTCATCGTCTCGACGCGCACCGGCGACTTCGTGGCGAGGTCCTTGTCGAGCACGTAGCGGACGAAGCAGCGCGCGCCGTTGCCGCACTGCTCGACCTCGCTGCCGTCGGCGCCGTTGAAGATGCGGTAGGCGAAGTCGACGCCCGGCGAGCGCGCCGGCTCGACCACCAGGATCTGGTCGGCGCCGACGCCGAAGCGGCGGTCGCCGAGGCGGCGCAGCTGGGCGGCATCGAGGGAGAACGGCGAGCGCGTGGCATCGAGGACCACGAAGTCGTTGCCGGCTCCCTGCATCTTCGTGAAGCGAACGCGCATGCGCCGATTATCGGCGTCAATAGAGCGACGGCTCGCCCGGGGGCCGCGTCTTGAAGCGCCGATGAACCCACAGGTACTGCGCCGGGCTGCGACGGATCTCGGCCTCGATCCAGCGGTTCATCCGGGCGCTGTCGGCGAGCGGGTCGGCGCTCGGGAAATCGGTCCACGGCGGATCGAAGCGGATCCGGTAGCCGCGTCCGCCGGGGAGCATCTCGGCGACGACCGGCTGCACGATCATGTCGAGCGCGCGGGCCAGCCGCGAGGGCGCGAGCAGGGTCGCGGCCTGGACGCCGAAGAAGGGGACGAAGGCCGCGTCGCGCGTTCCGAAGTCCATGTCGGGCAGGTTGAAGAAGGCGTCGCCGCGACGGATCGCCCGCACCAGCGAGCGGCCCGCCTCGCTGCGCGGGAAGATCTCGGCGTCGCCGAGGCGAACGCGGGCGCGGCGCAGCACCGCGTCGAGGACGGCGTTGCTCTGCTCCTGGTAGATGGACACGACCTTTTTCTTCTGGAACAGCAGGACCGCGACGCCCGCGACGTCGAGGCCCATGAAGTGCGGCACCAGCCACATGACCGGACGCTCGCTGCGTTCGGCGAGGCCGAGGTCGCCTTCGACCCGGACCAGCCGGCGCAGCCGCTCCGGCGACGCATACCAGAGGAGGCCGCGCTCGAGGACGCTGCGGCCGAGCCAGCGGAAGTGCTCCCGCGCCAGGGCCGCGCGTGCCGACGCCGTCAGCTCGGGCAGGCACAGCTCGAGGTTGCGCAGCGCGACCCGACGCCGCGAGCGCACGAAGCGGAAGGCGAGATCGCCGAGGCGCCTGCCGCAGAAGGCCTGCACGCCCAGCGGCAGCCAGTGGAACAGCCACAAAGCGCCCAGCAGAACCCGCGTACCCACGCCCTCTCCTCCATCGAGACGGCCTCGGGCCGCAGCGCGCCGAGCGCGCGCAGCCGGGAGTATCCCGCCGCTCGCCGACACGGCAGGTCGACCGTCCCGACGGCGCCGGAGACCCGCGCCGGCAGTGGGCTTCTGCCGTCCGCTCCGCCAGGCTTCCTATAATCGCGCGGTCGCCGAGTTACTGAACTACTTGCGGGGCGACGGACGAAATTCCGCTAAAGCGTTCGCCGCTCCTCCAGAGCCCAAGGCCGGCAACGTGATCTTTCATCGCGGGCCGTGTCGATTGGAGTGCAGCGTGTCGAACGATTTCCTCTTTACTTCCGAATCCGTCTCCGAAGGCCACCCGGACAAGGTCTCCGACCAGATCTCGGACGCCATCCTCGACGCCATCTTCGCCCAGGACCCGCGCTCTCGCGTCGCCGCCGAGACGCTGTGCAACACCGGCCTCGTGGTGCTCGCCGGCGAGATCACGACCAACGCGCACGTCGACTACATCCAGGTCGCGCGCGACACGATCAAGCGCATCGGCTACGACAACACCGAGTACGGCATCGACTACAAGGGCTGCGCGGTCATGGTCTGCTACGACAAGCAGAGCAACGACATCGCCCAGGGCGTCGACCACGCCAGCGACGACCACCTGAACACCGGCGCCGGCGACCAGGGCCTGATGTTCGGCTACGCCTGCGACGAGACCCCGGAGCTGATGCCGGCGCCGATCTACTACGCGCACCGGCTGGTCGAGCGCCAGGCCCAGCTCAGGAAGGACGGCCGCATGCCCTTCCTGCGCCCGGACGCGAAGAGCCAGGTGACGATGCGCTACGTCGACGGCAAGCCGCACTCGATCGACACCGTCGTGCTGTCGAGCCAGCACGATCCGAGCCAGAGCGAGACGCCGACGAAGATGAAGTCGTCGTTCATCGAGGCCGTGGTCGAGGAGATCATCAAGCCGGTGCTGCCGAAGGAGTGGCTGAAGGAGACGCGCTACCTCGTCAACCCGACCGGCCGCTTCGTCATCGGCGGCCCGCAGGGCGACTGCGGCCTCACCGGCCGCAAGATCATCGTCGACACCTACGGCGGCGCCTGCCCGCATGGCGGAGGCGCGTTCTCCGGCAAGGACCCGTCGAAGGTCGACCGCTCGGCCGCCTACGCGGCGCGCTACGTGGCCAAGAACATCGTCGCCGCCGGCCTGGCGCGGCAATGCCAGATCCAGTTGGCGTACGCCATCGGCGTCGCCCGGCCGATGAACGTGACCGTCTACACCGAGGGCACGGGCAAGATCGACGACCACAAGATCGAGCAGCTCGTCCACGAGCACTTCGACCTGAGGCCCAAGGGCATCATCCAGATGCTGAACCTGCTGCGCCCGATCTACGAGAAGACGGCGGCCTACGGGCACTTCGGCCGCGACGAGCCCGAGTTCAGCTGGGAGAAGACGGATAAAGCCGCGGCACTCCGTGCCGCCGCCGGTCTGTAAGGCCGCCGCGCCTTCGGCGCGGTTTATCCGTCTTCCGGCGCAGACTCACTTCGCGCAGCGAAGTGAAGGGCCCCAGGCCCGGGTCCGGGTCCGGAGCCAGAAGAACCATCGGGCGAAGCCCGCTGACTGAAAGCCGCGGCCGTCCAGGCCGCGGCGACTGGTCTTCTGCATCGACCCGCTGCTCCGCCACCACCGGGAACAGCCCTTGCCGGCTCTTCGCTCACCCACGCGAAAGCCCGGCCATGCCCCTCGCCTCAGCCCACCAAGCCTGCGTCGACGCCTGCAACGCCTGCGCCGCCGCCTGCCATCACTGCGCCGCGTCGTGCCTGCGCGAAGACGACGTGCAGGCGATGGCCCGCTGCATCGCCCTCGACATCGATTGCGCCGCCGCGTGCCAGTTCGCCGCCGGCGCCGTGGCGCGAGGCAGCGAGCTCATGGCCGCGGTCTGCAGCACCTGCGCCGAGATCTGCGACGCCTGCGGCGACGAATGCGATCGCCACGGGCACGATCACTGCAAGGCCTGCGCCGATGCCTGCCGCGCCTGCGCCGACGCCTGCCGGAAGATGTCGATCGGCGGCTGAGGCAGCGAGGACTCGCCGCGCCCCGGCGAGCCGGTCAGAACTTGCCGTGCTCGAGATAGGCCTGCTGCGGATCGACCCCCTCCAGGATGCGCGCCCGCACCTTGTCCTCGGTCGCCATCGCCGCGACGGTGGCATCGATCACCTCCGCCGCCATCGTCGACGGGATGACGACGATGCCGTCGCCATCGGCGAGGACGTAGTCGCCGGCTCGCACCACGACCGGGCCGAAGCTGATCGGCTCGTCGAAGGCGACCGGCACCCAGGCGCCGACGATGTCGCGCGGCGTCGCCTTGTCGCAGAACACCGGAAAGCCGATGCGGCGGATGAAGGCGGTGTCGCGGCAGCCGCCGTCGACGATGTAGCCGCGCACGCCACGGAACTGCAGCGTCTCGGCCGACAGCTCGCCCATCAGCGCCCGCTCCGCGTCGTTGCCCTGGACCATGACGACGTGGCCGCGCGGCGCGCGCGACAGCAGGCCGGTCCAGCGCAGCAGCGTCTCGTGCGGCGAGACGGTCGCGTCGGGCAGGCCGCGCACCGTGAACACCGGCCCCGCCGCCACCATGCCCAAGTCGAGCGGGACGATCGACGGCGGCAGGATGCAGTCGGTGTGGCCGCGGCCGCGCAGCACGTCGTAGACGGCGCCCGTGTAGCAGCGAGCCAGGCGGTCGGCGAGCGCGTCGTCCACGGCTAGAGGGACACCGGGCCGCCGATCGCGGCGCCGCCCGCTTCCTTCGCCCGCTGCTGGCGGACCCGATCGACGTAGCTCTCGCTCTTCTCGATCTGGCCGCGGATGATCTCGTTGTTCTTGCCCATGACGTCGATCGCCTTCGAGCGGAAGCTGTCCATCGCGTCCATGGCCTTGAAGGTCTGGTCGAACATCGACTGCATGGTCTCGATGCCGATCATCGGGTTCGTGGCGAACTCGGCCGTTCGCTCGACGTGCGTGTTGAGCTGCTTGCCGGTCTGGTCGATCAGGGTGCCGATGGTCGCGTTCACGCCCTTCAGCATGTCCATCACCTGGACCTGGTTGCCCGTCGCGCGCGCCACCGTCTGCGCCACCGCGAGCGCGCTCATCCCGGTCGTCGCGACGCGGTTGCAGCCGTTCATCATCTCGCGCCCGGTCTTCTTCAGGACGTCGAGGGCGAGGTAGCCGTTCACGCAGACGGCCTGCTGCGTCAGGATGTCCTGCAGGTTCTGGCGCGCATAGAACAGCACCTCCTGCTCGAGCGCCTTGGCGCGCTCCGGGTCGCTCGCCTTCAGCGACGCCACGCGCTCGGCCAGGCGCTGGTCGAGCGTCCTCGCGAACTGCGCGGCGGCGGCGAGCTTCTGCATCGAGTCCCACAGCTTGGCGCGCGTCGCCTCGATGTCGGCGATGTCGAGCTGGACGCCGTCGCGGGCGGCGTAGAGCTGCTCGATCGCCTTCTGCAGCTGGTTGCCGGCGCTCTCGAACTTGCGGAAGTAGGCCTTCAGCTTGTTGCCGAACGGGATCACGCCGAGGATCCTGTTCGGCGCCAGCAGGTCGCCCTCCTTGCCGGGGTTCAGCGTGTCGAGCAGGCCGCGGATCTCGCCGATCGCCTTGTAGGCCGGCGTCTCCTCGGCGCCGATGAAGTTGCGCTGCAGGAAGCGGCCCTGCATCAGACCGGCGGCGTTCGAGATCTCGGCCCGGCCGAGGGCGAAGGCGCTGTCGAGCTTCGACTTGAATTCCGTCGAGTGCACGTTCTCGGTCATCAGCGCGTCGATGAAGCGGGCGACCTGGGCGTCGACGGCGCTGGCCGTCTCGGCAGCGAGCGGCACCGCCGCCGGCGCCGACTCGGCGGGCACCGGCGTGATCACCTCGGGCGGCGTCAGCTGGAACGAGGTGGCCGTCGCGGTGGCGGTGGCCACGGGCTGGGGTTCAGTGGTTGCCATGGTGCGAGCTCTTCTCCAGGGTGCCGGCCTTCGCGCCGGGGGCCGGCGCGATGCCGGTGCTGCCGAACTTCTCGTGCAGGAACTGCGAATGCGCGAGGAACGCGTGCGCGTCCTGGCTGGCGAGGTCGTCGGCAAGCTGCGCCACCTTGCCTTCGAGCTCGACCAGCGTCGCCCGGAAGATGTCGACGGCGGTCTTGCCGTCGTGGATCGGCCGCGAGTTGGCGTACTGGGCCGGGATCGACAGGTAGGTCTTCAGCGCGTCGGGCAGGTACGAGATGGCGATGTGCCGCGCATGGAAGCCTTCCTGCAGCGACAGCGCGCCCTTGCTGCGCTCCCACTGCGCGAGCAAGGCCTCGAGCGCGGTGCACAGGTCGAGCACCTTCGCCTGCAGGCTGGCGGGCAGCCGGTTGTCCGGGTTGAACTGGACCAGCCCGCGCACCGCCCGCAGCGCCCGCCCCATCGCCTCGCGCGCATCGCCGTCGTCGCTGAACTCGAGCGCATCGCCGTCCCACTGCGGCCCCTGGAGCTTCGGAAAGCCCAGCCACATGCCCCCGGCGACGAAGCCGGCCACATACCCGAAGAGCGCCAGCGGCAAGCCCGCGATGCCGATCAGGCCCAGCGCCTTCAGCACGAGCACCACGATCGCGAGCGCCAGGCCGACCCAGTTCGCAGGGCTGACGAGGATCCTTGAGAGCTTGGCGAACATGTCGTTCAGTGCTTTGCGGGGTCCGAAGGCGCCGGGGGACATGAGCGGAGCGGCGCACCCGCCGTCCCGCTCCCGCTCCATCGGCAGACAGCGCTCACTGATACGCCCGGATGTCCTTGAACACCGCGTAGAGCGGCGTCTTGCGCGCGTCGAAGACGCGGCCGCCGGTGGTCTGCACCATCGCCTTCAGGTCGGCTTCCTTGGCTTCGCCGAAGAGGACCATGAAGACGGGGATGCCGCGCGCGTCCTCGGGAAGCCGCTCGTAGGCGGCCTGGAACGACTTCAGGTTGCGGCCGGCGTTGTTCTCGCCGTCGGTGAAGGCGACGACCGAGTACTGGTAGTTCGGGTTCTTCTTCTTCTGCTCGACCATGTGCTCGAGGGCGAGGAGGACGCTGTCGTAGAGCGCGGTGCCGCCGGTCATGCGCAGCTGGTCGGCGTAGTCGCGCACCTTCTCGAGCATCTCCTGCTTCGCTTGCGAGTCCTCGTGCACCTGCACGCCCTTGCCCTTGGTGCGCGCAGCCGGCAGCTCGAAGTACGTCATCTCGCGCGGCCGGTCCGAGAACGGCAGCATCCACACCTTCTCGCGGTCGGTGAGCTTGGCCAGGCGCCCGGTGAGCGAGCTGTCGGCGCCGGCGATGTAGTGGATCGCCTGGACCAGCTGCTGGCGCCGGCCCTGGCCTTCCATGCTGCCGCTGGTGTCGAGCACGAAGGTCGACGCGATCGGCCGCCGGAACTCGTTGAGGTAGGCGTCGATCAGGCCGTCGGAGAGCGCCCGGTCGGGCGAGAAGGCGAGCTCGACGCGCAAAGTCGATCCAGCGCCCTCCTTCGGGAACAGGTCCGTGACCTGCGCCGCGACCTCGGCCGTGATCGGGCGGCGCAGCGTCTGCCGGGCGAGCCAGGTCTGCGCCTCGCCGCCCTTCAGGTAGGCGACCACCTTCTGGTACTCGGCGCGACGCGCGTCCTGCAGCAGCATGAAGGGATAGTCGGCGGTGGAGACGCCTTCCTTCGGGTACACGAGGACCAGCTTCTCGCGCAGCTTGCCGCCGTTGTTGAGCGTCAGCAGCCAGCTCTCGTAGTTGATGAAGGCGTTGACCTTGGTGCCCTGCTGCTCGATGAACTTCTCGGCCAGGTAGGTGGAGTTGTCGCCGGCCAGCTTGTAGCCCTTCAGGAAGCCGGCGATCGCGCCGCGGTCGACGTCGGCTGCCGACAGCGCATCGGCCTTGTCGCTGGCCGCCGCGACGACGCCCATCAGCGCCATGAAGCCCTGGTTCGAGGTCGCCGGGTTGGACAGCGCGTAGTTCAGCTTGCCCTCCGACGCCGCCCGGGTGATCGTCTTCCACGTGACCTTGTCGGCGACGGCCGGGTCGGTCCAGCCGAGCCGTTGCGCCGCCGACTGGCTCACGCCGACGGTGATCGGCGACAGCATGATCTTTTCCTGCAGCTTGACGCGCGCCTGGCCCTGCGGGTCGGAGAGCAGGTACTTGGCGTTCGCGAACCAGGCGGCGTCGGCCTTGGTGGCGCCCGACAGCACGGCCTCGGTGCTCTCCATCGTGCCGCCCCACTGGAAGCGAAGCTTCACGCCGGTGGCCTTCTCGACCATCCCCTCGAGCGCCTGCGCATCGCGCAGGTCGGTCGTGGCCAGGACGTTGAAGGGCGCCGCCGGAGGCGGCGGCGCGACGGGCGCCGGCGGCGCGGCCGGCTCGTCGCGGCCGCAGGCCGCGAGCACGGCCGCGGCCGCCAGCGCGGCGAGGAATCCACGGGCACTCAGCCAAACGCGACGAGCCTTCATTTCGCCATCTCCTGGGTCACGATCTCGATCATCTCGGCCATCAGGTCGAAGGACGGCGGGTCGATCACCTGCGTGATCCGCTCCTCGACGGCCAGCCCGGTCGGCTTCACCGCCTGCATGAAGGTGCCGGTGTCGGCGATGCGGAAGCCGTACTCGACGCCGATCTTCTGCAGCTCGGCGTGGTTGGCGAGCAGGTCGGCGAGGGCCCGCGAGCGCTCGTTGGTGGCGATGAAGACGACCTTGTTGACGATCGTCGGCTGCGGGTACATGAGCACCATGTCGGCGGCGACGCCCTTCTTCGCGAGCGCGTAGGCGACGAGCTGGTTCTCGTAGATGAAGGCCATCGGCGTCTTGCCGATGCCGATCGCCACGTAGTCGTCGAAGTTGCCGTTGACGTAGTTCTCCTGGTAGCCCTGGCGCTTGAACAGCTCGGCGAGCTGGCGCGTCACCGTCTCGGCCGTGGCCCGGTCGGTGACGATGTCGCCGTGCCTGGCGTAGCTCGTCAGGGCCAGGTACATGGCGGCCGAGTTGCTGCGCCGCACGTCGGTGGTGGAGACGAGCACGCCGCGCGACACGTCGTAGGCCTCGGCGCCCTTCAGGTCCTTCCAGCGCTTCTTCGCCAGCATGGTCTCGGTCAGCTTGGCGATGTCGACGCCATAGATGCGATCGCCGAGCGGCTTGGCCATGCCGTTGGCAACCAGGATCTTCGCGATCGGCTGCCAGCTGGCGATCACCATCGGCGTGTAGAACGGGGACGACTGGGCGATGGCGATCTTCGCCTTGGCCGCGGCGGCGGCGATCTGGTTGGCCGCCACCACGCCCGATGGGAAGATGAAGTCCGGCATCGCGCCGGGCACGACGCGCGACGCCATCTCGCGGCTGCCGATGCGCGTCACCGACACCGGCAGGCGCTTCTCGGCCAGGATCTTGCGAACGCGGGGGTCGGCGAAGAAGGGCTCGACGTCGAGCGCGATGAGGCCTTTCAGCTCGGTGGCGGAAGCGATCGCCTGCGTCTCGGCGCGCTCGGCGCTCGCCGTCGACTGGCCGCGCACCGCGAAATAGAGCGCTGCGCCGAAGCCCGCCAGCATCAGCACGGTCAGCACGACTTTGCCGGTCTTCGACATCGCTCCTGACGCCTCCTTCGGCGCGGACTTTAACCGCGGGCCGCTCGCTGTACGCGGCATCATTCGACGAATGTCGAAAGCGCCGCCCACCCTCGACGACCTGCGCCGATATGCCGTCGCGCGGACGCTGTTCAAGCCGACCACCCTCGTTCGGGCGATCCAGAAGCTCGGCTTCGTCCAGGCCGATCCGGTCCGCGCCCCGGCGCGGGCCCAGGACCTGACCTTGCGCCATCGCGTCGCCGGCTACCGCGCCGGCGACCTGGAGCGGCGCTATCCGCGCCTCGCGGTGGAAGAGGACTGCCTCGTCAACTACGGCTTCCTGCCGCGTCGTCACCTCGCCCTCATGCATCCGCGCACGCCGAAGAAGGACTGGGACGAGGCGACGCGGGCGAAGGCCGAGGCGATGCTCGCCTTCATCAGGGAGCGCGGGCCGACGCATCCTCGCGTCGTGCAGGCCGCCTTCGCGCACGGGCGCGTCACCAACTACTGGGGCGGCTCGAGCCTGGCGACGACGCACCTGCTCGACGGCATGCACTACCGCGGCCTGCTGCGCGTGGCGCGGCGCGAGAACGGCATCCGCATCTACCAGGCGGTCGACCATCCGCCGACGGAAGACGATCCCGTCGCGCGCGCGCAGCGCGCCGCCGACCTGGTCGAGCTCGTCATCCGCAAGTACGCGCCCTTGCCGAAGCCGAGCCTCGGCTACCTCGTCTCGCTGCTCGGCTACGGCGCGCCGCATCTGCGCACGGAAGCGCGGGCGGCGGTGGCGCGGGCGAGCGAGCACCTCGCGAGCGCGACGATCGACGGCGTCACCTGGACCTGGCCCGCCGACGAGAACCCGCGCTCGTCGCGCTGGCGGCCCGACGACGCGGTGCGCTTCCTCGCCCCCTTCGATCCCATCGTCTGGGATCGTCGCCGCTTCGAGCTGCTGTGGGGCTGGACCTATCGGTTCGAGGCCTACACGCCGGCGGCCAGGCGCCGGCTCGGCTACTACGCGCTGCCGCTCCTGTTCGGCGACCGGGTCATCGGCTGGGCCAACGCCCAGGTGAATGCCGGCCAGCTCGAGATCGACACCGGCTTCGTCGGCAAGCCGATGGCGACGAGCGTCTTCCGCGCCCGCTTCTACGACGAACGCGCGCGCATGGCGGAGTTCCTCGGCCTCTAGCGCGGCGCAGCGCGTCGCGCACGGCCGCCGCTCGCGCTCAGCCCGGCGCCGGCGCCAGCGGCTTCTGCCGGCTCGCCGCGACGGCGGCGAGGAGCAGGACCCCGGCGGAGCAGGCGAGCCCCGCGCGCAGCCCGCCGGCCAGATCGGCGACCCAGCCGACCAGGCTGGGGCCGACGATCTGCCCGGCGGCGAAGGCGATCGTCATCGCCCCGATCCACTGCCCCCACTCGGCGGGCGGCAGGTTGTGCCGCACCAGCGCCGTCGTCGAGGCGACCGCGGAGAGGAGCACGGCGCCGAACAGCAAGCCCGAGGCGAACACCGCGAGCGGATGGCTGCTCAGCACCGGCAGCATCGTCGCCAGCGCCAGCAGGGCGTTGAGCAGGCTCATCGCGGCACCGCCGCGCACCCGCTGCAGCAAGGCGGCCCAGAGCCAGGGCGAGACGATCACGGCCAGGCCGAGGACGACGTAGAAGGCGACGATGGCCCGCGCCCCGAGGCCCTGCTCCTGCAGCAGGGCGAGCACGAAGGTCATGTAGCCGATGTAGCCGAGGCCGAACAGCACGTAGCCGAGCATGGCCGCATCGAGCGCGCGCGGCCGGGCCCGGCGCAGCGAGGTCGAGGCCGCGGCCTCGGCCTGCGGCTGTGCCAGATCCCGGCGCAGGACGATCGCCATCACGGCCGCGGCGAGCAGCGCCAGCGCGCCGACACCGAGCCACGCGGCCTGCCAGGCGTGCGCCACTGGCCGCGCCAGCAGCGGCGGCACGAGCAGGGCCGAGGCGACGATGCCGACGCCGGTGCCGGCGTAGTACACGCCGAGGACGAGGCCGGCGCTCGGGCCGTCCTGCCGCGACCGGGCCGGCGCCGGCGGTGTCGCCGGCACCGATGGCTCGGAGGCGACCGTCGCCGGCTGGGTGACGAGCCGCGCCGCCAGCAGCGCGCCCGAGATCAGGGTCCCGGCGCTGACCAGGCCGCTGGCGAAGCGCATGACGTAGAGGGCGGCATCGGAGACGACCAGCCCGTGCAGGGCCAGGAAGACGCCGGTCGCCGCCGTGGTCCCGACGAACAGGCGCGGCGTCGTCACGCGCCGGAGCAGCGGCCCGGTCAGCAGCGCGCCGGCCAGGTAGCCGACGGCGTTGACCGTGTTCATCGCCCCGGCCACCAGATAGCTCCAGCCGAGATCGGCCCGCATCGGCGCGAGCACCAGCGCATAGGCCAGGCGGGCGAAGCCGAGAGCGACGGCCGAGCCGAGCGCCAGCGTCGCCGCCACCAGCAGCACCGGCGCCGGCCGGCGGGTCATCGCGCGCGGGCGTCGAGCAGGCGCTCGGCGACTTCGACGAAGCCGCGACCGCGATCGAGGCTCGTGAGGTACGCCGGCCACTGCGCCAGCCGGTCGGCGAAGTCCATGAGGTTGGCGACGCCGACCGAGAGCGGGAAGTGCGCGAACATGAGCTGGTCGTTGGTCGAGTCGCCGACGTAGACCCAGTGCGCGCGCTCGGCCTCGAGCTCGCGCTCCAGCAGGCGGCGGCAGATCCAGGCCGCGCCGGTCAGCTTGCTGTGCGCACCGAACCAGCCGTTGACGTGGATCGAGCTGACCGTCGCGTTCATGCCCTCCGAACGCATGATGGCGACGACCTCCTCGATGCGCGCAGGCTCCAGATGCGCGAACTCCGAATGGTCGACGGCGATGTCCGTGACACGTCCGGCGCTGTCGCGCGCCAGGGTCGCTTCCGGCACCTCGGCCAGGATGCGGTCGGCGGCGGCGCGCAGGCGCAGCGCGTTGCGGGCACGCTCGGCCTCGCCCTGCGCGTACTCGACGCGAAGCGTGCCGGCCTCGGCGAAGATGGCGACGGCCCCGTTCTCGGCCACCACCGCGGCGAGGGGCGTGTGTTGCGCGATCGGCAGGCTCCAGCCCATCGGCCGTCCCGTGACGGCGATGACCGGCAGCCCCGCTTCGCGCAAGGCGCCGAGCGCGGCCGCGACGCCCATCGGGATCGCGCCTTCGGTGGTCAGCGTGTCGTCGATGTCGGTGAGCACGCCGCGAACGTCGCGGAGCACGGCGGCGTCGCATCGCTCCCAGGTCTGCACGTGCGGCGGTATCACCCGGCCGATCATAAGGAGGCCCTTGCGCCGGCCGCGCCGCGCTCGAATAGAATGCGAGCGCCTTCCGAGGAGCGTTGCAAGGCGGGGCCGCATCAAGCGCCGCGTCCCAGGCTCGGAAGGTTCGATCTGCAACCGCGCTCACCCGCACGATGGTCTCGTGGGTGAGCACTGCCTCCCTGGATCGATCGGCGTGCGGGTTCCTCTTTTCGCCAGGAGCCTTTTGCATGAATGCCGTTCTGAAGCCGCAAGCCGCCGCCCCGCACGTCGTCGCCGACCTGTCCCTCGCCGCCTGGGGCCGCAAGGAAATCCGCATCGCGGAGACCGAGATGCCCGGCCTGATGGCGATCCGCGAGGAGTTCGCGAAGACGCAGCCGCTGAAGGGCGCGCGCATCGCCGGCTCGCTGCACATGACGATCCAGACCGCCGTCCTCGTCGAGACGCTGCAGGCGCTCGGCGCCGAGGTCCGCTGGGCGTCGTGCAACATCTTCTCGACCCAGGACCACGCCGCCGCCGCGCTCGCCGCGCGCTCGACGCCCGTCTTCGCCTACAAGGGCGAGAGCCTGTCGGACTACTGGGACTACACGCACCGCATCTTCGAATTCGGCGGCAAGGGCCAGAAGGGCGAGGGCCCGAACATGATCCTCGACGACGGCGGCGACGCGACGCTGCTGATGCACCTCGGCAAGCGCGCCGAGAAGGACGCCAGCCTGCTCGCCAACCCGGGCAGCGAGGAAGAGACCTGCCTCTTCGCCAGCATCAAGGCCAAGCTCGCCGAGGATGCGACCTGGTACTCGAGGAAGGCCGCCGAGATCATCGGCGTCACCGAAGAGACGACGACCGGCGTGCACCGCCTGAAGGAGATGAGCGCCAAGGGGACGCTGCTGTTCCGTGCCATCAACGTCAACGACTCGGTGACCAAGAGCAAGTTCGACAACCTGTACGGCTGCCGCGAGTCGCTGGTCGACGGCATCAAGCGCGCCACCGACGTGATGATCGCTGGCAAGGTGGCCTGCGTCGCCGGCTACGGCGACGTCGGCAAGGGCTCGGCGCAGGCGCTGCGCGCGCTCTCCGCGCAAGTCTGGGTGACGGAGATCGACCCGATCAACGCGCTGCAGGCGGCGATGGAGGGCTACAAGGTCGTGACCATGGAGTACGCCGCCGACAAGGCCGACATCTTCGTCACCACGACCGGCAACAAGGGCGTGATCCGCTGGGAGCACATGGCCGCGATGAAGGACCAGGCGATCGTCTGCAACATCGGCCACTTCGACAACGAGATCGACATCGCCTCGCTCGAGAAGTGCCAGTGGGAGGAGATCAAGCCGCAGGTCGACCACGTCATCTTCCCGGGCGGCAAGCGGATCATCCTGCTCGCCAAGGGCCGCCTCGTGAACCTCGGCTGCGGCACCGGCCACCCGAGCTTCGTCATGTCGTCGAGTTTCGCCAACCAGACGATCGCCCAGATCGAGCTGTTCACGCGCGGCGACCAGTACGAGAGCGGCAAGGTGTACGTCTTGCCCAAGCACCTCGACGAAAAGGTGGCGCGCCTGCACCTGAAGAAGGTCGGCGCGATGCTGACCGAGCTGACCGACGAGCAGGCCGCCTACATCGGCGTGCCGAAGGAAGGCCCGTACAAGCCGGACACGTACAGGTATTGAGCCTCCGGGTCGCCTCGCCTGCGGCCGGGGAACCGTCCGCGGCGAGTTGCCTGATGTCTCCGATGCGCGCTGATCAGTTGCTCGTTCACCAGGGCCTGGCGCCGACCCGCTCGGCCGCGCAGCGGCTGATCGCGACCGGTGCGGTGCGCTGGCTCGGCCCCGCGGGCTGGGCGGTGCCGCACAAGGCAGGCGAGGACCTGCCGGACGACTGCCGGGTCGAGGTGACCGACGACGCCGAGCTGCGCTTCGTGTCGCGCGGCGGCCTGAAGCTCGACGGCGCGCTGGCGCGGCTCGGGATCGACGTCGCCGGCCGGACCTGCCTCGACATCGGCCAGAGCACGGGCGGCTTCACCGACGTGCTCCTGGCGCGCGGCGCGGCGCACGTCGTCGGCGTCGACGTCGGCCACGGCCAGCTCCATCCGCGCCTGGCCGCGGACTCGCGCGTGACGGCGCTGGAAGGCGTGAACGCACGTCACCTCGAGGCGAGACAGCTGCCGTTCGCGCGCTACGAGCTCGTCGTCGGCGATCTGTCGTTCATCTCGCTGGCGCTCGTCCTGCCGGCGCTCGTGCCGCTGCTCGGCGGCGACCTGCTGCTGCTCGTCAAGCCGCAGTTCGAGCTGCAGCCGGTCGACATCGGCCCGGGCGGGAAGGTGAAAAGCCCCGCCGCCTACGGCCACGTCGAGAAGAAGCTGCGCAAGGCCTGCGCCGCGCACGGGCTCGAGGTGCTCGATTGGTTCGACAGCGCCACACCGGGCAGCGAAGGCGCACGCGAATTCTTCCTGCACGCGCGGCGCGCAGGCCACCAGGACACCTCGCCATGACCACCCGACTCGCCGTGCCGGTGAGCTTCGAGTTCTTCCCGCCGAACACGCCGGTCGGCAGCGAGAAGCTCAAGCAGGTTGTCGCCGACCTCGCCACCGTGGCCCCGGAATTCTTCAGCGTCACCTATGGCGCCGGCGGCGCGACGCGCGACAAGACGCTCGCCGCCGTCGCCGACATCGCCGCGCTCGGCCAGGAAGCGGCGCCGCACCTGTCGTGCGTTGGCTCGACGCGCGAGAACATCCTCGAGATCCTCGCCACCTACCGGGCGCAGAAGATCCGCCGCCTGGTCGCCCTGCGCGGCGACCTGCCGAGCGGCACCGGCACCGCCGGCGAGTTCCGCTACGCGAGCGAGCTGATCTCGTTCATCCGCGAGACGCAGGGCAGCGACTGGCTGATCGAGGTCGCCGCCTACCCGGAATACCACCCGCAGCAGCGCTATGCGAAGCGCGACCTGCAGCACTTCGCGGCCAAGGTGAAGGCCGGGGCCGACTCGGCGATCACCCAGTTCTTCTTCAACCCCGACGCCTACTTCCACTTCGTCGACGAGGTCCGCGCCCTCGGCGTCGAGGTGCCCATCGTCGCGGGCATCATGCCGTTCCACAACTACGCCAAGATCGCCCAGTTCGCCGCCCGCGACGGCATCGAGATCCCGCGCTGGATCGCGCTGAAGATGGAAGGCTTCATGGACGACACGGCGTCGATCCGCGCCTTCGGCATCGACGTGGTCGCGCGCCTGTGCGAGCGGCTGATCGCCGGCGGCGTGCCGGGCTTGCACTTCTACACCCTCAACCAGTCGGGGCTCACGCTCGAGATCTGCCAGCGCCTGGCCGGTTCGGCGGCGCCGGGCGCTCCAGCCCCGGCCTGAGGCCGGCGCGCTCGCGCGCCGCTCGGCCGCGCGGCATCCCTCAGGCGCGACTCGCGCCGCGGCGTCCGTCAGGCCCGACTCGCCGGCCGCTGCCACATGACGCCGTCCTCGGTCAGGAGCGCATCGAGCGGCAGGTCGTCGGGGGACGAGCGCAGCAGGGGCAGGAAGCCGTGCGTGTAGCTGACGCCGACCGTGACCGGGCGCGGCGACAGCGAGCGCAAGGTGCGGTCGAAGAAGCCGCCGCCGTAGCCGAGGCGCACCCCGCCCGGGCCGAAGCCGAGGCAGGGAACGATCAGCATCTCCGGCAGGAATTCGTCGGTGCCCTTGGGCTTCGGGATGTCGTAGGCGTCGAGCTCGGTCTCGCAGCCCGGGTACCAGACGCGAAAGCGCAGCGACTGGCTCGCACGGTCGGCGACCGGCAGGCCGATGCGGCGCATCGGGCCGTCGCCCGCTCCTTCGGTCCACCGGTAGAGCGCCGGCAGCGGATCGAACTCGCCCTTGATCGGCCAGTAGGCGCCGATCGAGGTCTCGCGGCGGCCGATCAGCCAGGCGCGCAGGATCTGCTGCAGCTGGACGGCGCGCTCGAGGCGATCAGGCAGCGCCTGCCTTGCCGCGACGAGCTTCCTTCGCAACGATGCCCTGTCGTTCGCCTGCTTCTCGTCCATCGGGCTTCCGCTCCTCGCCGGCATTGTGCAAGACGCTGCCGGACGCCTGCGGCGGCCCCAGCCCCGCGCTCCGGTCGCCGGACAGCGGCCCGAGCGCCGAGGCGAGAACGATGAGCGCGGCCGCGGCGGCCATGGAGCCGACCGCGAGGCGACGACGGGAATGGACGAGGTCGCGCCACTGCGCCCAGGTGCGCTCGAGGCGATTGCGCCAGCCCGCCAGGCGGCTGCTCGGCTCCCAGACGATGCGCGCCGGCACCGCGCCCCGATGCCAGGGCTCGACGAGGACGTCACCCGAGGGGACGCGGTAGGTCTCCCCGGCGCGCAGGATGTGGTCGTCGAGGTCGCCGCTTCGCGTCAGCCAGACCTGGCCGGCCTCGACGCGCAAGGTTCCGCCGCGATTTCCGAGGTGCGAGGCACCGTCGTAGAGGAACCAGGACTCTTGCGTATTCATCATCATCTCCTGTGCCAACCGACGTCGCTATGATGGTGTTTTCTCCTGTGTGAATCCAATGAATACGGCGTCGTGCATTGATGCGCAAAGCACATGAATAGCCGATCGCGGCGACCGCTGTCGCTGGGCAACCTCCGCGCCTTCGAGGCGGTCGCCCGCACGCTCAGCTTCAACGCCGCCGCCGACGAGCTGCACGTCACCCAGTCGGCGGTCAGCCGCCAGATCAAGAGCCTTGAGGACGAGCTCGGCGCGCAGCTGTTCGTGCGCGGCACGCGGCACGTCCAGGTGGCGCCCGACGGTCTGGTCCTGCTCCGTGCCGTCGAGCCGCTGCTCGCCCGGCTCGACGCCAGCGTCCAGCAGATCCGGCGCGCCCGCAGCCGCCGGCGCGTCAGCGTCACCACCTTCGCCTCGTTCGGGTCGCTCTGGCTGCTGCCGCGCATCGAGGCCTTCCAGCGCCTCCATCCGGACATCGACATCCGCGTCTCCGCGCACGACGCCATCGCCGACCTCGACGACCCGGAGCTCGACCTGGCCTTGCGCTACATGAGCTCGGCGCACGGCTCGCCGGGGGCCGTGCGCCTGTTCGACGAGACGCTGACGCCGGTCGTCAGCCGCGGCCTCTGGGAGCAGGTGCGCAGCGGCGCCGCGCCGGCGCTGTCGACGGCGACCGATCTCGCCCGGCACACCTTGCTCGAGGAAGACGACGACCGGCCGAGCACCGAATTCCTCAGCTGGCGGCACTGGTTCGAGTGCCAGGGCCAGCCCGAGCTGCAGGCCGGCCGCTGGCTGTCGCTCAACTTCACCTACCAGCAGGTGCAGGCGGCGCTGGCGGGCCACGGCGTGGCGCTCGGCCGCGTGCCGCTGGTCTACGAAGCCATGCAGCGCGGCGAGCTCGTCGAGCCCTTCGGCCCCGCAGGGCGCATCGGCAGCCCGTTCTCGTACTGGATGCTGGTGTCCCCGGCGAGTCGCAGCCGGCCCGAGGTCGAACAGTTCTGCGCCTGGATCGAAGCCGAGGCGGCAGCGACGCAGGCGGCCGTCGGCGACATCCGCAGCGTCTGCTGACCCGGCTCGGCATGTGGCGCGACGACGCGCCACATGCCGAGCCGCCGCGCCTACCGGACGCCGAGCTCGGTGACGACGCAGGCCAGCGTCACGTCGTGCGGCTGGGGCGCGAACGTCGCCACGTCGATCTCCGCGAAGGACCAGGCCACGCCGACGGCGACCACGTGCGCGTTCGCCGCCAGCCAGCGGTCGTAGTAGCCGCCACCGTAGCCGAGACGATGCCCTTCCCGCGTGAAGCCGACGCAGGGCACGACGACGACGTCGGGCTGCACGACCGCTCCGTCGCTGCTGCCGATGCCGCACTCGTCGACCTGCGTCGGCGCCGCGCCGTCCCAGCGGCGGAACTCAAGCCGCGGCGGCTCGCGCCGTGCAAATGGCAGGGCCCGCCTGGTTTTATCGAAGGCCGGGTCGGCGCCGATCGCGACGGCTGCGTTAAATTCCGAGCGCACGGGCCAGTAGAGCCCGAGGCACTCGGGCTCCAGGCGGGCCAGGGTGTCGCGAAGATGGGAGCCCAGCGCTTCGGCAGCGGCGGCGAACGTGGCGGAAGCGGCGAAGGCGTGGCGGGCCTCGAGCAGACGGGCTCGCAGCGCCGGCCGGTCCGGAAGCGGAAGACCCGGCGGCGCGGGCACGGTGTTCACGATTCGATCAGGACCTCAGTGACGACTCCAGCTCTCGACGATTCAGTATATGAGTCGCCTCGCCGACGGCCGCGCGCCTCGCGAGCGGCGGCGCTCTCCCTGCCTCTGCTCGCGGCCGCGCTCACCACGCTGTCGGCGCTCGCCCTTCCGATGCCGGCATCGGCGCAGAGCTTCGACACCACCGTGCTCGATGCCCGCGAAGCCTTCCGCAAGCGCGACCGCGTCCGCCTGGCGCAGCTGCGCGCGCAGTCGGCCGCCGAGAAGAACCCGCTGGCGCTGTGGGTCGAGTACTGGGAGCTGACCCACCGCATCGGCGAGATCCACCCGGCGGAGTTCACGGCCTTCGCCGAGCGCTGGAGCGGCAGCTACGTCGAGGACCGGATGCGCAACGACTGGTTGCTCGAGCTCGGCCGCCGGCGCGACTGGAACAACGTCGCCGCCGAGTTCCCGCGCTTTCGCATGAACGACGACCGCGAGGCGACCTGCTACTGGCTGGTCACCGAGCAGCTGGCCGGCCGCGACGTGAAGGAGGCGGGCCTCGCCGCCTGGCTGGCGCAGAAGGACGCCGACGACGGCTGCGCGGTGCTGGCGGCGACGCTGCACGCCGCCAAGGCCCTGAGCACGGCCGACGTCTGGAAGAAGGTGCGCCTGAGCGTCGAGGCCGGCAAGCCGAAGGCGGCGCGGCAGGCGGCCGCCCTCGTGTCCGACGGCGTCGCTGCCGCCGTCGGCGATCTTCTCGAATCGCCGGCGATCTTCCTCGCCAAGAAGGCCTCGACGGCGACCCGCAACGATGCCGAGCTCGCCGCCCTGGCGCTGGTGCGCATGGCGCAGTCGGACAACGACACCGCGGCCGCGCTGCTCGCCGACCGCTGGGAGCGTGCCCTGCCCGCGGAGCTCGCGTCGTGGACCTGGGCCAGCATCGGCCGGCAGACGGCGATGAAGCTGCAGCCGGCGGCGGCCGACCAGTTCCTGCGCGCGGCACGGCTGCTGACCCGGACGGGCCGCGAGATCGAGCTGTCCGACGACACGCTCGCCTGGAAGGTGCGGGCCGCCCTGCGTGCCGACGGCGGCCGCGCCCGCTGGCAGCAGGTCATCCAGGCCGTCAACGCCATGTCGCCGGGCGAGCAGAAGGACCCGGCGTGGACGTACTGGAAGGCGCGCGGCCTGAAGGCCATCGCCAAGGACTCGCAGGAGAGCGAATCGCTGCTCGCGACCAGCCGGGAGCTGTTCACGGCCCTCGCGTCGCAGCTGAACTTCTACGGCGCGCTGGCTGCCGAGGAGCTCGGCCAGCCGCAGGCGCTGCCGCCGCGCGCCGCGCCGATCACGCAGGCGGAGAAGGACGCCGTCACCGCCAACCCGGGTCTGGTCCGCGGCCTCGTCCTCGTCTCGATCGGCCTGCGCGGCGAAGGCGTGCGCGAGTGGAACTACACCATCCGCGGGATGAGCGATCGCGAGCTGCTCGCCGCTGCCCAGTACGCCTGCGACCGCGAGGTCTGGGACCGCTGCATCAACACCAGCGACAAGACCAAGGACGAGATCGCGCTCGAGCAGCGCTTCCCGATGCCGCTGCTGAAGGACGTGTCGGCGCGCGCCGGCGAGATCGGCCTCGACCCGGCCTTCGTCTACGGCCTCATCCGCCAGGAGTCGCGCTTCATCATGGACGCGCGCTCGCACGTCGGC
>DATAGP010000013.1:0-255584 GCA_036263655.1 Caldimonas sp. | reverse complement strand
GGACTCGTGCCGCAGGCGTTTGGCCAGACACCTCAGAAGGTGGTCGATATCCCGACGCGGCCCGGCGTTACACAACGAATGCTCGTACTTTCTCCGGCCGAACCGAAGGCGGCTGTGGTGCTCCTGGCCGGAGGACACGGTGGCCTCCAGTTGTTTCCCAACGGGTCTATGAAGTGGGGCGAGAACAACTTCTTGGTACGCACACGCCAGGTCTTCGCTGATCAGGGTTTTGTAGTCGCAGTGCTAGACGCACCCTCCGATCGCCAAGCGCCGCCCTTCCTAGGAGGCTTCCGGCAGCGACCGGAACACGCTGCAGACATGAAGGCTGTCGTTGCTTGGTTGAGAGAGACGGCCAAGGTTCCGGTATGGCTAGTCGGGACCAGCCGCGGCACTCAATCCGCTGGGTACATAGCCACCGAGTTGGCGGGAGCAGACGCACCTGACGGTGTGGTTCTGACCTCGACGATCCTCGCGGACGACAAAGGTCGTGCGGTGTCCGCCATGCCGCTCGGCAAGGTACGGGTGCCTGTGCTGGTGGTGCATCACGAGCAAGATGGATGCTCACATTGTTCATTCGCAGACACTCCGGCCTTGATGAGCAAGCTGACCAACTCGCCTAGAAGCCAACTGTTGGCGTTCAGAGGCGGTGAGAACAAAGGCGATCCTTGTGAGGCTATGGCGTATCACGGGTTCAATGGACTCGAAAGGGACGTCGTCCAGCAGGTTGCGGCTTGGATTTTGAAGAAGTGAGGGGTATGAGCCCGTGAGCCATGGGCGGCCCGCTCCACTCGCCTAACTTCAGTAATAACATCGGTCGCGCTGACGTACTTGGACGGTCCTCTGGCGATGAAAAGACGAACATTCATGGCGGCGAGCGGAGGCACCCTGCTTGGTGTGTCGATCCGCAACGGCGCTCAAGCCCAAGCAGCGCCGCGCCGCATTGGATTCCTCAGCGGGTTCAACCGTGCCGGCGTCGATGCTTTCCTTGGCCAGCTTCGACCCGAGCTGGAAAGGCTGGGCTGGTTCGAGGGTCGCAACTACGTCATGCTCGAACCGCGAATGGCAGAGGGCGCAAACGAGCGGCTGCCGGCTCTGGCCGATGAGCTCGTCTCGCAGGGGCCACATCTGATCATCGTTGCGAGCATTCCGGCGGCGCGGGCGCTTGCCAAAGCAACGAAGTCGGTGCCCATCGTCATGGCGGGAGTGGGCACGCCAGTCGAGCTGGGAATCGTCGCCGACTACACGAAGCCCGGCGGCAACATCACGGGGGCGAGCTACCTCGCCAACGAGCTCGTGCGCAAGTCGCTCCAGTTCCTCAAGGAGTCGGCTCCTCGGTTGCAAAGCGTCGCTCTTTCAGCAACCCGGGCAACGAAGCCGCCATTGTGCTAAACAGGCAGATGCGCGCAGACGCGGCGGCCTTGGGAATGCAGGCGCTGATCGTCGAGGTTGCGGGGAAGGCCGACTTCGAGTCCGCCTTGGCGGCCATCCGTAGAGCCAAAACCGAATCGATACTGCTCCCCCCTGAACCGCTGGTTCGCGCCAACGGGGAGGCAATCGCTGCCTTCGCCCAGGCTCAAGGGGTGCCGCTAGCGGTCGTGGGCAGCAGCAATACTCGTCCCTCGACGGCTCTGTTCGCCTACGGCCCCGCGCCTCTAGAGTACGCGAAACTCACAGCCAAGTATGTCGACCAAATTTTGAGGGGTGCCAAGCCCGGCGATCTTCCCATCGAGCAGCCGACGCGGTTCAGCCTTGTGATCAATCTCAAGGCAGCCAGGGCGCTTGGCCTGACGATCCCTCAGTCGATGCTGCTCCTTTCTGACGAGGTGATCGAGTAACTGGACTGGCGACTCTAACCAGAGGCCATCGATCACGCGTCGTGAACTTGCGCGTGAGCCAAGAGCCGACGGGCAGGGAACACTGTCGTCCCGCCCGCCAACGAACTATCAATCCTCGAATTGACTGCTGTCTGCAATGATCGGTTGTCTCCGACCGAGCGCTTCCGCGATGCTTCAGAGGTCGACGCAGGCGATCGCTGAGGCAACGCCCACGGCCCACAGCCCAAGCTGTCCACTTTTGTCCAGATTGACTCCGTCCACTTCACGGCTTTGAGGTGAGGCGTAAGGGCAGGCCAGCAAGCCCCTACTAGGGCAACCCGAGGGCCGCTTCGCGCCTTTCTTCTGCCGCTCATGTCGAACGTGAGTTCCCCTAAGTTGTGGCACGGGAACGAGCGTCGGCTGTCGTTCTAGGCGGAGCTATACGCGCACGTCCGCTTCGGGTCGAGAGCTCCATTAGGTGTGCAAGGGAAGCGGACGTTCGGGCCGACCTCGACGACTTGCCCACGAGCAATGTCAGCAGTGCGCGGCGGATTCAACCGGTCAACGCAACGGTATGGCTGAACATCTCAGCCGGCGTCTGGTAGCCAAGTGTCTTCCTTGGCCTCTCATTCATTTGTCTCGCGAACGCATTCAATTTGGCTTGTGAGTAGCCAGAGATGTCGATGCCCTTGGGCATGTACTGCCTGAGCAATCCGTTGGTGTTTTCGTTGCTGCCTCGCTGCCATGGACTGCGTGGATCGCAGAAGTAGACCTGGATGTCAGTCGCCAAGGTGAAGCGCTTGTGAGCTGCCATCTCCTTGCCTCGATCCCAGGTCAGCGACTTGTACAGTTCCTGGGGCAACTTGCGCGTGTTCTTTATCAGCGCGTCGACGACGGTCTCGGTGTCCTTGGCTGCAAGCTTGACGAGCATGAGGTAGCGGGTTTGACGTTCCACTAGCGTGGCGATCTGGCTGTTGCTCGAGCCGAACAGCAGATCGCCCTCCCAGTGGCCAGGCACCGCTCGGTCCTCGACCGATGCCGGGCGCTCGCTGATCGAGACTGCCCCGCTGATCTGGGCATGGATGTCTGTCTTCTGCGTATGGCGTCGTGAGCGGCGCATGCCGCGCGTGCGCCTCAGGTGCTGCAGCAACTCCTTCTTCAGGGCGCCACGCGCCTGTATGAAGAGCGTTCGATAGATGGTCTCGTGCGACACGCGCAGGCTCTCGTCGTACGGATAAGCATGTTCGAGCCACCCGCCGATCTGTTCGGGCGACTACATCGCTCGAAGCTTGTCGGTCACGATCTGCGCCAAGGCTCTGTTCTTGGCTAGTTTGCAGCACTTGGGACGAAGGGCGCGAGTCCAGGCTGCGCTGTCTGCATCGCTTGCTCGATAGCTCGCTCGTCCTCCGTTGCGGCTGAGCTCGCGGCTCACCGTCGAAGCAGCTCGACCAAGCCTAGAGGCAATGGATCGAATCGAATGGCCTTCGGCCATCGCTCGGGAGATCTCCTCCCGCTCGGCCAAGGTCAACGCAGTCGCTGCGCGGGTTCGAGGTGATGGTCGGATGCCACCAGTCCTGGCCAAGATGCCTTGAACAGAGGTGTGGGCGCGATTGAACAGCTGAGCAATCTGATAAAGCGTCCAGCCTTGCTTCCATCGCTCCCACATAAGCGCCTTTTGGGCGTCAGAGTAGTAGATGCGCGTTCGATGCCTCATCGGCAACACTCCTGCTGCTCATGCAGCGATTAGTGTGTTGCATCGACCGGTTGAATCCGCCGCCGGAACCAGACGTTCGATCGCGCGAGGCTGTGGTTGGCGCGCGACCGCTATGTGCCGGAGAACGTCCGTTTAGGGCGCGGCCGTCCGCAACCGCTGCATAGCCATCAGCCGTGCTGATGGCATCAACGGCCATAGCGTGGTCGCAAGCGGTTCTGTGGCCACTAAACTAACGTAGCCAAAACGTAGCCATACGAGCGTCCCGAACACTCCCCCTGGATCTTCCTCGCTCCCCGTTTACCTCGTGCGCGTGTCCGTCGGCAGGTGCCAAAACGGGCGGGGACCGCCTCTTAATCCGTAGGTCGAGTGTTCGAGTCACTCAGGGCCCACCAGTGCAATCAAGGGGTCAGCTCATCCGGGCTGACCCCTTTTTCTTTCAGCGTAGCCGAAACCTAGCCCAGTTCCGGGTGTCATCGGCGAGGTGCATCACGTTGGCGTCGTTCACGGCCGCTTCCCGGGTGATCGGAGGGCTGCTGGCAGCGTCTCGTCCCTGCGCTAGTAGGCTTGGTGCAGCGAGATCCCATCCAGTCGTCCCGCGGCACCTTGCAGCGCCTCGGGTGCCACGTGCGCGTGGCGCTCGACCGTCGACGTGTCTTCCATCCCCCAGCCGCTGCAGCTCGTACGTGGGCGTCCGCCTACCTGTCCCTGGCCTTCAACGTCGGCCGGCGGCATCTGGCTGCTGCATTTGCTCTTTTAGACGAGCGGCCTCGGTCGCACAATCCCATGAGGCGCGCGAGCGCGCACGAGGAGAACACACGATGACAAAGGCGCCCGCTGCAGTGGTGAGGGTCGCTTGAACGGAATGCAGCGAGAGTCGATGCGCGCCGTCGTTATCGATGCTGGCGACCTGCATCTGCGCGACGACGTGTCCGTCCCCTCTCCCCAATCCGGCGAGGTGCTCGTTCGCGTCGGCGCCGCGGCAGTCAACCACGTCGACCTGATGCGCAAGCCCTCGCACTTCGCCGGCGGTCATGGCGGCGCGGCGATCGCGGGGCTCGAGTTCGCCGGCGAGGTGGTCGAGCTCGGCGCTGGCGTCGCGGGTCTCGCCGTCGGCGACCGCGTGATGGCAATGGACGGGAACGCTTACGCCGAGTACGCCGCCGTCGACCAGCGGCTGGTCGCCCGTGTCCCGAACGGGCTCGACTGGCCGGAGGCTGCGGCCGTCATGGTTTCCTTCATGACCGCACACGACGCGCTCGTCACCCACGGTGGCCTGTCTGCCGGTGATACGGCCCTGGTCCAGGGCTGCACCACGGGGGTGGGCATCGCCGCGGCGCAACTCGCCACGTGGCTGCGTGCCGCCAACGTTGTCGGCACCTCGACAACCGCAGCGAAGCTCGCCGCGATGGCTGCGTACGGCGTCGACGTGCCAGTGCTGGCCGAATCCGGCGCTGTCGTCGACGCCGTCATGCAGGCGAGCAACGGAGTCGGCGCACAGGTGATCCTCGACTCCGTCGGCGGGCCCGTGGCCGCCGACAACGTCGCTGCGGCGGCGATCGGCGGCCGCTGGGTCAGCGTCGGCCGTGTCGCCGGGAAGACCGCGCACATCGAGCTCAACGAGTTCGCCCGCAAACGCCTTACGCTCGTCGGTGTCACGTTCCGGACGCGTTCGCTCGCCGAGCGCGCGGACGTCGTCGCGCGCTTCGTTCGCGGCGTGCTGCCGGCGATCGCCGCGGGCGCGCTGCGGCCCAAGGTTGACCGTGTCTTCGACCTTGCCGAGGCGGCGGCGGCCCAGGAGCACGTGCGCTCGGGGCGACACTTCGGCAAGGTCGTTCTCCGCGTGAGCGACTAAAGCGCAACAGTTACGGCCCCGACGATCGCGCCGGCCGCTTCTTGACGAAGCACGGCACACCTTCCTAGGAGCCGCGCCCCATGGCGCTTGATCAGGTCGGCGTTGCCCGCGCTGGACCGGACGATGTGACGGACCGCCTTCTTGCTTGCGCGTCCTTCACAGCTGGATCTTGGCCTTCTTGATCACCGGGCCCCACTCGGCCATGTCGTCCACGACCATCTTCTCGAGTCCCTGCGGCGTGCTGCTGCGGCCCTCGACGTTGCGGTCGATGAAGAACTTCTGCACTTCTGGCCGGGCGACCGCCGCGACGATGGCGGCGTTCAGCTTGCTGACGATCGCGTCCGGCGTCCCGGCCGGCGCGAAGACGCCGAACCAGCTGACGGCAGTGAAGCCAGGCGCGATCTCGGCGACCGTGGGCAGACCGGGTGCAGCCGGCGTCGGGTTCGGCGCGGCCACGGCCAGGTAGCGGACCTTGCCTGATCGCTCGAGGGTGGCGCCGTCGAGGCCGGTGACGAAAGCGACCTGGATCTGGCCACCCGCGAAGGCCGTCATCAGCGGGGCACCGCCGTTGTACGGGATGTGCGTCGTCGACAGCCCGAGCCGCTGCTTGAACGACTCGGCGGCGACGTGCGAGAACGAGCCCTGGCCGACCGAGCCGATGTTCAGCTTGTCGCCGGCGGACTTGGCGTACGGCAGGAAGTCCTTCAGCGTCTTCACGGGGCTGTCGCCCGGAACGGTGAGGAACATCGGCGTCAAAGCGACGAGAGAGACGCCGCGCAGGTCCTTTTGTGGGTCGTAGGGGATGCTGCGCATGAGGCCGAGCAGGGCGTTGGGCCCGTTGTTGCCGAACACCAGCGTGTAGCCGTCCGGCGCGGCGCGCACCGCCTCCTGGGTACCGATGGAGCCGCCCGCCCCAGCCTTGTTCTCGATGACGATGGTCTGGCCGAGCGACTGCTGGAGCGGCTCTTGGAGCACTCGGGCGAGCTGGTCGGTCGTTCCCCCGGCCGCGTACGGCACGATGAGGCGGATCGGCCGCGTCGGGTACGGATCGGCGGCGAGGGCGACCAGCGGCGCGGCGAGCAAACTGGCAAGAAGTGCGCGGCGCGCAAACACGGTGGATCGTGACATGGCGACTCCGATAGCGGCAGAGGGGGCTCGACTGGTAGGGCCAGATCGGTGGACCAGTTGCTGACGATCATGATAGGCGCAGACCGGTCGCTGTCAATCCGGTGCCGGCAGCCCGGGCTTTGCTAGCCGGCACCGAGCCAGCGGAGGGCGTTGCCCTCGAGCACCGCCTGGGCGGTCGTGTCGTCGAGGCCGAGGCGGGCGATGCGCCGCACGGGCTCCGGATCGGCGATCGAGAACGGAAAGTCGGAGCCGACCGTCACTTGCGTCGCGCCGAAGCGTTCGATGAGGCGACGCACGCTCTCGTCCTCGTAGACGAGGCTGTCGACCCAGAACCGGCGCGCCGCCTCGCCGGGGTCCTCGGCCATGAGGGTACGGAGCGGCTCCATGGTCGACCAGGCGTGCCGCAGGCGGGGCAGGAGTGCGGCGAGGGTGCCGCCGCCGTGGCTGAGCGCGATGCGCAAACGCGGATGGCGTGCCAGAGTGCCGCCCGTCAGCAGCGACGCCGCTGCCAGCCCGGTTTCTCCCGGGAACGCGAGAACCTGCTGAAGGGACGGCGGGCCGACCAGCCGTTCCATGCCGCATGGCCGCAACGGATGCACGAAGATGGCGGCGCCGAGGCTGGCGGCCGCGGCGAAGAACGGCTCGAGCCCCGGATCGCCGAGGACGGTGCCGGCGACGTTGCTGCCGATCTCGACGCCGGCCAAGCCCAGGTCGTGCATCGCGTGCTCGAGCTCCGCGATGGCGCGGTCGACATCCTGCAACGGCACCGCGCCGAGGCCGAAGAAGCGGTCCGGCTCGCGCCCGACCATCGCCGCGATCTGCTCGTTGAGGTAGCGGCACAGGACAGCCCCGTCGTCGCCCTCCAGCCAGTATGAGAGCAACTCGGGCATCGGCGACAGCACCTGACGGCCCACGCCTTGCGCCGCCATGTCTGCCACACGCGTGCTCGTATCCCAGCAGCGGTCGGATACGGTCCGGTAGACCTTGCCCGACAGCATGACGTGGCGATGGCACGCATGCGCCGGGACCATCGACGGCCACGCCGCGTCGACTCGGCAGCCCGAGTAGCGTGGGAAGTCCTCCGGCACGACGTGCGTGTGAATGTCAATGGGCTGCACTGGACCTACCAATTTCAATCCATACTAGCAGCATGAGCGAGAATCCGGCATCGCTGCGGGCCCGCGCCGCCGAGCAGTCATTGCCCCCGCCGAACGGCGCCGGCGGTGAGCACACCTCCAATCACATCGTCCGCGACATCCTCACCTACTTGCAGGAGCGTCGGCTGCAGCCCGGCGACCGCCTTCCCTCGGAGCGGGCACTTGCCGAGAAGCTCGGAGTCGGCCGCAACGCGCTGCGCGAGGCGCTGGCGACGCTGACCACGCTGCGGGTCGTCGAGGCGCGGCCGTACTCCGGCATCTACCTGCGCCGCCTTTCGACGGACAGCAGCTTCGAGACGCTTGTCGTCCTCGCGGACTTGGGTGCCGTGCCCACGCCGGCCGAGATCGGCGAGACGATGGAGGTGCGCGCGGCTCTCGAGCAGCTCGCCGTGAAGCTGGCATGCATGCGTCGCGACGATGCCGATCTGGCGCGGCTGCGCAGCAATGTCGAGCGCACCGAGCGCCAGCTGCGTGCCGGCGGCAACATCTCCGAGGACGACACGGACTTCCACCTGGCTCTGGTGGGCTCCTCCCACAACGACGTGCTGGTACGCGTTCTCAATGCCTTCTACCGACTCACCGCCCAACGCCGGCGCGCTGTCTTCGCCAGTCGCGAGCACGGCCGGGCTTCCGCGCGCGATCACAAGAAGCTGGTGGAGGCGATCGACAAGCGCGACATCGACGCGGCCCAGGAGCTGATCCGTCGACACATGGACCGGGCGCGCAGCTACTGGAAAGAAGTGCTCGGCCCCGATTGATTGGGGCCTTTGTTGACGATGCGAGCACTCGGGACTAAAGTGGTCCTACCAGATCTGGAGCATGAATGAAGCGCGACCCGGATTTCGATTGGGCGATCGTCGACGACCGCGAAAAGGGCATCTTCCGGGTCAACCGGCGGGTCTTCACCGAGGACGCAGTCTTCGAGGCCGAGCGGCGCGCGATCTTCGAGCGCTGCTGGCTCTACGCGGCGCACGAGTCGGAAGTGGCGGCGAGTGGCGCGTTCGTGACGCGCCAGGTGGGGGGTCTGCCGCTGATCATCAATCGCGACCGGGCCGGCTCGATCCACGCGTTCTTCAACTCGTGCCCGCACCGAGGCGCCATGGTCTGCCGCGAGGCGAAGGGCAAAGCGCGCAGTTTCACCTGCCCTTACCACGGCTGGGTCTTCGCCGACGACGGCCGCACCATCAACCGGCCCCTCCCGGACTCCTATACGGCGGCCTGCGTCGAGGACCCGACGCTCAACCTGCGCCCGGTGCCGCGCTTCGAAAGCTTTGCCGGCTTCCTGTTCGTCAACTATTCGCCAGTGTCCGACGGCATCGGATCGCTTGCCGACTATCTCGGCGGCGCCGGCGACTACCTGAAGATGATCGCCGAGCAGGACAGGGACGGTATGGTCATCGTCGGCGGCGCTCAAACGTACAGTGCGCGCGCCAACTGGAAGCTGTTGCAGGAGAACAGCGCCGACGGCTATCACGCGGCGACGACGCACTCCACCTACTTCGACTACATCCGCAATCGCGAGGGCAGCGTTCTCGACAACTTCGGCAAGGGCTTCGGCCGGGTCCGAAACCTCGGCAACGGTCACGCCGTGTCGGAGTCGGTCGACGGCACGCCATGGGGCCGCCCCCTGGCACGGCCGATGGCGTCGTTCTCCGACGAGATCAAGGACGCCATGGCGGCGGCCCGGTCGGAGCTGGAGGCCCGGGTTGGCAAGGAACGCGGCGAGTTCATCTGCCGCTCCGACCGCAACATGCTGATCTTCCCCAATCTCGTCGTCAACGACATCATGGGTCTGACGGTGCGCACCTACGCGCCGGTGTCGCCTGGCTACTTCGAGGTCAACGCCTGGGCGCTGGCGCCCAAGAACGAGGCGCCGATCCTGCGCGAGCTGCGCCTCAAGAACTACCTCGAGTTCCTCGGCCCGGCTGGCTTCGCCACTCCCGACGACCAAGAGATGCTCGAGCTGTGCCAGCGCGCCTACGCGACGAACCGGTTCGTCGAGTGGAACGACCTGTCACGCGGCATGAGGACCGAGGAATCGCCGGCGCCCGCAAAGCAGGACGAGCTCCAGATGCGCACCTTCTGGCGGCGCTGGAAGGAGTTGATGTCGGCGAGCGAGGGGGCGCTCGCATGAGCGCCGTCATGCCCGAGCGAGCGGAGAAAGTCGACGCCTCGGCGGCGGCAGCCGGCGCGGCAGAAGCACGCCCGATCCGGGCCGAAATCGAAGAGTTCCTCTTTCACGAGGCGGCGCTGCTCGACGACTGGAAGGTCGCCGACTGGGCGAAGCTCTTCACCGACGACGGCGAGTACATGGTGCCGCCGACCGACGACCCGCACGCGGATCCGAAGACGACGCTGTTCCTCATCTACGACGACCGCCATCGCCTCGAGGAGCGCGGGAAGCGCCTCATGAGCAAGCAGGCGCACGCGGAGTTCCCGCACTCCCGGACCGTTCACCTGTACGGCAACGTGCGCATCCTGGAGAGCGATCCTGCCGGCGAGACGACGGTGCGCTGCTCGTTCCTTGTCTCGCGCAACCGCGGCGCGATCAGCGAGACCTACCCCGGCCACATGCTCTTCCGGCTGGTCCGCATCGACGGCCGCTGGCGGATCCGCCTGAAGCGTGCCGAGCTCGCCCTCGAGGTGCTGCGGCCGCACGGCAAGGTCAGCATCATCCTGTGAGTACGACCGGATGATGCCAGCGCCCCGCGCCGCGATCGTTACCGGAGTCGCGATGGGCATCGGCGGCATCGGCCGGGCCATCGCCGAGCGCCTCGCCGACGATGGCATGGCGGTTCTGATGGCCGACCTCGACCCGAAAGTCGCCGAGGTTGCCGCCGTCATGGCCGAACGACACGGCGACGCCGCGCGCTTTCGTGCCTTTGCCGGCGACCTGTCGGTCGAGGGGAATGTACAGGCCATGGTGGGGCAGGCCATGCAGGCGTTCGGCCGCATCGACGTCCTCGTCAACAACGCCGGCAGCGGTGTCATCCGCCCGTTCCTCGAGCACGACGCCGAGTCCTTCGACGCAACACTGAAGCGAAACCTGTGGACCACGATCTGGTGCTGCCACAAGGTGCTGCCGCACATGGTCGCGTCCAACCACGGCCGGATCGTCAACATCGGCGCCGACTCGCTGCGGACCGGGATTCCTCAGCACGCCGGCTACAACGCCGCCAAGGGCGGTGTCGTCGGCATGATGGTCGGGCTGGCCAAAGAGTTCGCGGCGTATGACATCACCGTCAATACCGTCTCGCCCTGCGTCGTCAACACCGAGCGGCACCGCGCCCGTCTCAAGGACGACCCAGCGCTCGCCAACGCCTTCGTCCAGGTCGTGCCGAAGGGTCGGGGCGTCGAGATGCGCGAGATCTGTGACATGGTGAGCTTTCTTGCGCGCGCCGAGTCGGCCTTCATGACCGGCCAGGACATCAGCCTGAATGGCGGCAGCGCGATGCCTTGAACGGCCCGCCAGGAGATCTCGAAATGATTCGCTTCAATCGCCTGGGCTATGTCGCCCTCAACGTCGCCGACCCCGACCGATCGGTCGCCTTCTATCGCGACCAGGTCGGCCTCCAGGTCGTCGACGGGCCCGCCGCCGACGTGCGTTACCTGCGCTGCAGCGACAAGCACCACGACATCGCCCTGTACCGCGGCGTGCCCGGTCTCAAGCGGATCGGATTCGAGCTCGAGTCGGAAGCCGAGTTCGCGCCGCTCGAAACGGCGCTGCGAGCCGCCGGCCGACCGTGCTTGCCGATTCCCGGCGAGGACTGCCGAGCGATGGGGATCGGGCCCGGGCTGCGGACGAGCGAACCCGTGACCGGCGCGACGCTCGACTTCTACGCGCTCATGCAGCCGTCGCAGGCGCCGCCATTTGCACCCACGGTCGCCAAGATCCTCCGCCTGGGCCACCTGGTGCTGAAGTCGACCGACTTCGACGCCTCGGTGCGCTTCTTCACGGACGTGCTCAACTTCAGGATTTCCGATTCCATCGACAAGACGGTGACCTTCCTGCGCTGCTGGCCGAGCCCGTACCACCATTCGCTGGGCATCGGCCAGGGACGCGGCAAGAGCGGGCTGCACCACGTCGCGCTGATGGTGCACGACGCCGACGACATCGGCCGCGGCTACTGGCGTCTGCAGCGCGAGGAGATCCCGGTGGTGCACGGTCCTGGCCGCCATTTGCCGTCGGGCAGCATGTTCCTTTACTTCCTCGACCCGGACGGCTTGACGATCGAGTACACGTTCGGCATGGAGGAGTTTCCCGAGGAGGCAGCGCGCGAGCCGCGCCTCCTGCCGCCCGTCCCGGAGTCGAACGACATCTGGGCGTCGAAGCTCGACCCCCGCAAGTCGGCGGTCGGCGAGATCGAGAGGACTCTATGAACGCTTTGCCGAACACTGCGGACAAGCCCTTTGCCAGCATCTGGAGCGACCTGCAGGGCGTCCCTTTCGAGCAGGCCTATGTCGACGCCGCCGGCGTGCGGACGCGCTACCTGCACGCCGGCACGAAGGGCAGGCCGGCACTGATCTTCATCCACGGCACGGGCGGCCACGCCGAGGCGTATGTGCGCAACCTCGCGGCGCACGGCGAGCATTTCGACGTCTACGCGCTGGACCTGCTCGGCCACGGCTTCACCGCCAAGCCTGACAAGCCCTATCTGATTCCCGATTACCTGGCGCAGCTCGTCGGCTTCATGGACGCACTCGGCCTCGACAAGGCGTCGCTGTCAGGCGAATCGCTCGGCGGCTGGGTCGCCGCCCATTTCGCGGTGCAGCATCCGCAACGCGTCTCGAAGCTCGTCCTCAACACGGCGAGCGGCGACAAGGTCAACCGCGAGGCATTGGCTCGCTTGCGCGAGATGTCGATCGCGGCCGTCGAGGATCCCTCGTACGAGCGCATCAAGGCCCGCCTGGAGTGGCTGATGCATGACAAGTCGCATGTCAACGACGACCTCGTGAAGAGCCGGCAGGCGATCTACGCGCAGCCGTCCATGAAGAAGGCCATCCACTCGATCCTTGCCTTGCACACGCCCGAGGCGCGCGAGAGGTGGGCCATCACGCCAGAGCAGTGGCGGGGGCTCGACAGGCCGACGCTGGTCCTTTGGACCGACCACGACCCGACCGCGACGGTCGAGGTCGGGCAGCAGCTCGCCGACGCGATCCCCGGCTCGAAGTTCGTCGTCATGACGGGCTGCGGACATTGGCCGCAGTACGAAGACGCGGCCGAGTTCAACCGGCTCCAGATCGAGTTCCTGCGGGATGGCTGAGTCCGAGGGCTTGGCATGAGCAGCTATCCGGAGCCCGGCTGGCGCGCCCTTTTCGAGGTCGACTTCATCGAGGCCGGGACGCCGCAACGCGTCCTGGTGGACGGTCTGCCGCCCCTGTGCATCGTTCGACTCGACGACGACAGCGTCCACGTCATCGCCGACACATGCACGCACGGCGAGGCATCGCTCGCCGACGGCTTCGTCGAAGGCGACCAGATCGAATGCCCCTGGCATTCCGGCAAGTTCTGTGTCCGTGACGGTCGCGCCACCGCGATGCCGGCGAGTGAGCCAATTCGCGTCTACCCCGCTCGGGTCATCGAGGGGCAGGTGTGCATCGAGTCCGGACCGGCGTCATGAGCAAGCCTTTCACGTTGGATGGCGGCGGCAGCCGTGCCCGGAGAGGGGTGGTCTTCGCGCTTGCATCGTGCGGCGCCATGGTCGAGCGGAGCATCGCCGACGCCGCCCTTGGCATCCAGCGCGCCAACATCAAGACCGAGTAGCAGCGAGCCGCGACAACCCATGCCACAGACCACACTCGAGGAATCGACCCGCAGCCACGCCGCCGCGCTGCGCGAGGCGCAGAAGACGCGTCGTGCGATCGCGCCGATCCGGGATGTGCTCGCCGGAGCCGAGCAGGCCTATGCGGTGCAGACGGCAAACATCGATCGCGCGCTTGCCTCAGGGAGCCGAGTTGTGGGACGCAAGATCGGTCTCACCTCGAAAGCGGTCCAGGTTCAGCTGGGAGTCGACCAACCCGACTACGGCGCGCTCCTGGACACGATGGCCCTGTACGACGGCGAGGAAATCGCGTCTGGCCTGTTGATCCAGCCGAAGGTGGAGGCGGAGGTTGCGTTCGTGCTGGGTCGGGATCTGCGAGGTGAACGGCTGACGCCGGCGGAGGTGGTTCGCGCAATCGAGTTCGCGCTCCCTGCGATCGAGATCGTCGACAGCCGGATCCAGGACTGGAACATCAAGTTCCTCGACACCGTCGCCGACAACGCCTCGTCCGCTCTGTTCGTGGTCGGCAACGACCCGCGATCATTGCGCAAGCTCGACCTGCGGAGTGTTGCCATGACCATGAACAAGCAAGGCGAGGAGGTTTCGAGCGGCTCCGGCGCGGCCTGCCTGGGGCATCCGATCAATGCAGTCGTCTGGCTCGCGCGCAAGATGGTCGAGAGCGGAAGCCACCTTCGTGAAGGGGATCTGGTGATGTCGGGTGCGCTCGGTCCGATGGTGAAGGCCCTGCCAGGCGACGCTTTCGAGGCGCACATCACGACGCTCGGCAGCGTGCGTGTCGAGTTTGCGACTTAACGATGGTCTCGCGCTCCGGCTGTCTGCGCTTGAGTGGGAGACGTGCAAGCGCTCGAGCGCGACGACGCCTGTCCGGGCGAGACTCGCTTCCATGACGTGGTTTTGCGGCTCATGGGAATGACTGCTCCGCGTTAGGCGTTGAGGATTCCTTACAGCAGAACTGAGCGCACTCCTGCATCGGCACGCGTCGCTTCTCCAGCATGTCGCTCCGCTGATCTTCCGGCGTCGCCTGCGGCGGCGTTCTCCCGGGGACGCGGAGGCTCAACCCCGGCCGCGTGAAGGACCTTCTCGCCACCGCAGGTGTCGGCTTGACCTCGCAGTTCATTGAGCAGGCCGGTCGAAGCTGCTTGGCGGGCTGCTCGGCAAGATCAGTGGCGGCATCGGTACTACGCCGGCGGGGCGAAAACTGTCCACCTCGATGCTCAAGAGTGCCTATGCCACCCTTTTGAAGGAGGCGACCACTCTTCAAGCAAAGTACCTGCCGGCGATCCAGGAACGAGCCCGGACGCTGGACGGAAAAGGGTGCTCGAGATGGTGCGTGGGACGTGAACTCCAACGACGTTCATTCCATCGCCGCCGATGACACCGAAACGCACACAAGGAGCATGAACACGTGAGTACAGAACCGGGCAGAGACGTAGAGAGTGTTTATTCGAATGCGGAATTCGTAGCCAAGTTGCGGCGGTTGGCGGACTCTATAGAAGGTGGCAAGAGATTTGAGATCCAGATCGGCAGCGAGCGCATCTATGCAAACCGGCGAAATCCTTGGATCTTTCGGAGTTTCGGACACCACCAGAGCTCTAGCACGCGCGCCTGAACGCCGCCTGCGGGAACAGCGGGCCGCCAAGTAAACGAGGTCGTCTTCCAGATCGCCCCGGCCACTCACACCTTACTTATTTGGCGTGCGGCTCCCGGGCGCGGTCTATGGCTCTCGCCAGCCAAGCCGAGCCGAGCCGACGCAACTTGACCCACCGAGAAGGGGTCAAACGTACTGAGCCCGGAACACTCTTTTCCTCCATCGGAAGCGCTCGCCTCCCTTTGCGCTTCGGAGGAGCAGTCTCGGCTTTAGCCGCTACAACCTTGGGATTCTTGGTCGCCATCAAGCACCGTGAACTGCCTTGCGGCGCGTTGTGAGGTTTCCAACAAGCGAGCGCTCGAATGGTTCGGCGCTGGTCCGACCAAGGTTCGTGATGGCGGTCATGCATGGCTATCGGCACCGGGGGGCCGGCGCTTGAGTGCTCAAGATGTGGAGATATTGCGATGCGTTCCCTGTGCTCCGGGTAAACGCGATTCACCACGTGCAAGACAAGCGAGCAGACTCGACTGTGTAAAAAAGGTGTTACCGATCAAGGCCAAGAAATTGCGCGCGAGCCAGCAGGAGGAGTGTTCTTTGGTCCTTGGCCGGAAGAAGCACCGTATCGCGAGCCCTATGCAAACTCCGCTTGGGACTCGCCGGACGTCTCAACGTGCACTTGGGCGGAGGCGCCCGCATGGCTTGCGCCGGCTAGCTGTAATCCGCCGCGAACGGGGACTGTTGGAGCTTTGACTAGTCAAGGCTGACAGTTACCGGGCGACATCATTCGACCTAGGCTGCCCGCCATGGGTGCTCCACGACGAATCCTCGTCGCCGACGATCACGAGAACCTGGCCGACCTGATCACGCAATTGCTCGTGTGGGACGGCTACACGGTAGCGGCCACTTACGACGGTCTTCAGGCTTTAGAGGTCAGCCGATCCTTCCAGCCGGATCTCGCCATCGTGGACATCAACATGCCGGGCATGGACGGTTACAGCGTGGCCGCAGCGATGCGGTCCGAGCGGCCAGCCGACGACTCGCTCGTGCTGGTCGCGATGACTGCTTACTCGCAACCTAGAGACATCGCCCTGGCGAACCTCGCTGGCTTCGATCAGCACGTTGCCAAACCGGCAGACCCCACCAAACTGTGTGCTCTGGTGAACTGGCTGCTGGATCGCTGAAGCGCCGATGCAGGCCGTTCCGCGGCCTTCGTCGATCACCCTAATCTCCAGTGGACCGCTTTGGCCGACCTGTCGAGAACCCTGCAGCCGTTTGCAGTCGTCATCAAGTGCACCTGAAGGCACCCCAACGCAGCCGACTACACGGGTCACGTTCACTGTTCAGAGATTGACTCGGCCTAACACATCCCCCTGCCTCGACCCACTTGGGTGAATGTCGGACGCCCTCGTGAACGACTGCTCCTGCGGTCAAACGCTCATCATGCCTACTGTCCCAGTTCGGCCACTTGAGCTGACCCACCGCTGGGCGTCAGTCAGCGGCGCCGAGGCTTTCGAGAAGCCGAGCCTACTGGGGATCGGCGCAAGGCACGTATCTGCAGCGCCCCTCTCTATCCTCCCGCTACTGCGAGCACGTGTAGTTGGACGCCTGCCTGGCTGCGTTCACATCGTTGGCAGGGCCCGTGTAGCGCGGGTAGCGCGGGTATTCGCACAGTGGACGCGAGAACAGCGTCGCTCCTGCGGTGTCGCGCTTTTCCGCCGTCAACGTGCCGGGTGCCGTGCCCCGATCGACCCACGCATCCAACGCGGAGAGGAGGTCGACCGTGTCGGCACCAGGCCCACCGGCGCAATGGCCCACACCCGGAGCGATGTAGAAACGAACGAACTCGGTGACGTTGGCAGCGCCGCCGACCGCGTTGGTCACGTTGGTGTAGTACTCGGCAGTCGCGTTCTTGCTCAGTGCCGCATCGTTGCCTCCGTGCCAGAGCAGCAGCTTGCCGCCGCTGTTGCGGAAGGGCCGGATGTCGACGAGGGTTGCGTCGTTCAGCGCGCTCATTGCGAAAAGGGCGTTCTGGTTCTGGTCGAAGGGCGTGTACGTGAGCGAATTGACGGCCGGATCTCTGGCCAGATAGTTCTTGACGGTCGTGTCCTGAAAACGGAATTGAGCCGCGTTGTTGACGTTTCCGTTGCCGGTGACCCAGGCGGGCCAGGCCCCCGGGTCATCCTCATTGCCGGTCAGGCTCCAGCCGGCGTTGCGGAACGTGGGGCTTCCTGTCTGCACGGCATCGGTCGTCCATGAGGTGACCACGGCGAGCTGGGCATCCGACAGGCAGGTGTTGCCGGTGTCCGTTCCGCCCGGGCAGCGCAGGCTGGCGGGGTCGAAGACCGCCGGCGTGCACGCGGCCTGGTTCGAGACCACTCCGTCGACGATGCCATCGAGCCCGTCGCACGCATTGCGCACGCCTTGGGCAAGGAGCTGCGTCTTGGCGAGCGTGAACGACGTTGCGGTGGCCGCCACCGCCTTGGCAGTGCGGTTGAAATGCCCCATGAGCCCGACCCAGTTGTAGGCGGGGGCGCGGGCGATGACGCCGTCGAACAGGTTCGGGTAGCGCTGGACGTTCATGAGCGCTTCGCGGCCGCCGTTGCTGCAGCCTTCGAAATACGACCGCGCCGGCGTCCGGCCGTATGCAGTGCGGATGATCTCGGTGGCCGACGACATGACAGTCGGCGTCGAGAGGCTGCCGAACAGCTGAGCGGCGTAGGCGTCGGTGCGCGCGAAGTCGGCGCTGAACACGTTTCCGCCGCCGTGCCCGGAGTCCGAGCTCACGTCGGCGTAGCCCATGTTCAGGGCGGGGAGGTTGACGCCCGGGATAACGCCGTTGTAGCCGCCGCCGCCGCCGTAGCGCAGCTTGCCGTTCCAGGATTGCGGCAGGCGAATCTCGAAGTTCAGGCTCGGCGCGATGTTGCCCGACACCCGGCAGTACGTCGGCACGGCCCCACTCGCCGCGACTGCTGCTGCAGTGACCGTGGCGCCGGCGATGGTCTTGCCGTTGACGGCGTCGCAAGCCTGCTGGGCGCTGACCTGCTGCTCACCGGAGTCGTCGTCGTCGTGATCGGATCCGCCGCAGCCGACCAGGAGGCCGACGGCGAGGGCAGTAGAGGTCGACGCGAGGATGCGTGAGCCTCGGCTCATGTGGAGCTGTCTCATTTGGTCGTCTCCTGGGCTTCGATGTGCTCGGCCGAGTGCGCAATGGTCCTCGTGCCGGCAATGCATGTACCTTCGACCTCAGGAAAAACCCTTGCCATTGCTCACCGGCAACTCCGCTGTCCCGGCCGTAGCGGATGTCCAGTGACCACTAGCCGGAAAAACCGTCGAGCACCTCGTTGACTGGAGCTCACATGGGCTCGAGCGGAAACACCGGCCTGCGCACCTTGTCGAACCTCAGCTTGCCGCAGTCGACGTGGTGACGCCGACGCCGTCGCATTCGATGACCTCGCGCGCGACCTGGCCGAATCCCGCACGCCAGTGGATACCGCTCTTGAGGACGACATAGCGCTTCTTGCGCGGGTCTCCCCGTGCCGCGGTACATCGAGAGGGCCTCTTCAGCGCGCACGGCCTCGCCGAAGTCGAAGAAGCGCTCGGACGGGGTGGGCACCAGCGGAAACGTATTCATCTCGTGCTTGAACATGGCGAGCAGCAAGCGCATCTGTTCATGCAGGGTCAGCGACGGCACGCCGAAGGCAGCGCGTCGCAGTAGCTTTGCAACGTCCTGGCCGACGTCGCCTTGAGCATCGCGTGAGCGATCGAGCGGCCCGCCACCTCCTTGGCGATGGTCAGCAGGGTCTCGAATCGGCCGGTGTCGATGTCGACCTTCCCGGTGGCCATCGCGAACACCGCGTCGCCGTCGTCGCCCGTGTTGAACGGCTGGATGACGGCGGCGTTGCCGTTGTTCACGGCGACAGCGAGCTGCAACGCCTGGGCCTTCGTCAGCACCGCATTGGTGGCCACGACGGAAAGGGTGGTGTTCGCGTGCGGGCCGGAGCCGTCGTCCGCATCCGCGCTGGCGAGCGCGAAGCGGTAGGTGTCCAGACCACTCGACGACACGGGGATGTTGCGCACCTTCTTCAGCGCATCGCAATCCGTTTTCGAGGGAGATCTATAGCCGGCGAACTCGTTCTGCACGTTGATGAACGTCCCTCGCAACGAGCAGTCCTGCAGGTCGACCGGCGTTCCCGCGGCGTTGACGACCGCGATGACGCCGACCGTGATGCCGCCGAAGACAGCGCTCGCCGTGCCGACGCCGCCCTTGAGCGCCAGGCCGCCGAACGCTCGAGTGCCCGCGCCCGCGCCCACGTTGCCTTGGGCGACCGGCCCCGAGCGCGCAGCTTTCATCGCGGCGACGCCGAACTCTTGCGTCGGACGTGCATCGAACGCACCGCCGCGGTTGAGATCCCAGACGACGGCACCGGCCACCAGCGGGTTGACGTGGCCCGGCAGGCTCGGCATCCCGTACCTGCCTTGCTCGAGCCATTCCATGATGCCGCCGAACGCGCGCAGGCCGTAATAGCTGCCCCCGGTCATGAACGCGACGTCGATCTTCTGCCCGGCCCTGGCCGGCTGCAGGACGTCGGTATTGATCGTCCCCGGCCAGCCGCCGCCGACGTAGACGCTGCCGACGGCCTGCCCGGGTGCCCAGACCACGGTGACCCCGGTCTGGTAGTCGCCGTCGGTGCGCTCGTGATGGCCGACGAGGATGCCCTCGACGTCGGTGATCGCGTTGTTCGGCCCGTGCCGGCGCGTCTCCTGTGCGGCGGCGACAGTCGACCAGGCGATGCAAGCCATCGCGCACGCGACGAGCAACGCTGCCCGATGCGCCGCCGCGACTGCTTCCGTGCCGACTGCGTGCATGGCTGACTCCGCCGCCGGTCGAGCCGCTTCAGGGCTGCTTGACTGCAGCCAGCACGGCGTCCCAGGCGAGATCGGATGCGAATTCGGCGAGGGCCCAGTCGTTCACGCCCGCGGTGCTCTTGCCGGTGGTCACCGTGAACAGGATGTCCCCGTCGCGCGGCGTGTGGAAAGGCTGGATCGCGCGTGCCATGGAGCTGTGCACCTGGCGCCCGAGCTGGGTCAGCAGCAGCGGCGGCAGCGGGTGGTCGGTGGCGACGAGGGTGATGGTGGTGTTCTCGGTGACCGGGGACGGTGCCGGCGCTGATTCGGCAGTCGGGCGCAGCACGTCGCGCGGATGACGGCGCTCACCCGTCTCGCGGTCTTTCAGGCCGCGCACGACGCGGCCCTGGCGATCGACGACGACGCCGATCGAATTAACCACGGTCGCGACGAACACCCGCGCTCCGCCGCACATGCCGAAGGCTGCGCCCTGGCCGGCCGTCTCGCGTTCGAACTTAGGGTAATCGGGGAACTTGCCGCAGGTCGCCGAGCGCCCCGCGCCGCGGCCGCCCTGCGGGAACACACCGGGCCGTGCCGCGTGGTAGGCAGCGAGCCCGAGTGCCTTGTCCGGATAGATCGCGTTGCTTCGCGGGCCGAAGTCATAAATGATGCCGCTGCAGACAGTGGCGATCTGGCCCCAGCTCACGTTGCCCTGGCGTTGCTCGAGCATCGCGGCCGCGACACCCGTGGCCGCTTCGAGGCCGTACAACGAGCCACCGGCGATGCAGATGGCTTCCGTGAACGGGTAGCTGCCCAGCAAGCCCGGAGATCCACCGCGCACGTCCACCGCGCACCGCGCTGCCTCCGCGAAGTGGAACACCGTGCAGCCGGTCGGCCCCTCGTCGTATTCGGCGACGCCGATGCGCAGTCCGGGGAACTCGAACTGCAGTTCGGCGCCTGCGCCGGCGGATGGGATCCGAGGTTCGAGCGGTGAGCTGGCGTTCATGCTGGCGTTCATGTCTGGTGCGGAGTGGCGGATCCGCCAGCTTGCCTTCGAACATGCTAGGCGGCTACATTTGCGCCTGTCAATGGTACTTGCATATCAAACCCCCCGCGCCCGCGAACTGGGCCTGCCCTTCGGCGGTCGCACCGGAATGCACAACGCCATCACGGACGTGCCGGGGGTCGAAGTGGGGCACGTCACGCTCGTCCGGGGCGACGGCCCACTGGCCACCGGCCGCGGGCCGGTGCGCACCGGCGTCACCGTGGTGCTTCCCCGCCGCCGCTTGCATCTGCTCGAGCCGCTCCGCGCCGGCGTTCATGCGCTCAACGGCAATGGCGAGATGACGGGCACGCACTGGATCGAGGAAGCCGGCATCTTCCGCGGGCCCATCGCCCTCACGAACACGCACTCGCTCGGCATCGCCCACCAGGCGCTGGTGCGCTGGACGGTGCGCCACGGCGGCAACCGCGGCGCCTACCCGTGGCTGCTGCCCGTGGTGGCGGAGACGTGCGACCAGTGGCTCAACGACATGGACGGCATGCATGTGCTCGAGCAGCATGTGCTCGAGGCCCTCGATGCGGCGAGTCCCGGCCCCGTCGCCGAAGGCAACGTCGGCGGCGGCACCGGCATGATCTGCTACGGGTTCAAGGGCGGCATCGGCACCTCCTCTCGCGTGACGAGCGTTGCCGGCAACGACTACTGCGTGGGTGCCCTGGTGCAGGCCAACATGGGCGTGCGCGCGGCGCTGAATGTCTTCGGGGTGCCGGTCGGGCGCCGCATGCCCGTCGTGACGCCGCGGCCGCCGCGGGAACAGGGCTCGATCATCGTCATCGTCGCCACCGATGCGCCGCTGCTGCCCGGCCAGGCCAAGCGCCTCGCGCGCCGCGCGGCCCTCGGTGTGGGCCGCACCGGCACGGCGTCGGGAGACGGCTCGGGCGACATCTTCCTTGCCTTTTCCACCGCATCCGACATGCCGGCGGATGCGCAGGGGCTCTGCCACGCAAGCTATCTGCCGCACCACCATCTCGATCCGCTGTTCGAGGCCGTGGTCGACTCGGTGGAGGAAAGCATCGTCAACGCGCTCGTCGCCGCACGGACGATGGTGGGTCGCGACGATCACCGCGTCGAGGCCATCGACGCCGCCGAACTGCTCGCGCTCGTGCGCGCCGCGCATCCCGCACCGCCATGAAGGCAGCGAACACGGCGCCCTTGCTCGCCCGCATCGAAGAAGCGACCCCGCGCATGACGCGCTCGGAGAGGCTGCTCGCGGCGTATCTCACCGCTCACCACGGCGAGCTCGCGCTGGAGACCGCCGCCTCCGTGGCGCGGAAGGTGGAGGTGAGCCCGATGACGGTGGGCCGCTTCCTGCGCACCCTCGGCTACGCGCGCTTCGACGAGCTGCGGCGCGACGTCAGCCGCGCGCGCAACGCGCCGGCCTGGCACGTGGGCGACCGCTACGAGCAGTTCGCGCGTGGCGCCGAACCGCTGGAGGCGACGCTTTCGGCCAGCCTGGAACGCGAGATGAGCGCGCTGATGGCTGTCTACCACCTGGCTGCGGACAGGCGGTGGCAGAAGCTCGCCAAGAACATTGCCTCCGTGAAGGAGGTGTATGTCGCGGGATTCCAGACCGTGCGCGGAGTCGCCATGGACTTCGCCGCGCGGCTCGAATACGTCCGCGACGGGGTGAGGTTCCTCGACGGTGCCAACGGGACGTATGCGGAACTGTTCGCCCGCGCGGGCCAGGCGAAGCGGCAGGTCGTGCTGGTCGACATCCGCCGCTACGCCCGCCATGCGCGGCTGCTGGCCGAAGCTGCTTCGCAGGCTCGCGTGCCCGTGGCCGTGATCACCGACGCGCATTGCCACTGGGCCCGGCCTTTCACGGCCGATGTGTTCCACGTCAACACGGAGGTCGGGCTCTTCTGGGACAGCAATGCGTCCATCACGAGCCTGCTCAACCTGCTCACGAACGCAGTGATCGGCCACCTCACGCCCGGTGTCGGGCGGCGGGCCAAGCAGCTGGAAGACCTGCAGGATCGGTTCGGAGCCTTCCTGGACTGAATGGCTGAGTCCCGGGTGGCGCGGCAGGCGGGCTACTCCACGTCCGCCAGCTGGTTGAGGAGAACCTTGATGTTTTCCTGGATCGCGCGCTCGCTGGCGACGCGCCTTCGCTGTCCGGCCGTGAAGCCGTCGCCGGATGTCGCACTGCCCACGGCGAGCACGGGCAGGTCCTGTGCGGGCCCGCTGGGGCCCGTCAGCTTGTATTGCACGTCGGACGTCACGTGCAGATCGGCGCTGCCCAGGGGCTGCTCGAGCTGGCGCAGTTCGGCCGTCAGCTTGTACCGGGCGGCAGCGCCGTCGGCAGCCAGGTAGCCGGCGCGGGACAAGGTGTCTTCGAGCGCTTTCCTGAACGCGGTGTTGTGGTCCGGTGCGACGTCCTTCGCGGCGGTCACGGAGGTCACGGTCACCGAGCCCTTGAGCTTCGGGTTCACCTGGACGGCGTCGCTCGTGACCGTCATGCCCGCAGGGGTCGGCGCGGTCGCGCATCCGCCGAGGCCGATCATTACGACGGCCGCGCCCGATAGGCACAGCAGTTTGACGGCTTGTCTCACGGTGAATCCCTTCGTCGGGTTGCTCGGATGGTTCGTGGCAGGGGAAGCAATCGAGTCAGGCGCCGGCTTCTGCCTGGAACAAAGCTTGCAGCTGTTGCTGGTGTCCGTGCCCTTGACTTGCTGCGCGAGCAAATGATAGGGTAGACCACAGCGGGCTCGCAAGTGCTATCTGGCTAACATGAACATCGCGTGCCGACGAAGGTTGCAGCGCGGTCCCTGATTCATCGGCAATGCGCAAGGCGCAAGGCGTGAGGAGCAAGACATGTCTTACGGCAACACGATGACCCGCCCTGGCTTACGGGCGATCCTGGCGGCCGCTGCGCTGGCTCTGTCGGCCGGCGCGGCGCACTCGCCGGCGCAGGCGCAGCCGGCGCAGAAGGCGATCTTCTGGGGCCTCGGCGGCGACATCGACTTCATGGACATCCATCGGGCGTCCAGCGCCGCATCCTGGCGCTACCTCGAACTTGCCTATGAGCCGCTGCTCACGGTCGACAGCGACGCGAAGCTCCAGCCGCTGCTGGCCGAGAGCTGGCGGCAGACCTCGCCCACCACGTACGAGTTCACCATTCGGCAGGGAGCGAAGTTCTCCAATGGCCGCCCTGTGGTGGCCGACGACGTGGTCGGCAGCTTCGCGCGCCTGTCCGGCCAGGAGATGAACCCGGCCGGCGTCGCGGCGGCAACGACCGACGAGGACAAGAAGAAGGCGAGCAACAAGATCACGTCGTACTGGGCGAAGCAGCTGGGTGACTTCAAGTCGCTCGTTGCCGTCAACGACCGCACGGTGCGGATCGAGCTGGCACAGCCGAACGCCGCGTTCTTGGGTGCCGTGGCCCACATCAACAGCTCCATCATTCCCATGAAGGAGTTTCGCGACGGCTCGTTCGACCCGATGAAGCGATTCCTGGGTACCGGCCCCTTCATGCTTTCGGTGCACAAGCCCAAGGAGAGCTGGGTCTTCACGCGCAACCCGCACTACTGGCGCGCCGGCTACCCGAAGGCAGACGTGCTCAACGTCGCGATCATCCCGGACGAGGCAGCGCGGCTGGCCGCGCTTCGCGATGGCCGCATCGATTTCGCAGGGTTCACCAACCCGGACATCAACCGGCTTACGCACGGCGACAGCAGGCTCGTCGTCACGCCGCAGCAAACGCCGAACTTCTACCGCCTGGACATCAACGCCCTCGGGGAGAAGTCCGCGTTCAGGGACAAGCGTCTGCGACAGGCCCTGAACCTGGCGATCGACCGCGACGCCATTGCCAAGATCGTCTTCGCCGGCTACTCCCGCCCGGAGTACCCGATTCCCGCGGTATTCGGCAAAAGCGCCTGCCGCGACCTGGACAGCTACAAGCTTCCGCGGCCCGAGCGGCTGAAGAAGGCGCGCGAGCTGATGGCCGCGGCCGGCAAGACCCGGGTCGACTTCGAGCTGATGACGAACCCCGGCGATCCGGCGTACTCGAAGATGGCGCAGCTCATGCAACAGAATCTGCGCGAGGTCGGCATGCATGCCCGGATCCAGCAGGTCGCCGTGCCGGATTTCATCGACCGTGTGTGGACCAAGAACCAGTTCGAGGTGGTGACCAGCTGGATGGCCGGCTTCACCGACCCCGGCATGGTCCCCCTGTGGTGGAACCCCAAGACCGCGGTCTGGAACCGGATGTACTTCGAGGACGTGCCGGCGATGAACGCCGCGCTCGACAAGCTGACCGCCGCTCCGATCGGTCCGCAACGCGACGCCGCACTGGTCGAGGCTTGCCGCCTCATCGATGACGGAGCCAACCTTCTGGCGCTCGTGACGAGGGTGGATTTCATCGTCCATCGACCCGACCTGATCGACATCAAGCTGGACCGGGTCGTGCCGGCATCGAACTACAACCACATGCAGGAATTCGCCACCAAGCGCAGCCAGTAATCCGGCGGGCAGAGTCGCCGGGCGCCCCACGGCACGCGGGCCCAGTATGAGATTCGTCTACTTCCTCGTGCCGAGGATCGCCGTCGCGCTGCTGACGATGTTCGGGGTCTCGCTGCTGGTGTTCTTCTGCCTGCGGCTCTTGCCCGGCGGCTTTGCCGACCTGGTGCTCGGACCCTTCGCCGACCCGGTCACCAAGGCCGAGATCGCCAGGCGGTTCGGCCTCGACCAGCCCGTGTTCGTCCAGTTCTTCAGGTGGCTCGGGGCCGTGCTTTCGGGCGACTTCGGGGTGTCCATGGCCGACCAGAGCGATGTGCTCACGCAGTACGCACGTCGGCTGCCCGCAACCGCCCAGATCGCCATCGTCAGCCTCACCATCGGGGTCGCGCTGGGCGTTCCGCTGGGCGTGCTTGCCGCGGTGGCGACCGGAAGCGGAAAGCAGGGAACGGCGGTCCGCCTGCTCGGCGCCTTCGGCATCAGCGTGCCGGAGTCGGTGATCGCCACCGCCCTCATCTTCATCTTCTCGTACTGGTCGCTCGGGCTGCGCGTCGGGGGGTACGTGCCGTTCACGCAGGACCCCTGGGCCAACATCCTGGTGATGACCCTTCCGACCGTTTCACTGGGGATCCTGATCATGTCGGTGTTCATCCGGGTCACGCGCGATTCGGTGATGCGCGTGATGACGGAGGGCTACATCCTGGCCGCCGTCGCCCGCGGCGAGACGCCGTGGCAGATCGTGCGGCATCACATCCTCCGCAATGCGTCGATCCCGGTCGTCACGCTGATCGCGATCTACTTCGCCGGCCTGATGGGCGGTGTGGTGGTGGTGGAGCGGCTCTTCACGATCCCCGGCGTGGGCTATTACTTCCTCGTCTCGCTCGAGGCCCGCGACTTCGCCATCGTCCAGGCCGGGGTGCTGCTGTCCGCGTTTTTCATCATCGCCATGAACATGCTCTGTGACGTGGCCTACGCAATCATCGATCCGCGCATCGGGGCCAAGAGATCCTCCACCTGATGCTAGCGATCAGGGACAACGCCGTATTGCGCAGGGTCGTTGCCGACCGGCTCGGGCTGACGGCGGCCGTCCTGCTCGTGGCCATCATCCTGGTCGGAGCGCTCGCGCCGTACCTGCCCGTGGGCGACCCCGAAGCGATCGGGGCGGCGGAGCGGTTGATGGCTCCCAACAGCCAATACCTGCTCGGCACCGACGACCTCGGGCGGGACTTCCTGCCCCGCGTGCTGGGCGGGATCAGCACCACCTTTCTCATCTCGTCGCTGGCGGTCCTGATCATGGCCGTGATGGGCACCCTCATCGGCATCGCAGCCGCCTACTACGGCGGTACCTTCGATGCCGTCGTCGCCCGGCTGGCGGATGTGCTCTTCGCCTTTCCGGCGCTGGTCTTCGGCTTGCTGATCTCCGCCATCATCGGGATGGGAAACACGGCTGCCATCATCGTCATCGTGCTGGACACGCTCCCCCGCTTCGTCCGCGTCATCCGCGGGGTGACGCTGTCCGTCGCGGAGCGGGACTTCGTGGTCTCCAGCCTCATCGCGGGCGGATCGTCGCTGCGCGCGATGATGGTCCACATCCTGCCCAACGTCATGGGCGTGGCGATGATCCAGCTCACGTTCTCGCTCTCCGTCGGCATGCTCATCGAAAGCGGACTCAGCTTCCTGGGTTTCGGTGTCCAGCCACCGGCGGCCTCCCTCGGATCGCTGCTGCAACAGGGCACGGTCTACCTCACCACGGCCCCATGGCTCGCGCTGGTTCCGGGTTTGATGCTGGCGCTGTGCATCGGCTCGGTGCAACTGCTGGGCGACACGCTGCGCGACGCCCTGGATCCGCTGCGCGGACGCGACCTGACATGAGTGCCCGCATCGAGGTCCAGGACCTCCGCGTCTCGTATGGCTCCGGCGACGGCAGTGTCTGCGCCGTGGACGGTGTCGGTCTGACCGTCTCCGCTGGCGAGAGCCTTGGCATCGTCGGCGAAAGCGGCTCTGGCAAGACGACCGTCGGGATGGCGATCGGAAAGCTGCTGCCCCCCAACGCCCGGTTCGATGCCGGCGACATCTTCGTCGAAGGACAGTCCGTCCTGCGCAGCAGCTCCGAACAGCTGCGCGCATTGCGACGCGACAAGCTGGGTTTCGTGTTCCAGAACCCCATGACGGCGCTGGATCCGACCATGCGTGTCGGGCGGCAAGCCGGGCTGCTGATCGGCGAAAGAGACGACAGCCCCGCGGTGCACGAACTGCTGCGGCGCGCCAAGCTCGACGACCCGAAGCAGGTGGCCACGAAGTTTCCGCACGAGCTTTCCGGCGGCATGGCCCAGCGCGTCGTGATCGCGCTGGCGATCGCGCGCAAGCCCTCGGTGGTAATCGCCGACGAACCCACCGCGTCCCTGGACGCCTCGATCAAGGGCGCCATCCTCGAGCTGCTGATGGCGCTCGGCAGCGACACGGGCGCCAGCCTCGTCATCATGAGCCATGACCTTCGCAGCGTGGCGCGACGTTGCGATCGCATGGCCGTCATGTACGGCGGCCGCATCGTCGAATCGGGTGCCAGCAGCGACGTGTTCGAGAGGCCGTCTCATCCCTACACACAGGCGTTGATCCACGCCCAGGCCGGCAATGAAAAGCCCGGAGAACGTCTTCGCACGATCGCCGGCGTTCCCCCCCTGCTGCGGCACCGGGCGACCAGCTGCACGTTCGCCCCGCGCTGCCCTCACGCCCGGGATCTCTGTCGCACGGAGCGGCCCGACGAAAGGCAGCTGGGGGATCGGCGCGTCGCCTGTCACTTCGTGACCGAGCAGGGGCTGGCACCTGTGCTCACACCCACCGAGGCCGCATAGTGGAGCCCCTCGGACAGACCGCGCACGATCCCATCATCAGCCTCACGGATCTGGCCGTGACCTACCGCACGGGGCCGGTATGGAAACGCGTGGCCGTGCCCGCCGTCAAGGGCGTGTCGCTGCAGATCCGGCCCGGTGAGACCCTGGGCCTGGTCGGTGAGTCGGGGTCGGGCAAGACCACGCTGGGTCGGGTGATGCTCGGCCTGGTGAGGCCGAGCTCGGGGAAGTTCCTGTTCCAGCAGCAGCCGTTCCATCCTGGCCTGCGCAGGGCAGGTGCGCTTTCCGTCGTGTTCCAACATCCCGAGTGGGCGCTCAACCCTCGCTTGCGCTGCGCGAGCTCCATCGCGGAACCGCTCGACATCCAGCACATCGGCAATCGTGCCGAGCGACAGCAAAAGGTCGCGGCCATGCTCGCCCAGGTGGGGCTCGAACCTGCGCTCGCCACCCGTTTTCCCGGGGAGCTGTCGGGTGGCCAGCGGCAGCGCATGGCCATCGCACGCGCACTCATCACGCATCCGCGCTTCGTCGTTTTCGATGAGGCGGTCAGCGCGCTCGATGTCTCGATCCAGAGCCAGATCCTGAACCTGATCCGAGATCTCCAGGAGGAGCACGGATTCGCGGCGCTCTTCATCTCGCATGACCTGGCGGCCACGCGCTACGTTTCCGATCGCATTGCGGTGATGCGCACAGGGGAGTTCGTGGAAGTGGCGCCGGCGGCCAGGTTCTATGCGTGGCCGGACCACCCCTACAGTCGTTCGCTGCGCGAAGCCATCTTGTGAACGTGACCACCATGAGAAGTTCCGATCGCCTCCTCGCTGCAACCGGTTCGCCCTACGAGCGCGGCGTCGCCCAGGGCCGCGCGTTCCGCCACGCCATCGCCGGACACAGCGAAGCGCTGCTCTCCGTCTGGCGCAAACAGGGCATCGACGACCCGATCGAGCACCGGGCGCGGCTCTTGCGCGAGACGCGGTTCGAAGAGGCCATCGAGCGGCACACGCCCCATCTCCTGCGCGAGGTCGAAGGCATCGCCGCCGGCAGTGGACTCTCGCGCGCAGAGGTCTATGCACTGCAGCTTCTCGATGAAGAGTGGGCCTTTCGGCGGCGGCTGAAAGACGGGCCGGGGCTGCAGAAGTGCAGCGCCTTCGCGGTCCGCAACGATGCCGCCGGGGTGACCTGGATCGGGCAGAACATGGACCTGGGGGCTTACACCGACGGCTTGCAGCGACTCGTGCAACATGCCTCGTGCGACGGCCGACCTGGCGCGGTGATCGTGACGATTGCAGGCATGCTGGGGCTGCTCGGGGTGAACGATGCCGGTGTCGGTGTGTGCGTCAATTCGATCCCGCAGGTCCCTTCGGCGGCCGAAGGCGTGCCGGTCGCCTTCGTCGTCCGCCACCTGCTGGAAGCGCGCTCGGCCGCCGAGGCGAGCGATCGGTGCCGACGGCTGCCTCATGCGTCGAACCAGCACTACCTCATTGCCGACGCATCGCTGATCGTGTCGCTGGAGGCGTCGTCGGAGGAGGTGGTGGAGCTCCCGCTCCCCGCGCCTGATCGGGCGCTGCACACCAACCATCCCCTCGCGCGCGGTGCCCGCTATCCCGAAGGTGAGGAGAACTCCGTGGCGCGGCTGCGCTCGCTCGATCGCCGGCTGGGGCATGGAAGCCCGGTGCTTGCCGATCTGCAAGGCGCGCTCGCCTCGTGTGACGACGAGCGCCACCCGGTTTGCCGCTTGCGCACCGACGAGCTCGGCCCGACCAGCTTCACGACCGCTTCCATGATCAGCGCGCTGCATGGCAAGGCGGCGCCGGTCGAAGGCTGGGTCAGCTTCGGCCCGCCGAGCCAAGGGGACTTTCGCGCTTTCACGCTGAACGTGGGTGGGGCTGCGACTTCATGAGTCATTTGCGTTCGCTTCCGGGCAACTGCTGAGCGGCGCAGATCGTGGACGCCCGATGCACGGACTCGAGTGGTCAGCCTGATGTCCATCGCCGACCGATCCTCTGACCCACCCTATTGCCCGCGTGTCGTCGCCTCGCCCTTTCGTTCTCGCTGTTCTCGGCATCGCGGCGCTGTGTGCGCTCGATGCGGCGGTGAAGGAGCTGACGCGGTCGTACCCCGTGGCTTATGCCGTGCTCGGTCGCTACGTGTTCGGCACCGGCTTCGCCCTGGCGGTCTGGTGGTGGCAAGGCCGGCCGAGGCTGACGCGGGAAATGGTGCCCGCTCACGTGTTGCGCGGCACCCTGATCACCGTCACCGCCTTCCTCTTCTTCTTCGCCCTGACGCGGCTCGGCCTCGCCGAGGCGATCACGCTCTCGTTCATCGCTCCGCTCCTCATCCCGCCGCTCGCCCATCTGTTTCTGGGCGAGAAGATGCGGGGGCCGGTGGTCCTGGCTGCGTTCGTGGGCTTTGCCGGCGTTCTGGTCACGGTCCAGGGCGCGCCGCGCTTCGATGGCGAGCGCGCCCTGGCGCTGGCCGCCATCCTCGCCGCGGCGCTGACGTATGCACTGGCGGCGATCGTGATGCGGGCGCGCGCCGCCAAGGACGGCTCCACCTTGCTCACCTTGACGAGCGCAGTCATCCCGATGGTGTTGCTGTCGCCTGCGGCGGTCGGCGCACCCTTGCCGACGTGGTCGGCCTTGGGCTTGGCGGTACTCGCCGGCTTCTTGGGAAACCTGGGCATTCAGTTGCTCGCCCGCGCCTATGCCGAAGCGGAAGCGCAGGCACTCGGCGTGCTGGAATTCACCGCGCTGCCCTGGGCGGCGCTGTTCGGATGGCTGTTCTTCGATGAAGCGGTGCGGCCCCAGGTGTGGCTCGGCGCCTTGGTGATCTTCGCCGCGTGCTGGTGGGTGGGACGCGCCGAACGCAAGCCTCCGGCGATCCTGCCGACGCCCCAGTAGGCCACGGGGCTGGACATGCAGCGCGTCATCGCAAGGCATTGGCGGGAGCACCGCGCGGCAGCAGGTCGTCGCGCCAGACCAGCGCGATGGAGGCGACGAAGGTCATGCCGACGCCGACATAGACCATCACCAGTCCGTGAAACCCGATGGCCGTGATGAGGGGCCCCGACGCCAGCAAGCCGAGCGGCAGCGTGTAGATGGCCAGCATGCGCACGCCCATCACGCGTCCGCGGAAACGCTCGTTGCTCGTGCGCATCAGGATGATCGCCATGGCAAGCATGCTCAGGCTCTGGGTCAGGCCTGCGCCGACATAGAGCGCCATGGCCGCGGGCGCGCCGATGGGCAGCGCCAGACCCAGCAAGCACAGGTACCAGGCCGCACAGGCGACCAGCATCGTGCGCGCCGGCCGCAGGTGAACGCCGAAGGCGCTCATGCCGAGCGATCCCAACAGGGCACCTGTCGAAAAGCTGGCCACCAGCCAGCCCAGGCCTTGCTGATCCATGCCGAAGACGTCGCGTGCGATGTAGGGCATGAGTCCGCCACTCAGCGGGAACGCGCTGAGGTTGACCAGCGCCGCCAGCGACATCGCCGCACGCAGGCGGGGCGTGTGCCAGACGTGTTGCAGGCCTGCCAGCAGGTCGCGCCAGGGCAGCGCCGGCCGGGGCAGCGCTGCGGGCGGGACGTGCAGCGCGCCGGCCGCGTGCACCTCGGTGCCGTGCGCCGCGGCTGGTGCGCTCGGCGCCCTCCGCTGCACGCCGCCGGAACGTAGCGTCAACGCCATGCCGGTCAGGTAGAGCGCGACGATGAGCACATAAGCGCTCCCCATGCCCAGGCCGGCCATGAACCCTGCTCCGGCCAGGGCACCGCCGATGCGCGCCGAATCCTGCGTCGTGCGCGAGATCGACATGGCCGCCACCAGCTGCACCGGTGCAACGGTGGCGCTGACCAGGGCCGTTCGCAGGCCGATGTCGGACGGCTTGATCAGTCCGACGAGAAAGGCGACGACCAGGACGCTCGAGGGGCTCAGCCTGTCGGCGGCGATCAGCACGAGGATCACCCCGGCCAACAGGGCATAGCTTGCCCGCATGCCCGCCAGCACCTGGCGCAGGCCCCAGCGGTCTCCCAGCGTACCCAGCAGCGGCGACAGCAGAGTGCCCACGTACATCAGGGCGCCGAAGAGCGTCAGCTGCACCACCGAGCCGGACTCCACCAGCACGTACCAGCCGAGGATGATCGTCTCCATCTCCAGCGCCCACGCCGTACACAGGTCGGCAGGGAACTGGTAGCGGAAGCTGCGCGTGCCGAAGGGCGCCAGGGCGGGCCTGCGGGCCATCATCGGCACGGCAGGCACGTGTCGCAGAGGACGCGTGGACCCGGCCGCGACGTGCTATCCGATGCGGTTCGGACGCCGCAAGCCGGCGGGCGCGACTTCGGGAGCGGCGCGTGCATCCGATGCATGCCCGATTGTGGGTTGAAGGCGAGAGATCGAGGGAACCTGGTTCCGGTTCACGGCTGCGCGGCTATCGCTACCTTCCGCGGCAGTAGAGGCCTTGTCGATGTGCGTCCAAGACATCGGTGACGCCGGGGATGGCCTGACCCATCGCGGCGACGGCGAAAGTGAGCCGGTCGCGGTCCCAGCGTGCGAGCTGGTGCGGGATGCTGACGATGATCGGGGTCGCCATGCGCACAAGGTTGTCGCGAAGCGGCGGGCTACCGTCGCGCGCGTTTCCTGGCGACCCTTCTGCCCCCCCTTGCTTCTGCCCCCCTGCTAGCGGCTGCCGACTCCCGACTGAGCCGCCTCCCGAACGGTCGCCTTCGCGTCCATCGGCAGGATGTAGCCCGCCTTGACGTTGTCGAAGGCCGCCTTGATGACCTTGGCCATGTAGTCGGCCTGGCTCGGGTAGAGCTGCTGCAGCGTCTGGTCCGGCAACGGGTCGCTGTAGCCCCAGCGGTCGCACGCGCCCGGGCCGAAGTTGGTGCCACTGCTCACGGCAGTCGGCACCTCCACCGCCGCGAGCCGGATGCCGCCCTTCGCCATGCCGAACTGGTCGCGCACGAGCTCCCGAGGGTTGGCCCCCGGCACGAACTCGAGCGGCGGGGCCGAAGGCATGGGTCTGCCGTCCCTGACCCACTCGTTCAGGTAGTCGATCGCCGCCGCCATGACGTGATGGAAAGGCACGGCGCTGCCGGGCGGCATGAAGGTGCAGTTGAGGCTCGCCTCCACGTTCGTGCCGATGTCGCGCAGCTGGAGCAGGACGCGGCTGATGTACGCCTTGCGGTCGTTGTGCGACGTGCCGGCCACTTCCCAGGTGCGGAACAGCGCCGCGTCGGGCCGGCGCACTGGAAACTCGAGGGCACGGACGTCGTACTCGGAGAGGATCTTCGCCACCGGGACGAGGAGGTCCTCGCGAACGGCGTTGCCCAGCGAGCCGTGCAGGGCGAACGCGTCGACCACGCGCGCCAGCGGATGGACCTGGTTGATGTAGCCGACGAGGCGCATCGCCGACTGCGAGTGCCCGGTCGCGATGACCCGCTGCGCCCGGAGCGGTCCGAGCGGAGCCGTGCCGCTCGGCTGGCGGATCGCCTGCACGGCCTGGGAGAAGATGTCGTGCTGCAGCGCGTCGTTGGTGAACGTCTCGGTGCCGTCGGCGTTGCGCCGGCTCACGTCGAGGTCGCCGTAGCGGGCCGGGCTCCAGGTGCGCAGCCGGTTGACGCCGATGCGCTGCACCGAGACGCCCACCCAGGCATAGCCGCGCCGCAGCAGGTGCTCGTCCATCTGATAGAAGGTGTTCTCCATGTCGAGGCCGTTGGTCACGTTGAGCCATTCGACGACGACGGTGCCGTTGAAGGGCGTCGCGACGGGCCGGCGCACGAGCATGCGGGTGCGGTAGGGGTGCGCCCCATCGACGAACGTGGCGGTCTCCAGGGGCGGCGTGGTGGTGTAGCGATTCGCCGTGCCCTCGAAGACGAACTCCTCCTCGACGTAGCCCCAGGCGGCCAGGTCCACGTGGGTGGCGAAGAACGGATAGTTGCGCGAGGGATCGCCCGGAGCGGCGGTCGACGGGATCGGGCCGCTCACCGTCGGGTTGGGAACCTGAGCCATGGCAAGGCCGGCCATGAAGGTCGCGACAATCGTGACGCCGAGCGTTCGGAAGAGTCTCATCTGTCTCTCCTGCAGGTGGACAGCGACGGCGCGCATCAGGGACGGCGATCGCAAGGTTCGAGGCAATGTATGTCGCGCGCTCAACCCTGTCGGGATCAGGTGCTTGCAAGCCGCATCGGTGGCGTCCTACGCCTCGCTCTTCCGCATGCCGACAGACCGGCGACCGGGCATTCAGGACAGTGATCGGCCGGAAGGAGTGACAACGTTCCGACGCGCGTGTGCAGCGTGCGCGGCTGGGACAGCACGATGCTGATCGTTTGCGCGCATTGCCTGAAGACCAATCGGGTGCCGGATGACCGCACGACCGAGGACCCGACATGCGGCCACTGTCACCAGCTTCTGCTCGGGCCGAAGCCCGTGACGCTCGACGACGCGAGCTTCGATGCGGTCGTCTCCAGGACCGAGTTGCCGGTGGTCGTCGACTTCTGGGCCGATTGGTGCGGTCCGTGCCGCGCCATGGCACCGGAGTTCGCGAAGGCCGCGGCGCAGCTGAAGGGCAGGGCGTTGTTCGCCAAGGTGGACAGCGATCGAAGTCCGCAGACTTCGTCCCGCTTCGGCATCCGCAGCATCCCGACCCTGCTTCTGCTCCGCGGCGGCCGCGAGGCCAAGCGACAGGCCGGAGCGACGCAGGCGGCTCACATCGTGGATTGGGTTGTGCGCGCTTAGACGAGCCGGTCTTCCGAGAGCGAGAAGAAGGGAGTCGTCACCGCTCACGGCCGTACCGCGACGCCTTCGATCCTCATTCCGGCGGCACGCCGCCGCAGCCAGACCTCGAGGGCGAGCGACTCGTCGGCGTCCGCAGCGAAGGGCTCGGCGCGCACGCCGACCAGGCAGCCGCGGATGCGCCGCTGCAGCGAGCCGAGCGTCTGCCATTCGAGGCGGTACGCCGGATAGCCCGTCGGGTGGCCCTGCGGGATGACGGCGCCGCCGAGCCGCTCGCCGGCGCGCTGGTCATGACAGAGGTGGCATGAGAGGTCGAGCTGTCCCATGCGACGCCGCCAGAGCGCCTCGCCGCGCTCGCGCCATGGCGCGAGCCTCGCATCGTCGGGCGACTCGATCGGCAGCCCGCGCGCGCGATGCGCGAGCCACGCCGACAGCGCGAGCACCTCGGCGCCGTCGGCGCCCTCGCCGGGCAGGCCGAGGTGGCGCTGCCGGCAGCGATCGATGCGGCCGGCAAGCGTCAGCGGACGCTGCTTCTCGGCGTCGAACACCGGGTGGCGGGCCGCCGCGCTCGCCACGCTGGCGCCACCGGATGCGTGGCAGCCGGCGCAGCTGCCGCCGTTGCCGGCCGGCCGCGCCCACAGGCGCTCGCCTTCGTGGACCCACAGCATGCCCGGGTTCTGCGTGTCGTCGCGCTGCAGCGACTGCAGCGCCGCGCTCATGTCGTCGGAGCCCGGGCGGCGGGTGTCCGCGCCGGCGCTTGTCGGCGTGCGCGGCGACGGCGCCGAGCCGGCCAGCGTGCACGCCGCGACAGCCACCGCCAGCAGCGTCGCCGCCGCCGCAGCACCGGCACTGCGATTCATGTCACCTCGAGCGCCGCCGTCTCGCGATGCCGGAAGCCGCGATCGCCTTCCCAGGTGAGGACGAGCGTGCCGCTGCGTTCGGCGCGCAGCGTGAACGCGAAGTAGGGATTGGCCGCGACGGCGGAATACACGTCGGCGGCGAAGACGGACGTGCCATCGAGCTGGCACTCGAAACGGGTGACGATGTCGCGCGGCACGCGGCGGCCTTCGGCATCGGGCCGATGCCCCGTCTCCATCACGTGCGCGATGGTGGCGCGGATCTCGACGACGTCGCCGGGCCGCACCGGGCGGGGCACGTGGATCAGGGCGCGGACCGTGCTCGACATCGCAGCAGCTCGCCCGGTCAGCCTTCGATGCACGCGGCGAGCGTGACGAGGACGCTGACGGCGTGTTGCCAGACGCTGCCGTCGCTCAGGCGCGCCAGCGCGACGACGTGCTGGCTCGTCGCGAGCCGGATCCGCGTCGCCACCTCCGCGCGGCCGTTGCCGGGCCCCAGATGGAAGCGCACGACGTCGAGCTGCGGGTTCTTTTCGGTGAAGACGGCGATCTCGCGCACGTGGTCGGCCACGGTCATCGGGCTCTCGACCTTGACCGTGATCGGCACCGCGTTGCCGTTCTCGACCAGCGGCGCGATCTCCAGGCGGACCCGGCCTGTGCCCGGCGGCGCCGCCGTGCCGGCCCATCCGTGCACCGCCGCGACCAGCGCCGGTGCCAGCGCCGCGTGCGCCGGGCGCACGCCGAAGGCAAGCCCGGCGCCGCCGGCGAGCACGAGCGTTCGGCGGCGCAGCATCATCGTCACGGTCCCGTCGCGCCCGGCGTCATCTCAGCGTCGCCAGGTAGGCGACGACGTCGTCGATCTGCCGCGCGTCGAGGATCGGCTGGCCGCGCCGTGCGGCCGCGACCCGCTCGAGCCCTTCGGTCGGGCCGTACGAAGGCATGATCGTCTCCGGATTGAAGCGCCGGGGCGCGACGAGGCGCAGCCGCAGCTCCTCGGGTCCGAGGCGCGTGCCGACGCCGGCGAGGCTCGGCCCCAGGGTCCCGGCGTGCACGGCGTCGACGCCGGGCACGGCATGGCAGAGGACGCACAGCCCCGTGCTGCGGCTGGCGACGATCGCTGCGCCGCGGCTGGCGGCGTCGTTGGCCTGCGGCTGCGCGCACGCCGGCGCGGCGAGCCAGGCCAGGGCGACGAGCGCGATCGCGGGGCGCATCGGTTCCGCACTCCTCGAATGCCCGGCCTGCGCCTGCGCCGGTCAGGCCTTCTTCAGGCTCGTCTTGGCGAGCGGCAGGTCGCGGACGCGGATGCCGGTCGCGGCGAAGATGGCGTTCAGCACCGCCGGCGCAGCGACGGCGATGGTCGGCTCGCCGACGCCGCCCCAGAAGCCGCCCGAGGCGATGACGATGGTCTCGACCTTCGGCATCTCCGCCATCCGCAGCACCGGGTAGTCGTGGAAGTTGGTCTGCTGGATGGCGCCGTCCCTCACCGTGCACGCGCCATACAGCGCCGCCGAGAGGCCGTAGACGAACGAGCCCTCGACCTGCGCCTCGATCTGCTGCGGGTTGACCGCATGCCCGGGATCGGTGGCCGCGACGATGCGGTGGATCTTCAGGTCGCCTTCCTTGGAGACCGAGACCTCGGCACAGGCGGCGACGTAGCTGCCGAAGCCGTGCGTCTGCGCCAGGCCGCGGAAGACCTTCTGCCCGCCGACGTCGGCGGCGGGCCGCTCCCAGCCGATGCGCTCGGCGACGGCGTTCAGCACCGCCAGCCGCTTCGGGTCGGGGATGAGCTTCCTGCGCAGCGCCAGCGGATCCTGCTTCGTCGCGTGCGCGATCTCGTCGATGAAGCACTCGACGTAGATCGCGTTCTGGTTGAGGTTGACGCCGCGCCAGAAGCCGGGCGGCACGTGCGGGTTGCGCATCGCGTGGTCGATCAGCAGGTTCGGCACCGCATAGCCGAACATCGCCTCGCCGCCGCCGTTGTTGAGCCCCTGGAAGACGACCGGGTCGCGGCCGTCGCGCACGTTCTGCGGAAAGATGCCGGCGAGGATCGACTGCCCCGAGATCCGCATCGCGAGCGAGGTGACGTTGCCCTGCGCGTCGACGCCGGCGCGGAGCTTGCACTGCGTCACCGGGTGGTAGAGGCCGTGCGTCATGTCCTCCTCGCGCGACCAGATGAGCTTCACCGGCTTGCCGGGCAGCTCCCTGGCGATCGCCACCGCCTGACGCACCCAGTCGTGCACCGCGCCGCGCCGGCCGAAGCCGCCGCCTAGGTGGATCTTGTAGACCTCGCATTGCGCCGGCGGCAGGCCCGCCGCTACGGCGGCGGCGGCGAGCGCCGCCTCGCCGTTCTGCGTCGGCGTCCAGACCTCGCAGCGATCGGCCGTCCAGCGCGCCGTCGCGTTCATCGGCTCCATCGTCGCGTGGTTCTGGTGCGGATACGAGTACACCGCTTCGATCCGGGTCGCCGCGGCGGCGAGCGCCGCGACGGCGTTGCCGTTGCGGTTGCCGACCGCCGCCTGCTCCGCGTCGAGGCCGGTCTTCAGCATGGCGTCGATGTCGGCCTGCTGGACCTTGGCGTGCTCGCCGAGGTCCCACTCGATCGGCAGCGTGTCGAGGGCGGTCTTGGCGCGCCACCAGGTGTCGGCGACGACGGCGACCGCGTTGTCGCCGACCTTGACAACCTTGACCACGCCGCGCCTTTGCGGGATGGCCGCCGCGTCGAAGCTCTTCACCTTGCCGCCGAAGACCGGGCAGGCGCGGATCGCGGCGTTGAGCAGGCCGGGCAGCTGGAGGTCAGCGCCATAGACCTGCTTGCCGGTCGTCTTCTCGACGGTGTCAAGGCGCGCCAGCGGCTTGCCGGCGAGCTTCCACGTCTTCGGATCCTTGAGCGGCACGTCGCTCGGCGGCGTCAGCCTGGCCGCCGCGGCGGCGACCTTGCCGTAGCTCGTGCGCCGCCCCGATGCGGCGTGCGCGATGACGCCCTTGTCGACCGTGCACTCGGAAGCCGGCACGCGCCACTCGTCGGCTGCCGCCTGCACGAGCATCATGCGGGCCGCCGCGCCGCCCTTTCGCACGTAGTCGTGCGACTCGCGCACGCCGCGGCTGCCGCCGGTGGAGAAGTTGCCCCAGACGCGGTTGCGCTTGAGGTTCTGCGCCGGCGTCGGGTACTCGGTGCCGACGTTCTTCCAGTCGCACTCGAGCTCCTCGGCAACCAGCTGGGCGAGGCCGGTGAGCGTGCCCTGACCCATCTCGGAGCGGGCGATGCGGATGACGACGCGCTCGTCGGGATGCACGACGACCCACGCGTTGACCTCGGGCGCGGCCCCTTGCGCGGCGGTCCGTAGCGGGAAGCCCAGCACGAACGCGCCGGCGGCGCCGGCGGCGGACGTGCCGAGGAAGGCACGGCGCGAGACCGCGACCCCGCTCATGTCGTCCTCCGCTCGATGTGGATGACCTCGTGCGCGGAGGCGCTGCGCGCCGCCGGCATGCCGGCCGCCTGCTTGATCGCGGCGCGCACGCGGTTGTAGGTGCCGCAGCGGCAGATGTTGGTCATCGCCTCGTCGATGTCGGCATCGCTCGGCCGCGGCTTGGCCTTCAGCAGCGCCGCCGCCGCCATGATCATGCCGCTTTGGCAGTAGCCGCACTGCGGCACGTCGAGTGCGAGCCACGCCTTCTGCAGCGGGTGGCTGCCGTCGCGCGACAGCCCCTCGATGGTGACGACCTTGCTCGCCGGCTGCACCGCCGACACCGGCATGACGCAGCTGCGCACCGGCGTGCCGTCGATGTGCACGGTGCAGGCGCCGCACTGGGCGACGCCGCAGCCGTACTTGCTGCCGGTGAGCCCGAGCTGCTCCCGCAGCACCCAGAGCAGCGGCGTGTCGGGTTCCGCGTCGTGCTCGCGCACGGCGCCATTCACGTTCAGCTTCGCCATCGTCGATTTCCTCGCCTCGCGGCGACCGGCCGCGGCGATGTCCATCGTACTGTGCAGCCGCCGCGGGCGCGGGCCCGATCTCCGAAGCAGGCCGCTTCCCGCCGACGGCTAGGCCGCTTCCTTCAGCGCCTGGAGCCTCGTCTGCGCTTCTCTCCGGCCGAGGCTTCTGAGGGCATAGATCGAGGGCAGGTGCTGGCTGCGCGGTCGGGCCTTGCCGCCTTCCCAGTTGTGGATCGATTGGGCCGAGGCACCGACGAGCAGGCCGCACTCGGCCGCCGACAGGCCGAGGCGACGCCGCTGCGAGGCCATGCTCTTGGCGCTGAACCGGCTGCCCTTGAGGGTCGACTCGTCGTTCGCCGCGACGCCAGGGGACGACTTGACGCCCTTCCTGGCTTGACGGAGATCACGCTCGAGCTCGAGCGTGCGGCGCTTCAAGGCCGCGATCTCGGCCCGGTAAGCGGCCGAGGCCTTCTTGAGAGCGGCAGTCTCGCGGCGAACCTCCTTGCGGGCGATGCGCGAGATCTCGTCCTTCAATACCGATGCGATGTTTGGCATGAGCGAATGCGAGTGGCGGCGTTCGGTGGATCTTAGGCGTGTCGGACTTTACGCAATCCAGCTCACGCACCGACCCGGATGCCGCAAGCGAAGCGCTGCTCAGAGCGCCTCGACACCATCCTGCCGGCCCGCGAGCGGCTGCGACTGCAAGGTCGTCGAACGTCGGGGACGCAGCGGCAGCGCCATCTCGCGTTCCAGGGCGGTCATCTCGTTGCTGACGCGCGCGATGTGCCAGGCGTTCAGCCGCGCGGCGCGGCAGGCAGCGGCAAGCTCCTGACGCAACCTCATGTACTTCCCCACCTTTTGCGAATAGGTCATTTCCGTCGTATGTTGCGCTGCACCATAGTTTACGGAAGAACTCGTCGCTGGGTATCCCTGAAGCCAGGGGGGATTGCCACACGAGCGCGTGCCCGTCGCTATGGTGCAGGCACGCTCCGCGCCTGCGCCCTTGGAGAGCCTTGCATGCCCGAGTTGCTGATCGACCAGCGCCGCCGCGACCTGGGCGGTTTCGAGGTCGGCCGCGTGCTGCCCTTCGCGCAGCGCAAGATGGTCGGCCCATTCATCTTCTTCGACCACATGGGGCCGGTGCGCTTCGCTCCGGGGCTGCCGCGCACCGTCGACGTGCGGCCGCATCCGCACATCGGCCTCTCCACGGTCACCTACCTGCTCGAAGGCGAGATCACCCACCGCGACAGCGTCGGCGTCGAGCAGGCCATCCGGCCTGGGGAGGTGAACTGGATGACCGCCGGCCGAGGCATCACGCACTCCGAGCGATTCGAGCGGGCGCGTCGGGAGGGCGGGCCGATGCATGGTCTGCAGGCCTGGGTCGCCTTGCCCGAGCGCGACGAGGAAACCGACCCGGCCTTCGCGCACCATGGCGCCGAGGACCTGCCGGTGTTCGAGGAGCCGGGCGCGTGGGCTCGGCTCATCGCCGGTCGCGCCTTCGCCGAGGCGTCGCCGGTGCGCACGCACTCGCCCCTGTTCTACCTGCACTGGGAGCTGCAGGAGGGGGCGCGGGCGCAGCTGCCTGCGGATGCGCCGGAGCGAGCGCTCTATGTGGTCAGCGGCAGGGCGGAACTCGACGGAACGGAACTGCGTCGGGGCCAGATGGCGGTGCTCGGTGGCGCCGACGCGGGCGTCGTCAGGGCCGTGGAGCGCTCGACGGTGATGGCCCTCGGCGGCGAGCCTGTCGGTCCGCGCTTCATCGACTGGAACTTCGTGTCGTCGTCGAAGGAGCGCATCGAGCAGGCGAAGGCGGATTGGCGCGCCGGCCGCATGAAGCTGCCGGATCGGGACGACGGCGAGTTCATTCCGCTGCCGCCGGAACCGGGCCGCCCCGCCAATCCGATGTCTTGATGCGATCGGTCGCGAGCCTCAGGCCCGCTTGACCCAGGCGCTGCACCAGGCTTTCGCCGCCACCTGCTTGTTGGCGAACAGGGGGCAGGGTCCCCAGGGATCGGTCGGCTTGGCCTGGTACAGCGAGCAGTTCGCGCAGTTCTGGCCAGGCGCGTACTTGGGGAAGCGCTTCGCGTCGGCCCTGGCGGCGTCGTTGACGTAGCCGAGAGCCACGGCCTGCGGCTCCTTCTCGTCGAGCCTGGCCTGCGCCTGCGCTTGCGCGCCGGTGGCAATCGCGGCGCCGCTGGCGGCGATGGTCATCAGGAAAGTGCGTCGGGGGTTGTTCATGAAGCGTCGGTGCGAGAAGTGTGGATGAGGACAATGTAGAGACGAAGTGCTTCAATCACAGCTCACCGACGCGATTTCGGAGCAAAGACGTGCGAGAAACCGATGCAAAGCAGAGTCGTTCGACCAGGAAGGCGGCGCCCGCTTCGAAGGGCTCTGTCGCCTCTCGGCCCGTCGTCATCGATGCCGACACGCCGCGTTTTCGCAGCGGCGCCGTGGCCCGCATGCTGCGCATGCCGGTGGCGACGCTGCGCATCTGGGAGCGCCGCTACCGGGTCTCGGCGGCAGCCCTGACCGGGGCCGGCCATCGCCTCTACTCCGCGCTGGACGTGCAGCGCCTCGCGCTGATGCGCCAGCTCACCGAGCTGGGTCACTCGATCGGGGCGATCGCCTCCCTCGACATGACCGGTCTTCGCGATGTGGCGGGGACGCACGCCGGCATGGTCGCCAGGGCGCGGCAGGCGGCACCCCGGCCCGCCGGCACCTGCCGCGTGGCCGTCGTCGGCAGGGCGCTCGTGCGACGCCTGCAGCAGCCGCGGCTGCGGCAGCGTCTCGGCCGGCCTCTCGAGGTGGTGGCCGCATTCGCCAGCCTCGCCGAGGTCGCTAGCCAGGCCGAGGTCGCTGGCCTGGCCGAGGCCGCCGCCCCGCCCACCGGCCCCCAGGTCGATGTGCTCCTGGCGGAGCTGCCCGGCGTGCACGATGATCTGCTCGGCGAGCTGCAGGCGGCGTCCCGCGCCTGCGGCGCCAGGGGCGTCGCCGTGCTCTACGGCTTCGGCGCCCAGGCGGCGATCGATGCCCTCGCCGCCGGCGGCGTGGCGCTCTGGCGCCAGCCCCTTGAGGACCGTGCGCTCGCCGCCAGCCTGGAAGCTCTCTTCGCTGCGACGCGCGGGCCGGCGCCCGGCGCCGTGGATCCGGCCTCGCCGGCCGATCCGCTCTGGCTGTCCGTCGACGACGTCGCGCCGAGGCGTTACGACGACGCGACGCTTGCCGACTTCGCCGGGCTCTCGTCGACGATCGCGTGCGAGTGCCCGCGCCATGTCGCCGAGCTGCTGGTGCAGCTGTCGCGATTCGAGGCCTACAGCGCGCAGTGCGAGAGCCGAGGGCCGAAGGACGCCGCCCTGCACGCCTACCTGGCGAGGGTCGCCGGCGCGTCGCGGGCACTTTTCGAGACAGCCCTCGAGCGGATCGCGAACCAGGAAGGGCTCGTGCTGCCGGGGTGAGCGGCGCTCAGAGCACGGCAGCCGGCGTCGCCGCGGCCGACGAAGCGCGGACCTGCAAGCGCGCTCGCGTCGTAGCCGCGGTTCACGTCGATGCCGGCGATTCGCCAGTCGTGCGCAGGCAGGCGCAACGGGTGGACCACGCGCTCGTAGGTGCGCATCGGCCAGACGACGCCGAAGCGACGCTCGTGATCGAAGGTGTCCACCTCGGCGACGGCGCCGCGGGTGCCCGGGTAGCCCTCGAGCGTGAAGCGCAGGCGGCGCGTCAGCGAGGTGCCCCGGTCGATGCAGAGGGCGACGCGGTCGAGCGGGGCGAGTCCGAGGCCGGGCCTCAGCCACACCTCGACGACGTCGCAGTCGCGTCCGTCGACCCGCTCGGCAGCGCCGGCCTGCACGGCGAGACCGCGTTCGGCGAGCCACAGCGGGCCGAGCAGGAACAGCCCGTAGCCCTCGGCGACGAGTGCCGACGCAGCCAGCACGTCGGCGTCCGTGCTGGCCTGGCCGTTCAACCAGACGGCGACCTGGCCGCGGCCGGCCCCCGTGCCTTCGCCGCGTCGCCAGCTCACCTGCTTGTGACCGGCCAGGCCCTGGTACGCCTGGGCGACGATGCCGGCACGCGGGATGAGCCGTTCCTCCGAGCTGCCGCGGTACGCCTTGTCCACCAGCACCGGCTGGACCCGGTCGATGAGCGGCCGCCACTCGCCCTCGTAACGGACGTTGACGTCCTCGATGCGGCGATAGGCCGCGAGCCCGTGCGCTTCGGCGCTGCGCAGCAGCAGCCGTTCGGCGTCGGCGTCGGGGCGGGCCGGCACCTCCGCCAGGGGCAAGGGCGTGCTGCAGCCGGTCAGCCACGCCAGGGGCGCGGCTGCGCCGGCGGCGACGACACGACGGCGGGTGAGAAGAGGGGCTTCCATGGCCGAAGGATAGGAAGCCCGGGCTGTCGCGTCCCCGGTCGAGCCGATGGGCCCCGAGGGCGATGCCCGAATCCGATGCAAAGACGCTTCACGAGCGGTGCCGACCGCCTCTCGGCCGGGCCCCCGCCTTAAAATGCATCGGGCCCGATGAACACCGAATCACCTCGACCGGCGCCACCCGGCCCTGCAGCGACTCCGCCGTGTCCGCCCGGCGTGCGCGACTGGAGCGCCTACGCGATGGTCATCGACGCGCGATCGCCGCGCGAGTATGCGGAGGACCATGTCCCCGGCGCCGTGAACCTGCCGGTGGTCGACGACGCGCAGTACGCGGAGGTCGGCACCACGCATCGCACCGACACGCATCGGGCCTACCTGATCGGCGTCGAGTATTCGCTGCGGAACATCGCGGCGCAGATCGAGCCGCTGATCTCGAAGCACGGGCCGGGCGAGCGCTTCCTCGTGTACTGCTTCCGCGGCGGCAAGCGCAGCCGCCTGTGGGCGGACAGCCTGCGCACGATCGGCTACGACGTCGACGTCCTGCCGGGCGGCTGGAAGGCGTACCGGCAGTGGGTGCGCGACGGGCTCGCCAGCCTGCCCGCCGCCTTCGAATGCCAGGTGCTGTGCGGCCCCACCGGCTGCGGCAAGACCCGGCTCCTCGCCGCGCTCGCGCGAGAGGGGCACCAGGTGCTCGACCTGGAGGCGCTGGCCGCGCACCGGGGCTCGCTGCTCGGCGCCATTCCCGGGCAGTCGCAGCCGGGCCAGAAGCTCTTCGATTCCATGGTGCTCGAGACCCTGCGCGGCTTCGATCCCGAGCGGTCGGTGTGGCTCGAGGCCGAGAGCAAGAAGATCGGCGCGCTGCAGATCCCGGAAGCGCTGTTCGAGGCGATGCGGCGAGCGCCGATCGTCACGCTGTCGGCGCCGATGGCCGAGCGCGTGCGCCTGTGGCGCGAGGACTACCCGCACTTCGCTGCCGATCCGCTCGCGATGGTCGATCGTCTCGAGCCGCTGAAGCCTCTCGTCGGCAAGGAGGTGCTGGCGCACTGGCGTTCGCTCGCGGCCGCCGGCGAGACCGATGCGCTCTTCGAGAGCATCATGACTTTGCACTACGACCCGTGCTACGCGCGCTCGAACAAGCGCAACCACGGCGTGCCCGCGGCCGCCCGATCGCTCGAGCTGGCAGCGCTCGACGGCCCTGCGCTCGCCGAGGCCGTGCGGCGATTGACCGGCTGAATCCGGCGCCTGAGCGGGGGCCGCGGGACTAGGCGGTCGCCAGCGGTCGGAGCAGCCCGCGCGTCTCGATGAAGGCGACCACCTCGGCGAGGCCGTCGCGCGTCTTCAGGTTGGTCATGACGAAGGGTCTGGCGCCGCGCATGCGCAGGGTGTCGGCGCGCATGACCTCGAGGCTGGCGCCGACGTGCGGCGCCAGGTCCGTCTTGTTGATGACGAACAGGTCGCTCTTGGTGATGCCCGGTCCGCCCTTGCGCGGGATCTTCTCGCCGGCGGCCACGTCGATGACGTAGATCGTGAGATCGCTCAGCTCCGGGCTGAACGTCGCGGCGAGGTTGTCGCCGCCGCTCTCCACGAAGACGATGTCGGCATCCGGGTACTTCTCCAGCATGCGGTTGATCGCCTCCAGGTTGATCGAGGCGTCCTCACGGATGGCGGTGTGCGGGCAGCCGCCGGTCTCGACGCCGACGATGCGGTCGGCCTCGAGCGCGCCCGCGACCGTGAGCAGGCGCTGGTCTTCCTTGGTGTAGATGTCGTTGGTCACGACGACCAGGTCGTAGCGGTCGCGCATCGTCTTGCAGAGCATCTCGACGAGCGTCGTCTTGCCCGAGCCGACGGGACCGCCGACGCCGACACGAAGCGGCGGCAGGGTTCGGGTGCGGCGGGCGATCGTGTGCAGGGGGCTCATGGGTTCGGCTGGGGGTCGTTGCGCAGGGCGGCTGCGCGGGTCAGGAGCGGAACAGCCGCGAGTACTGCTCCTCGTGCTGCGACGAGAGGATCGCGAGCATCGGCGCCGAGGCCTGCATGTCGGCGAAGGTGATCTGCAGCGCCGCATCGACGGCCGCTGGAACCTCGGCGGCGAGCCCGGTCAGGACGCGCTGCGCTGCCAGCTGCCCGAGCGGCACGGCCTTCAGCGCCGACTGCACCATGTTCTCGGCCCAGCCCGCGGCGAAGGCCAGCAGCACGGCGCGCGGCACGGCGCGCAGCTCGGCGGCCGCGAGGGCGAAGGCGACGGGCCAGGTGGGCGCCGGCGGCAAGGCATCGAGCGCTGCGAGGCGGGCGCTCGTCGTCCCGGCATTGCGCAGCCAGACGCCGAGCGAGCGACCCATCTGCTCGGCCTGCTGGCGCAGCTCGCTGCTTTCGCGCGTGGCGGAGAACCAGCGGTTGAGGGCGCTCGCACGCGCGAAGTCGTCGCTGCGCCAGGCGCCGAGCGCACGCGCGACCACCGGCAGCTCGCCGCGGGCGAGGACCAGGTGCAGCTGGTCGACGAGCCACGCCAGCACGCCGGCCTCGTCTCGCACCCGGGCCGAGGCGACCGCGGCCTCGAGGCCTTCCGAGTAGCTGAAGCCGCCGACCGGCAGACTGGGCGACGCCAGGCGCATGAGCTGGAGCAGGTCCGCCGCAGGGAGCGACGCGTCGGCACGGACGCGGGCACGTCGCTCGAGCCGACGCTGCATCGCCGGCGGCACGCGGGTGGAGGAACGGTGCGCGCCGGGGGTGCTCATCACCGGCCCGCGCCGTGCTCGTGCTCGTGCTCGTGCTCGTATGACGGCCCATGCTCATGGCCGTGCCGGTGCCCGTGGCCGTGCTCGTGCGGGTGCCGGTGGCCGTGCTCGTGCTCGTGCTCGTGCTCGTGCTCGTGCCGCACGCTCGAATGGCGCGTCGACGCCATGTCGTACGCACCCGCCTCGGGCTCGAACGCCGCCACCTCCTCGTCGACGCGCAGGCCCATCCGCAACATCAGCTCCGCCAGGACGTGGTCGGGCTCCAGTTGCAAGCGGTCGACGCAGAGCTGGAGCGGCACGTGCCGGTTGCCGAGGTGATAGGCGGCGCGCAGCAGGTCGAGCGGCGTGCCGTCGGCGCGGGCACGCACCACGAGCAGCTTCTCGGGCCGGGCGCGGACGAGGATCAGGGAGCCGTCCTCGGCCACGAGCACGTCGCCGCCGCGGACGACGCGCCCGCGCTGGAGGAACACCCCGACGGCGCGGCCGACGGAATCGAGGGCGTCGAAGCGGCTCTTCTGCCGCGTGTCCCAGTCGAGCTCGACGGTCGCGGCGCGCCGCACGAGCGCGGCTGCGAGCCCGTGTCCGCCAGCGATGAGCTTGCTCGCGATCAGCATCGAGGCGGGCCGTGTTGCCGGAATTGTCAGAACAGGAAGTAGCGCTGCGCCATCGGCAGCACCGTCGCGGGCTCGCAGGTCAGGAGCACGCCGTCGGCCCGCACCTCGTAGGTCTGCGCGTCGACCTCGATCCGCGGCGTCGCCGAATTGAGGACCATGTCGGCCTTGCCGATGCGCCGCGTGCCGCGCACTGCGGCCACCGGACGCTGCAGGCCGAGCCTCGCCGGGACGCCGCGATCGATCGACGCCTGCGAGACGAAGTTGAGGCACGAGACCGCGAGCGCCGCGCCGTAGGCGCCGAACATCGGCCGGTAGTGCACGGGCTGCGGCGTCGGGATCGAGGCGCCCGGATCGCCCATCGCCGCCGCGGCGATCATGCCGCCCTTGATGATCAGCGACGGCTTCACGCCGAAGAACGCCGGGCGCCACAGCACCAGGTCGGCGAGCTTGCCCGGCTCAACCGAGCCGACCTCGTGCGAGATGCCCTGCGTGATCGCCGGGTTGATCGTGTACTTGGCGATGTAGCGGCGAACGCGGAAGTTGTCGTTGCGCGAGTCGGCCGCGCATGCCGCGCCGTTCGTGTCCGAGGCATCCGGGGCCAGCCAGCCGCGCTGCGCCTTCATCTTGTCGGCCGTCTGCCAGGTGCGGATGATCACCTCGCCGACGCGGCCCATGGCCTGGCTGTCCGACGACATCATCGAGAACACGCCCATGTCGTGCAGCACGTCCTCGGCGGCGATGGTCTCGCGCCGGATCCGGCTCTCGGCGAAGGCCAGGTCCTCGGCGATCGACGGGTCGAGGTGGTGGCACACCATCAGCATGTCGAGGTGCTCGTCGACGGTGTTGACGGTGTAGGGCATTGTCGGGTTCGTCGACGACGGCAGCACGTTCGGCAGGCTCGCGGCGCGAATGATGTCGGGCGCATGGCCGCCGCCCGCGCCCTCGGTGTGGAAGGTGGCGATGGTGCGGCCCTTGAAGGCGGCGAAGGTGTCCTCGACGAAGCCCGACTCGTTGAGCGTGTCGGTGTGGATGGTCACCTGGATGTCGTGCCGCTCGGCGACCGACAGGCAATTGTCGATCGCCGCCGGCGTCGTGCCCCAGTCCTCGTGCAGCTTGAGGCCGTAGGCGCCGGCCTCGACCTGCTCTTCGAGGGCGCGCGGCAGGCTCGCGTTGCCCTTGCCCTGAAAGCCGAGATTCATCGGAAAGGACTCGGCCGCCTTCAGCATCGCGTGGATGTGCCACGGTCCGGGCGTGCACGTCGTGGCGAAAGTGCCGGTCGCCGGGCCCGTGCCGCCGCCGAGCATCGTCGTGATGCCGCTCATCAGCGCGTCGTCGATCTGCTGCGGGCAGATGAAGTGGATGTGCGAGTCGATGCCGCCGGCGGTGAGGATCATCCCCTCGCCGGCAATGATCTCGGTGCCGGCGCCGATGACGATGTCGACGCCCGGCTGCACGTCGGGGTTGCCGGCCTTGCCGAGCCTGGCGATGCGGCCGCCCTTGATCGCCAGGTCGCACTTGACGATCCCCCAGTGGTCGATCACCAGGGCGTTGGTGACGACGGTGTCGGCGACCTCCGCGGCGACCCGCTGGCTCTGCCCCATGCCGTCGCGGATGGTCTTGCCGCCGCCGAACTTCACCTCTTCGCCCCAGCCGACGGGCTGCCCGTCGGCGCCTCGGCGGCCTTCACCGGCGCGCAGCGTGTAGTCGTCCTCCACCTCGACCACCAGGCCGGTGTCGGCGAGCCGGACGCGGTCGCCGACGGTCGGGCCGAACATCTCCGCGTAGGCGCGGCGGGGCAGGGTGGCCATGTTCGCCTTCGTGACTAGAGCGCGCCCTGGACCAGGCCGCGGAAGCCGAAGGCGCGACGGTCGCCGGCGAAGTCGACGAGCTCGACGGTTCGCTCCTGTCCGGGCTCGAAGCGCACCGCGGTGCCGGAGGCGATGTTCAGCCGCATGCCGTGCGCGGCCGTGCGGTCGAAGCGGAGCGCCGCATTGGTCTCGGCGAAGTGATAGTGCGACCCCACCTGGATCGGCCGGTCGCCGGTGTTCTGCACCGCCAGGATCGCGGTGCGCCGCCCGGCGTTGAGCGGCAGCTCGCCGGCGCCCGGGAGCAGCTCGCCCGGGGTCATCGTCCGCGCCGGCCGAGCCACGCGGCGATCGCCGTCAGTGCCGCCACGGCAAGCAGGCCCCAGCCATCGCCCGCATGAAAATGCGGCGCCGGCGTGGAGCCCATGTGGGCGAGGCTCGGCAGGCTCGCGGTGAGCAAGCCGATGCCCGCCGGCAGCACGTTCGCGTAGCGCTTCATCGGTTCTCCTGCGGGGTGTCGCTCATGCGATGGGTTGGTGCACGGTCACCAGCTTGGTGCCGTCGGGAAAGGTGGCCTCGACCTGGATGTCGGCAATCATCTCGGCGACGCCGTCCATGACCTCGTCGCGGCCGAGCACCGTCTTGCCCTCGCTCATCAGCGCCGCGACGCTCTTGCCGTCACGGGCGCCTTCCATGATCGCCGCGCTGATGAGGGCGACCGCCTCCGGGTGGTTGAGCTTCAGGCCGCGGGCGCGGCGCCGCTCGGCCAGCAGCGCCGCGGTGAAGATCAGCAGCTTGTCCTTCTCGCGCGGGGTCAGGTCCATCGAGGGGAGCAGGGACCGCAAGAGCGATGCCAGTCAAAGGGGCGTCGAACGATCATACGTTTGCATCCGGCGCCCTCTTCAGGTGCGCCAGACGCGCGGCGGGCAGGGCTCGAGGTCCCAGGCCAGCCGCCGCCAGGCCGACCACACGTCACGCAGCAAGGCCATCGCCGGCTCGACGGCGGGTGCCAGCACGCGCAGCACGACGACATCGGGCTGCGGCGAGGTCGCACCGCTCGTGGGCGCCAGCGCAGAGTCCCGCGCCGCGGACCGCGCCGCCGCGAGAAGCGCGTCGCGCCTGGCGACGTCGAGGGCCCTGCCGGCCGCGAACCAGGCGACGCCGAGGACGCGGTGCCCGGCCCAGCCCAGCGGCGAGTCGAGCAGGCGACGGTCGTCGGCGCGGACCACCCCTCGCTCGATCCAGCGCCCGGGCAGCTCGATCGCCTGCGTGAACATGCCCGCCGCAAAGGGCAGGTCCGACGAGGGCAGGCCAAGGGCCGTCACGTCCCAGCCGATCATCTCCGCCTCCGGCTCGAGGTCGAAGCGCATCCGGTTCTGCGCCAGGCAGCCGCTGTAGGCGATCGTCTCCAGCGGCAGCCACTCGAGTCGCGTGCCGGCGGCGCTGCGCACCCCGATCGATTGCTCGGCCGGCTCGCCGGCACTGCGGTAGAAGCGCGTCGCGCCCGGGGTCGTCAGCAGCGCATGAGCTCCCGGGCCGAGAGCGACCTCGACCTCGAGCACGTCGCCGCCGACGATGCCGCCGGGCGGATGGACCAGCACGCTGTGGCAGACGCCGGGACCTTCCGGGTACAGGCTGCGCAGCACGCGCAAGGGGCCCTCGTGGCGGTCGTGGGCGAGCGTCTGCTCGTCGCGCCTGCGGTACTCGAGGGCCAGAGTGCCACGCCAACCCATGCCGCCTCGCTCGGGCCAAAGCGCGCGAGTGTAGCGATCGTCGGCCGACGACGGCCGCTCGGCGCGGCCCTTGCCATGGGCGCGTGGCCGGCGTGGAAAATCGCGGCCATGCGTCCCATCCTTCGCGCCGCGCTGGCGCTCGGCCTGGCGATCCTCCTCGTCGGGGCGTTCCTCCGCTTCGTCACGCCGGGCCTGCTGCTCGGCGTCGCGCTCGACTTCGACCGCTCGACGGCGGGCATGGTCTCGCGCAGCGTCACGCTTCCGGACGGCGTGCGCATCGCCTATCTCGAAGGCGGCCGCGGGCCGGCGCTGGTGCTGCTGCACGACTTCGCCGCCGACAAGGACAGCTACCTGCCCATCGCCCGCTTCCTCACGCCGCACTACCAGTTGATCGTTCCCGACCTGGCCGGCTTCGGCGACTCGGCGCAGCCGGCCGGCGCCGACTACTCGCCGGCGGCGCAGGCGGCGCGCCTCAGCGCCTTCTGCCGTGCCATCGGGCTCGCCGCCACGCACGTCGGCGGCAGCGGCATGGGCGCGCAGGTCGCGCTGGCCTGGGCGGCGGCCGCGCCGCGCGACGTGCAGAGCCTGTGGCTGCTGGCGCCGACCGGGCTGCGCGCGGCGCCGGAGAGCGAGCTGGCGCGGACGCTCCGCGAGTCCGGGCGCAACCCGCTGCTCGTGCGCAGCGAGGACGATCTCGCGGCCTTGCCTGCGTACCTGATGTCGACGCCGCGAGCGTCGTCCCTGCCCGACTTCCTGCGCGACGTGCAGAAGCGCCGGCGCCTGAGCCGGAGCGCGCTCGATGAACGCATCTACGCGCAGGTCGCCGCAGAGGCGGTCGAGCCGGCCGCGGCCCAGGTCCGCAGGGAGACCTTCATCGTCTTCGGCGGCCGCGATCGCATCGTCGACGCACGCGCCGCCCCGCTGTGGCGGTCCTTGATCGCGAAGTCGCACGCCATGGTCCTGGCCGAGAGCGGGCATTCACCGGCGATCGAGCAGCCGCAGCGCGCGGCCAGCGACTACGTCCGCTTCCGCGACTCGATGTAGCCGGCGCGCGGAGCGCGCTCGTCGAAAGGCCGGCGCGCCGACCGCGCTCACGCGCCGGCCACGCGCCCCATCGCCTCGCGAAGCACCTGGCGCATCTGCGTGAAGCCGCGCGAGCTCGGCATCCAGTCGAGCGTCGGCGTGAGCTGGCGACGCGCCAGCCCCATCGGCGCCGGCTCGATCGTCACGCCGGGACCGGCCGCGTGCGCGAAGGCGCGCAAGGCGCGCGGCATGTGGTAGCCGTGCGTGACGAGGACGACGTGCCTGATGCCGGCCGGCGCCAGCAGGGCCAGGGTCCGGACGGCGTTGTCGCGCGTGTCGCGCGAATCGCTCTCGACCCACTTGATGGGCCGGCCGAATTCGTCCGCCGCGATCTTCGCTGCGATCTTCGCTTCGGGAACCGACTCGCCCTGGGCCCAGCCGACGCCGCCGGAAAAGGCCATCGGCGCTCCGGTCTGCGCGGCGAGCCAGACGCCGTAGCGCAGCCGCTCGAGCGACGGGTACTCGAGGCTGCTCACGCCGTACTCGGGAGCGAACGGCTCCGTGCCGCCGCCGAGCATCACGATGGCGATCGGCTTCTTCGCCTGGACCTCGTTGCGCAGCTCGCGGATGCGGTCGAAGCTCAGGGCCGCCGGCGGCTCGACGAGCGTCTGCAGCATGAAGCGGGCGGCGCCGCTGCAGGCCGACAGCCACAGCATGACGACGCTGAAGAGGATCACCAGCCAGCCCAGGCCGCGCCGGGGCAGGAGCAGGCGGGCGCCGATGAGCGTGGTGAGCAGGAAGGGGACCGGGGGCAGCAGCAGGGCCGCGAGGACGGGCTTCCACGGCTCGATGCCGAGCGTCGCGAAATATTCGTTCAAACCTTCGATCCTGCAGCCGGAGCGGCGCGCGCGATTGTGCCGGATGGATGTCGCCGGCTCGCGGTGCGTGCGGGCGGTGCGTGCGGCGCTGCTTGCCGGTGGTAGGTGCCGGCGAACCGCGACCCCGTGTCGTCTGCGCTTAAGATTTCCCGATGTCCGCAACGTCCGTGCAAGGCCCGAGAACCCGGTCGCGACGCCGCGGGCTCGCGCTGTGGCTGGTCACGGCGATGGCCGTGGTGCAGACGCTCGGGCTGCTGCACACGATGGCCCACCCCGGGCCGCACGCGCACGCGGCGATGGTGGACGCGGCCCCTGCGGTGTGGGCCACCAACGAGCCGGGGCCCCTGCAGGCCCTGTTCGCCGGGCACGACGACGAGCGCGCCTGCAGCCTCTTCGACGACATCAGCCAGGCCGACGTGGTGTCGCAGCCCGGCGAGCCGTCGCTCCAGGGCCGCGCGACGCCTGACCTGCTGAGGCAGGGGGGTCCCGGCTCGTGGATCGCGGCGCAGGCGGACGCCTTCGACGCCCGCGCCCCGCCGCGCGCCTGATCGGGTCGGTCCGTGCCAGCGCGGCCCCGAGGGTCCGTGCTCGCTTCCTCTCTCGTTGCAGGCCCGCCGGGGCCTGTCAGGACACCATGCACCGCTTCCTTTGTTCCGCTGCCGCGCAGGTCGCCGCCTTCGTCCTCTGCGGCGTCGCTGGCGCCGACCTGTCGTTCGCACAGACGCCGCCGGCTGCCGGCAAGTCCGCAGCCCGCTCCGGCGCCCACGCGCACGCGCACGCGCATGGCGTGGCGCGCCTCAACGTCACGGTTCAGGACGGGACCGTGACCCTCGCGCTCGAATCGCCCATCGACAACTTCGTCGGCTTCGAGCGGCGGCCGCGGACCGACGCGGAGAAGGCCGCGCTCGAGGCCCTGCAGGCGCGCATGCGCTCGCCGGCCGCCTTGTTCCAGTTCGACGCCGGCGCTGCATGCGCGCTCGTCCGCGCCGAGGCGGAGTCGGCGCTGTTCCGGCCCGCCGGAGCCGATGCCGCGGGTGCACGCGGCGCGGAGCACGTCGATCTCGACGCCAGCTTCGAATACCGGTGCAGCGCGCCGGGCGGGCTGAGCCGGCTCGACCTCGGCTTGTTCGAGGCCTATCCGCGCCTGCAGCGGCTCGACGTGGTCGTCGCGGGTCCGGGCGGTCAGCTGAAGCGCACGCTGCGCCGGCCGGACCGCTCGGTGTCCTTGCGCCGCTGAGGCCGCGACGGCTCGCGATACTTCCAGCATGGACGCACTGCCGAGCACCGCCATCGCTGCGCTCGCCGCCGACGAGCCGCCGCTGGCATCGCTGTCGGCGGTCCGGTTCCGCTACCCGCAGGCCGACGCCGACAGCCTCGTCGTCGACGAGCTCGTGCTCGCGCGCGGCGAGCGCGTGTTCGTGCGCGGGCCGAGCGGCAGCGGCAAGACCACGCTGCTGTCGCTCCTCGCCGGCGTGATCGTGCCCTCGCAGGGCGAGGCCCGGCTCTTCGGCCACGACTGGCGCAGGCTGGCGCCGGCGGCACGGGATCGCTTGCGCGCCGACCACATCGGCTACGTCTTCCAGCAGTTCAACCTGCTGCCCTACCTGTCGGTCATCGACAACGTGCTGCTGCCGTGCCGCTTCTCGGCGCTGCGCCGCCGCCGCGCCGGTGCCGGCGCCGGCCACGTGCGTGCCGCGGCGGCGGAGCTCCTGTCGCGCATGGGGCTCGACGCGAGCTTCGGCCGCCGATCCGCCGCGCGTCTGTCGGTGGGCCAGCAGCAGCGCGTCGCGGCGGCCCGGGCCCTGATCGGGGCGCCCGAGCTCGTCATCGCCGACGAGCCGACCTCGGCGCTCGACGAGGAGCTTCGCGAGGCCTTCATGAAGGTCCTGCTCGATGCCTGCGCGGAGGCCGGCAGCGGGCTCGTGTTCGTGAGCCATGACGCCCGGCTCGCCGCTCGTTTCGAGCGGCACATCGATCTCGCCGCCGTCAACCGTGCACGCGCGCCGGCCGAGAGCGGAGCCATGCGGTGAGGGCCCTGCTCGCGCTCGCCATGCGCAGCGCCTGGAACCGGCGCTTCGTGCTCGCCCTGGTCGTCCTGTCGATCGCGCTGTCGACGTTCCTGCTGCTCGGCGTCGAGCGGATCCGTGCCGACGTGCGCGAGAACTTCTCCAGCTCGCTCTCGGGCACCGACCTGGTCGTCGGCGCGCGAACCGGCAGCGTGCAGCTGCTGCTCTATTCGGTCTTCCGGATCGGCAACGCGACGAACAACATCCAGTGGTCGAGCGTGCAGGCGCTGGCTCGCCATCGCGCGGTCGCCTGGGTGGTGCCGATCTCGCTCGGCGACACGCACCGCGGGTTCAGCGTCGTCGGCACGTCGGCGGCGTACTTCGAGCACTTCCGGCACGGCGCCGGCCAGCGGCTCGAGCTCGCCGGCGGGAGGCGCTTCGAGGCCGTGTTCGACGCCGTCCTCGGCGCCGAGGTGGCGGAGCGGCTGCGCTATGGCGTTGGCGACCGGCTCGTCCTCAGCCACGGCGACGGTGCCTTCGCTGCCAACGAGCACGCCGACAAGCCGTTCACGGTCGTCGGCATTCTCCGGCGCACCGGGACGCCGGTCGATCGCTCGGTGCACATCAGCCTCGAGGCCATGGAGGCGCTGCACCTCGACTGGGCGGCGGGTTCGCCGCTGCCCGGCGCCGCGGTCTCCGCCGATCAGGTGAGCCGCTACGACCTCACGCCCCGCAACGTCACGGCCGCGCTGGTCGGCCTGAAGAATCGCGCCGCCGTGTTCGCGGTGCAGCGCTACGTCGCCGAGTTCGAGGCCGAGCCGCTGATGGCGGTGCTCCCCGGCGTCGCCCTCGACGAGCTGTGGGATGTCGTCGGCGCCGGCGAGCGCGCCCTCGCCGCGTTGAGCGCGCTGGTCGCCGCGGTCAGCTTCTTCGGCCTCATCGCCGTGGTGCTGGCCGGCCTCAACGAGCGCCGCCGCGAGCTGGCCATCCTGCGTGCCGTCGGCGCCGGGCCGCGCCAGGTGCTGGGCCTGCTGGCCCTCGAAGGCGCCCTGGTGACGATCGCCGGCGTCGCCGCCGGCTGGCTCGCGTCGGTGCTGGCGGTGCTGCTCCTCGGCGGCGTGTTCGAGGCGCGCTTCGGCATCGCGCTGCAGCTGCGCCCGCCGGTCGCCCGGGAGGCCTGGCTGCTGGCCGGCTTACTCGCCGCGGGCTGGCTCGCCAGTCTCGTTCCGGGCTATCGTGGCTATCGGCTGTCGCTCGCCGACGGCCTCTCACCGAGGATCTGACCATGAAGACCCGACCCTCGCCCCGTCCGGCCTCGCCGCTGATCGGCTTCCTGAGCGTCGGCGCCGCCCTGCTCGTCGGCGTCGCCGCGGTCGCCCTGGCGCCGGTGCTTCCGTCTGCGGCGCAGGCCGCCGCGCCGGGAGCGGAGCCGTTCCGCGAGATCAAGTGGGACGAGCTGATCCCCAAGGACTGGGATCCGTTCAAGGGCTTTCGCCTGCGCGAGCTCGGCGCCGTCAACGACGCCGATCCGCGCGCCGGGCAGATGCTCAAGGACATGCGCGCCGTGCTCGACAACGCCCCTGTCGTTCCTGCGCTCGACGGCGCACGGGTCAAGTTGCCGGGCTACGTGGTGCCGCTCGACGAAGCCGCCGGCGAGCTGAAGGAATTCCTGCTGGTGCCTTACTTCGGCGCCTGCATCCACACGCCGCCGCCGCCCGCCAACCAGATCGTCTTCGTCGTCGCGCCGAAAGGGACCAAGTTCCGGGCGATGGACACCGTGTGGGTGAGCGGCACGCTGCGCGCCACGCGCCAGGAATCGACCATGGGCGCGAGCGGCTACCGCATTGACGCAGCCGTCGTCGCGGCCTACACCGGCCCGCCTCGCTGAGCGGCGCTCGCCGCCGGACTCAGGGCGCGAGCCGCTCGCGAATCCAGGCCCCGGCCTCCTGCCGGTAGCGCAGGCGGTCGTGCAGGCGCGACTTGCGGCCCTGCCAGAACTCCCACGTCGACGGCGCGAGCCGATAGCCGCCCCAGTGCGGCGGCCGGGGCGGGCGGAGCATGAACTGGGCGCCGTAGCGGGCGGCGTTGGCGACGAGGGTTGCGCGTGAGGGGATAACCTGGCTCTGCGGCGACGCCCAGGCGCCGATCCGGGAGTCGAAGGGGCGCGAGTCGAAGTAGGCGTCCGATTCCTCGGCCGACACCTTGTCCACGAGTCCTTCGATGCGGACGACGCGCTCCAGCTCGACCCAGTGGAACTGCAAGGCCGCGGCCGGGTTGGCGGCCAGCTCGCGGCCCTTGCGGCTCTCGTAGTTCGTGAACCAGACGAGGCCGCGCGCGTCGTAGCCCTTGATGAGGACGACCCGCGTCGAAGGGCGCCGATCGGCCCCGACGGTCGCCAGGGTCATGGCGTTCGGCTCGGGCAGCTTGCCGTCGATCGCCTGCCGCAGCCAGAGCTCGAACTGGCGCAGCGGGTCGGCTTCAGAAGCGGATTCGTCGAGCTCGGCCAGCTCGTAGCTCTTGCGCAGGGCAGCCAGGTCCGTCATCGGCCGAGTATAGGAAGCGCGCCGCGATTCTCGGTCGCTGCGCGGCGTGCGTGCACTCCTGACTCTCCTTAGGTGGAAGGCCTTACGTAGACCTACCAGTTACTGATTCATGGCGCGTCTTCCATCCTCGACGCATGGAAGAGAACCCGGCAGTGATCGTCCTCGCGGCAGGAAAGGGCTCGCGCTTCGAGGGCAGCACGCACAAGCTGGCGCAACGGCTGGGCGACTCGAGCGTGCTGGCCGAGACGCTGGCGCACGCCCTCGCCAGCCGCCTGCCGGTGATCGTCGTCACCACCGAGGCGTTCTCCGACGTCGCTCGCAGCAGCGTCGCAGCGCGCGACGTGGTCGTCCTGCCGGAGGTGGGCACCGGCGCAGCGCCGCTGGGCATGGGCGTGTCGATCGCCGCCGGCGTCAGCGCCCGGCCGCACGCCGCCGGCTGGTTGGTCCTGCCCGGCGACATGCCGCTCGTCCGGTCGTCGACGCTGCAGGCCGTGGCGCGAGGGCTCGAGCACCATTCGGTGGTCTACGCGCAGCACCGCGGCCGGCGCGGCCATCCGGTCGGCTTCGCGGCGGAGTTCTATTCCGAGCTCGTCGCCCTGCGCGGCGACGAAGGGGCGCGTCGCCTGCTCGCCCGCTATCCGGCGTTCGGCATCGAGCTCGACGACCCCGGCATCCTGGTCGACATCGACACGCCCGGCGACCTCGAGGCGGTGCGCCGCGACATCGCGGCCTAGCAGAGGCCTTCGCTCGCGGGCGCCGGCTCGTGCCGCAAGGCGTGGCGCTCGGCCAGCGCGACCAGGCGCTCGACGTCGCGGTCGCGGATGCCGCAGTTGCGAAGCGAGCGCGCCGTCTCGACCAGGTAGGCCAGGGTGCTGCCGTAGCGGCCGTTCGCGGTACGCAGGATGTCGAGCATCTGCGGGTCCGGCAGCGTGCCCGTGTGGCTCGGGCTCTTGCGGCTGAGCGTGAACGCCAGCGCCTTGATCGACCCGAGCGGCGTCCGGCAGGCGAGCCACCTGGGGTCGTAGACGCCGTTCGGCATCTCGCGGCCCCAGAGGCGACGCAGCTCCGCGGCGACGCGCGACTGCTCGATCCGGTAGGCGCGGCCGCGGCAGCAGCCGCCGGCGACGAGCGCGAAGACGAGGCCGGGGCACTCCGGCGTGCCGCGGTTGACGCGCGAGCGCATCGCCAGGGCGCGGTGCCAGCCGTAGACGGTGGCCGGGCGGTCCTCGACCGACTCGAACTCCGGCCGCCAGATCAGCGAGGCATAGCCGAAGACCCAGACATCGCCGCGTCCGCCCCACGTGTGAAGAGCGTGATCAAGCAGACGCTTGGGGTCGGGCGCGTCGCTGTGCACGGGGGTCGGGGAAGTCATCGCCACCTAGAATGCATCGGCACGGGGGGAGCCCGGACAGAACGAGATCGACATGAGCGAAAGCAGGCCGGCGCAGCGGAATTCGTCACGGATCGTGGTCATCGCGGCGGTGGCCTTGCTCATCGTGATCGCCATTGCAGGAATCGTGCTGGCCGGGCGCGCCGAGGCGCCGGCCGCCGCGGCAAGCCCTGCCGGTGCCGCGGCCCCGGTGGCTTCAACGCAGCCGGACGCTTCCGGGCCGACGTCGGGCGCCAACGAGGTCGTCTTCGCGCCGGGATCCGACAAGCTGCCGACCCAGTCGTCGGAATCGATCGCCCGCTTCAGCGAAGGCGCGCGCGGCCTCGGCGGCACGGTCCGCATGACGGCCCGCTATCTCACCGGCGCGCAGAAGGCGAAGGACCTCGAGCTGGCCAAGGCGCGGACATCGGCGGTTCGCCACGCGCTGCAGTCGAACGGGGTCAAGCCCGAGCAGATGCAGGTCGAGCTGGTCGAGATGCCCGCCGGCGGCCTCAGCGACAAGGACGCGCACCGGGTCGAACTGGCGCTGCGCTGACGGTCCCCCTGAAGCGAGGCAAGATCGCCCGATGAAGCAGGCGATCGTCGACGTCACCGGGCGAATCCGGGAGCGCAGTGCCGGCGAGCGGCAGGCGTACCTGGCCCGCGTCGAGGCGATGCTGGAGCGGCCGCGCGGCCCCGACCGTCTCGGCTGCGCCAACGTCGCCCATGCGGTCGCGGCGCTCCCCGCCGGCGACAAGCTCCGCATCGTCGCCGAGCGGGCGCCGAACATCGGCATCGTCACCGCCTACAACGACATGCTCTCGGCGCACCAGCCCTACGAGCGGTTCCCGGCGGTGATCCGCGAGGCCGCGCACGAGCTCGGGGCGACGGCGCAGGTCGCCGGCGGCGTGCCGGCGATGTGCGACGGGGTGACGCAGGGCCATCCCGGCATGGAGCTGAGCCTGTTCTCGCGCGACACCATCGCCATGGGCACGGCGATCGCGCTGTCGCACGACGTCTTCGACGCTGCCCTGCTGCTCGGCATCTGCGACAAGATCGTGCCGGGCCTGCTCATCGGCGCGCTCCATTTCGGGCACCTGCCGTGCGTCTTCGTGCCGGGAGGCCCGATGTCCAGCGGCCTGGCCAACTCCGAGAAGAGCCGGGTCCGCGAGCAGTTCGCGCAAGGCCAGGTCGGGCGCGACGCGCTGATGGCCGCCGAGTCGGCCTCGTACCACGGGCCGGGGACCTGCACCTTCTACGGCACGGCCAACAGCAACCAGATGCTGCTCGAGGCGATGGGCCTGCACGTGCCGGGCGCCGCCTTCGTCCACCCGCACGCCGACCTGCGCCAGTCCCTGACGCGCGAGGCCGTCCGACTCGCCCTCGCCAACAGCGGGTGGAAGCCGGCGGCGGCGGACGGGCAAGCGCGCCTGCAGCCGATCGGCCGGCTGGTCGACGAGCGCGTGATCGTCAATGCCATGGTGGCGCTGCTCGCCACCGGCGGCTCGACCAACCACCTGATCCACTGGGTCGCCGTGGCGCGCGCTGCGGGGATCCGCATCGACTGGACCGACTTCGCCGAGCTGTCGCGGGTCACGCCACTGCTGGCACGCGTCTACCCGAACGGCGCCGCCGACGTGAACCAGTTCCAGGCGGCCGGGGGACCGGGCTTCGTGATCCGCGAGCTGCTCGAGAGCGGTGGCCTGCACGCCGACGTCGCGACGGTGTCGGCCGGCGGCCTCGCCGACTACGCGCGCGTCCCGGAGCGCGTCGCCGGCCGCCTCGCGTGGGCCGACCTGCCGGCGGAGAGCGGCGATGCGAGCGTCGTCCGCCGGGCGGCGCAGCCGTTCAGCGAGGAGGGCGGCCTGAAGCTGCTAGAGGGCAACTGCGGCCGTGCCGTCATCAAGATCTCGTCGGTCCCGGCCGACCGGCTCGTCGTCGAAGCGCCGGCGATCGTGTTCGACTCCCAGGAGGCGATGCTGCGCGCGTTCGCCGACGGCGAGCTGGAGCGCGACTTCGTCGCCGTGGTCCGCTTCCAGGGGCCGCGCGCGAACGGCATGCCCGAGCTGCACAAGCTCACCCCGGCGCTCGGCGCCCTGCAGAAGAAGGGCTTCCGCGTCGCCTTGCTCACCGACGGGCGCATGAGCGGCGCTTCCGGTCAGGTCCCCGCGGCGATCCACGTCAGCCCGGAAGCCCTCGGCGGCGGCCCGCTGGGTCGCGTCCGCAGCGGCGACGTCATCCGGCTCGACGGCCTGGCCGGCACGCTCGAGGCGCTCGTCGACGCGGCGGTGTGGGCGTCGCGCGAGCCGGCGCGGCTGAGCGACGAGCAGGCGGCGAGCAACGGGCACGGCCTCGGCCGCGAGCTGTTCGCCGGCATGCGCCGCAACGTCGGCTCGGCCGAAGAGGGAGCGTGCACGTGGATGTGAAGGCGGCGCGGCTCGAGCCGCTCGATCTGGCGGCGCACGGGCCGGTGATCCCGGTCATCGTCATCGAGCGCGCCGAGCAGGCGCTGCCGATGGCGCGGGCGCTGCTCGAGGGCGGCGTGCGCGTGCTCGAGATCACCTTGCGCACGCCGGCGGCGCTGGCGGCCATCGAGGCGATCGCGCGCGGTCTGCCGGAAGCGATCGTCGGCGCCGGCACGGTCCGCGGCGCCGCCGACGCGGATGCCGCCGCCGCCGCAGGTGCGCGGTTCGCGGTGAGCCCCGGCTGCACCCCGGCGGTCGTCGACGCGTGCCTCGGAGCGGGGCTGCCTCTGCTGCCCGGCGCGGCGACGGCCACCGAGGTCATGCTCGCGGCGGAGAGCGGCCATTCGTTCCTCAAGTTCTTCCCGGCCTCGGCCGCCGGCGGCGCGGCGATGCTCAAGGCGTGGGCCAGCCCCTTCGCCGACATCTCGTTCTGTCCCACGGGCGGCATCACGGCAGCAACGGCGCCGTCGTTCCTCGCCTTGCCCAACGTGAAGGTGGTCGGCGGCTCGTGGCTCACGCCCGCCGATGCGCTGAGTAGCGGCGACTGGTCCCGAATCACGCGCCTGGCGCGGGAGGCGGCCGCGCTCCGGCCGGTGTAGTCAGGCGTCGCGCTCGATCAGCTCGATCTTGTAGCCGTCCGGATCGGTGACGAAGGCGATCACCGTCGTGCCGCCCTTCACCGGGCCGGGCTCGCGCGTGATCGCACCGCCGCCGGCGCGGATCTTCTCGCAGGCGGCGTGGACGTCGGCGACGCCGAGCGCGATGTGCCCGTAGGCGGTGCCGTGCTCGTACGTGCTGACGCCGTGGTTGTAGGTGAGCTCGAGCTCCGCCTGCTCGGGGTTGGCGCCGTAGCCGACGAAGGCCAGCGAGTACTTCTGCTCCGGCCGTTCGGTCGTGCGCAGGAGGCGCATGCCCATCACCCGCGTGTAGAAGTCGATGGAGCGCTGCAGGTCGCCGACCCGGAGCATGGTGTGCAGGAATCTCATGGCGCGTCGAAGATGAAGCAGGTCGTGGAGGCGTGAGCGTACAGCTTGCCGTCCGCGCCGGTGAGCCGGCCGTCCGCGGTGGCCATCCTGCCGCCGACATGGATGACCTTTCCTTCGGCCTCGACGAGCGGCATCTTGTCGCTGAGCGGGCGGACGATGTTGATCTTCAGCTCGGCCGTGGTGTAAGCCTTGCCGGCGGGCAGGGTCGAGTGCACGGCGCAGCCGACGGCCGAATCGAGGAGCGTGGCGAACCAGCCGCCGTGCACCGTACCCATCGGGTTGTAGTGGGCGCGCGCGGGACGGCCCTGGAAGACCGCGCGCCCGGGCTCCACCTCGACGAGCAGGAAGCCCAGCGTCTCGGAGAAGGGCGGCGCCGGCAGCTCGCCGGCCAGCATCCGCTCGAACATCTGCATGCCGCTCAGTCCGGCGACCTGCTCCCGGGTCGCCACGCCGTAGTGGCGCAGGCGGTGTCGCACCGCCGCCTCGCGCGCCTGCCAGGTGGCCAGGAGGTCGTTGGGGGCGGTCGTCGCGGCGGTTTCCATGCGGGGGGCTCTTGATGCTTGCAACCGCAACGATTGTAGCTACAATGCTTCGATGCCGGCAAGCCGCTCCCCGCGACCCCCCTCCCGCGCCGGCGGCGCCGGACCGCGCGGCTGCACGAACCTGAAATTGCGCCAGCTCACGCGGCGCGTCAGCCAGCACTACGACCGGATCGTCGGCACCTGCGGCCTGAAGACGACGCAGTATTCGCTGCTCTCGTTCGTCGAGCGACTGGGCCCGAGCCGCCCCGGCGAGCTGGCCGAGGCGATGCAGATGGACGCCTCGACGCTGACGCGCAACCTGCAGCCGCTGGTCGCGCAAGGCTGGGTCGAGGTCGGCCCGGGCAGCGACGGGCGCTCGCGCGTCGTCGCCATCACGCCGGCGGGGCGCGACAAGCGAGCCGAGGCGCAGCGCGAATGGAAGCGGGCGCAGCTGGCCTTGAACCGGCGCTTGGGCGAGGCGCGGCTGGCGCAGCTGCACGACCTGCTCGACGAGTGCCTGGCCGAGATCAACCGCGCACCCGAGGAAGATGCCCATGCCTGACGCGACGCCGCGCGCCGCCCCCGCCATCCGGCCGGCGGTGGCGTACGGCCTGGTCCTCCTCGCCGCCGGGGGGATCTACGCCGTCACCATGGGCGCGCGGCAGTCGTTGGGACTCTTCCTCAGCGTCATCAACTCGACGACCGGTCTCGGCCTCGCCAGCATCAGCCTCGCCTTCGGCGTCGGACAGCTGTGGTGGGGGCTGACGCAGCCGGTAGCCGGCATCGTCGCCGACCGCTACGGTGCCGGGCGCACGCTGCTGTTCGGCCTGACGCTGGTGGCCATCGGCACGGCGATGGTTCCGCTGATGACGTCCACGCTCGGCCTGATCCTCGCCATCGGCGTGATCGGCGCGGGCGGCGCGGGCTTCGCCGGGCCGTCCGTGCTCCTCGCCGCGACCGCCCGGCTCACCGCGCCCGAGAAGCGCGGCATGGCGAGCGGCATCGTCAATGCCGGCGGGTCGTTCGGACAGTTCGTCTTCGTTCCCATCGCGCAGGGCATCACCGCGCTGGCCGGCTGGGCCGTCGCCGTGCAGAGCATGGCGGCCATCGTCCTGCTCGCCTTGCCCGCGGCGTGGGTGCTGCGCGGCAGCGCGCGACAGGCAGCGGCCGCCGCGGCCGGCGCCCAGGCCGCGGCAGCCGCGCAAGGCGCCGCAAGCGCCGGCAGCGTCGGCAGCGACGGCAGTGCTGCGGCGCCGGCTCGGCTGACGACCCGGCAGGCGATCGCCGCCGCCATGCGCACGCCGAGCTACCTGCTCCTCGGCGCCGGCTTCTTCGTCTGCGGCTTCCACGTCGCCTTCATCGCCACGCACCTGCCCGGCATCGTCGCCGCCTGCCAGCTGCCGCCCTCGGTCGGCGCGTGGGCGCTCGGCATCGTCGGCCTCTTCAACATCGTCGGCAGCTTCGCCATGGGCTGGGCGGTGGGCCGCTGGCGCATGAAGTCGCTGCTGTCGCTGGTGTACGCGGCGCGCGCGCTGGCGGTGCTGCTGTTCCTGATCGCTCCCAAGACCGAGGCGGTGGTCCTGGTCTTCGCCGCCTTCATCGGCCTGACCTACCTGTCGACGGTGCCGCCGACCGCCGGCCTGGTCGCGAAGTTCTTCGGCACCGCGCACATGGCGACGCTGTTCGGCTTCGTCATGTTGTCGCACCAGATCGGCGGGTTCCTGGGCGCGTGGCTCGGCGGCAAGGCCTTCGAGTGGACCGGCAGCTACAACTGGATGTGGTACGCCGACATCGTGCTCGCGGTCGGCGCGGCGCTGATCCACCTGCCGATCCGCGAGGCCGCGCTGCCCAAGCGCGCGCTGGCGGCCGCCTGAGCCGAGCGGAGGCTGACGCTCAGGCGCCGTTCGGCGCCTTGGCGAACCACTCGCTCCAGTAGTCGATGCAGGCGCGGATCTTCGGCAGGCGCAGGCGTGCCGAGGCGGTGACCGCATAGATCGGGGCGGGCCGCGGATCGACGAAGCCTTCGAGCACCCGGACCAAACGGCCGGCGCGGACCAGCGGCTCGCCGACGAGCACGGCGAGGCGGCCGATGCCCAGGCCCTCGAGCACCATGCGCGCGATCAGCGCCGTGTCGTTGCCGCGCCAGTCGCCGTCGACGGTCCGCGCCGTGCTCGCGCCCTCGATCGTGAACGGCCATTCGTTGAGCCCGGTGGCGGCGCTGTTCGTGACCAGGCGGTGCGCAAGCAGGTCGTCCGGGATCGCCGGCAGGCCGTGCCGCTGCACGTAGCTCGGCGCTGCATAGAGCGCGCGGCCCAGGCTGCCGAGCTGGCGCACCACCTGCAGCTCCGGCGGCGAGACGACGGTGCGGATGGCGATGTCGATGCCGTCGCGGACCAGGTCGACCATTCGATCGCCGACCTCGAGGTCGATGCGCAGGGCAGGGTGGCGCTCGCGCAGCCCTTCGAGGCCGGGCACGAGCAGGTGCTCGGCGATCACCGAGCTGGCGGCCATGCGGACCCGGCCGCTAGGCGAGCCGCTGCTCGCCGCGAAATCGCCCTCGAGCTCCTCGAAGGTCGCCGTCAGGCGCCGGCAGTAGTCGAGGAAGGTGGCGCCTTCCTCGGTCAGGGCCAGGCCGTGCGTCGAGCGATGCAGCAGGCGCGCCCGGCAGCGCTCCTCGATGCGTGCCAGCGCCCTCGAGACCTGGCTCACCGGCACGTCGCGCTCGCGTGCCGCGGCCGAGAGCGAGCCCAGCGCCGCGATGCGCCCGAACAGCTTCAGATCGTCGAAGGCCAGACTGTCCATCGGAGCGCATGGTAGGGGCGCCGCCTTTGCGTCCGGCGCAAGAACGTTTTGGCGAGCGCGCCGTTTCGCCGCGCCGGGCCGGTGCCTAGAGTGCATTCACGACATCGCCAGGAGCACGACGTGAGCCACATCCCCTCGATCTATCACCGCCTGTCACCGTCCGAGTACGCCGCCCTTCATGATGCCGTGCGCGTTCGCGCCGTGCAGCTTCGCGCCGAGGCGATCGGCACCGCCGCCGCCTGGCTGTCGCGCCAGGTGGCCGCAGCCCTTCGCCCTCTGTCCCGACGCCTGCGGGCGCTTGCCGCGTCGCGCACCGCGTCACGCCGTGCGCACGGCGCGGACGGGCTGGCTCACACGGTGTAGTTCAGGGCACGCCGCCCGCCGTCGACGTAGACGATCTCGCCGGTCACGTAGGTCGACGCATCGCTGAGCAGGAAGGCGACCACCGCGGCGACTTCCTCCGGCTCGCCGAGCCGCTGCAGCGGCGTGCGGCTCATGATCCGCTTCTCGGCCTCGGCGCTGCCGAGCACCGCCTTGCGCGCCAGCTCGGTGGCGATGGTGCCCGGGCCGACCGCATTCACCCGGATGCCGCTCGGCGCCAAGGCCAGCGCCATGACCCGCGTCAGCTGGTCGATGCCGCCCTTGCTGGCGTTGTAGCTGGCGATGCTCGGGATCGCCATCACGCCGTTCACCGAGCTCATGTTGACGACGCTGCCGCCGCCCGCCCTGACCATCTCGCGCGCCGCCGCCTGCCCGACCAGGAAGGCGCCCTTCAAGTTGACTTCGAGCACCGCGTCCCAGTCGGCTTCGGCGATGTCGAGGAAGTCGGCGGCGCGGAAGATGCCGGCGTTGTTGACCAGGCTGTCGACGCGGCCGAATGCCGCCACCGTCTCCCGGATGGCGTCATCGACCTGGGCGCGCCGCGACACGTCGCAGCGGAAGGCCCGCGCGGTGCTGCCGTCGGCCGAGAGCTCCGTCGCCAGGGCGGTGGCGCCGGCGATGTCGACGTCCCACAGCGCGACGCGGGCCTGGCTGGCGCAGAGCAGGCGGGCGCAGGCGGCGCCGATGCCCTGGGCGGCGCCGGTGACGATGGCGACGCGGCCGCTGAAATCGAATCGGACGTCTTTCATGGGGTGCTCCGGTCGAGCCAGATGGCGATGCCCTGGGCGTTGAGCTCCAGGTCGAGGGCGAGCAGCTCGCGGATGCGCGCCTCGGGCAGGGTGACGCCATGCTCGCGCAAACGGCGCAGGTGGATCGACCAGAGGCCTTCCATCAAGGCCTTATGCCGCTCCGGCGCGCTGCGCAGCGACAGCGCACAGGCGACCATCTCGTCCAGCTGCGCCAGCAGCAGCGCTGCGAGCCGGGGCACGTCGCCGACAGCGCCGTAGTGCGTCAGGTAGACATGCGCCGGATCGCGGTCGGCGATGCGCGCGACCGAGCGGCGCAGCGCCTCGGGCTGGAACTGCACCGGCGTCGTCGTGGGCATGATCCAGGCGCCGGCCCCAGTATCGAAGTCGCGGTAGGACAGGCCGAAGGTGTCGCCGGTGAAGACGCCGCCGCTCGCCTCGTCGCCGATGCAGTGGTGGTGCATGGCGTGGCCCGGCGTGTGCATGAAGTGCAGCGGCCGGCCCGCCAGCTCGAGCGTGAGGTCGTCGCGCGTGCGCAGCACGCGATCCGGCGGCACCGGCACCAGGGTGCCGTACGAGCGCTCGATCTCCTCTTCGCCGTAGACCCGGGTGGCGCTGCGGATCAGGTGGCTGGCGTCGATCAGGTGCCGCGCGCCGCGCGGATGCACGACGAGGCGGGCATTCGGCAGGCTCTGCATGAGCAGCCCGGCACCGCCGGCGTGGTCGAGGTGGACGTGGGTGGCGATGACGTAGTCGACGTCGCCGGGTTCGAGCCCGAAGGCCGCGAGCGCGGCCAGCAGCCTCGGCGCCGCGTCGTTGGTGCCGGTATCGACGAAGGCGGCCCGGCCGCCCTCGATGACCAGGTAGGAGGCATCGAAGAGGGCCCGATGAAAGCCGGTGTCGATCACCGCGACGCCGTTGGGCAGGGCTTGGACGAAGTCCGGGAGGTCGCGTGCGGGCATGGAGCCGATCGATTCTAGAGAGCGTGCCGCGAACTCGGATTCGCCGACGCGCTCAGAATCGGCCGTGGCGCCGCGGCATGCTCCGGCGCACGCTGGAGACTTCGATGCCTGCCGCCCGGACCCTGTCCTTCCATCCCTTCGCGGCCGCGCTCCTGCTCGCCGCCGGCGCCGCCGGGTGCACCGCGATCATCGCGCCGGGTCGCGCCCTGAGCGATGCCGACTTCAACGCCCTGCAGCCCGGCATGACGCGCGAGCAGGTGCTGGCCCGCGTCGGCCCCCCGACCTGGACCTTCGGCGTGCGGCAGGAGAACCTGACGATCTGGAACTACCGCTGGGACCGCGCCTCGTGCCTCATCCACCAGGTGAGCGTGCGGCCGGACGGCACCGTGCGCGACGTCGGCACGAGCCCCGACCCCGCCTGCGACGGCCCGAACGCCCGCGACTGAGCCGCGCCGGCGCGTCGCCGCTCAGGCGGCGAGCAGCTGGCGCAGCACGAACGGCAGGATGCCGCCGTGCCGGTAGTAGTCGACCTCGATCGGCGTGTCGATGCGCAGGGTGAGCGTCGCCCGGCGCGTCCGGCCGTCGGCTTCGTGGATGACGAGCGTCGCATCCTGCTGCGGGCGCAGCTCCGAGCCGATCTCGAGGTCGAAGGTCTCGTCGCCCTGGATGTCGAGCGACTCCCAGGAATCGCCCGGCTTGAACTGCAGCGGCAGGACGCCCATGCCGACGAGGTTCGAGCGATGGATGCGCTCGAAGCTTTTCGCGACCACGGCCTTGATGCCGAGCAGCTGGGTGCCCTTGGCCGCCCAGTCGCGGCTGGAGCCGGTGCCGTACTCCTCGCCGCCGAAGACGATGGTTGGCGTGCCTTCGGCCATGTACTTCATCGCGGCGTCGTAGATGAACATCTTCTCGCCTGCGGCGGAGCCGCTCCCGGCCTTCGGCTGGAACAGCGTGACGCCGCCTTCCTCGCGCGAGCCGTCGGGGCCGGGCGGGATCATCAGGTTCTTGATGCGCACGTTGGCGAAGGTGCCGCGCACCATCACGTCGTGGTTGCCGCGGCGCGAGCCGTAGGAGTTGAAGTCGGCCTTGACGACGCCGTTCTCCCTGAGCCAGATGCCCGCCGGCGACGACTCCTTGATCGCACCGGCCGGCGAGATGTGGTCGGTGGTGATGGAATCGCCGAAGAGCGCCATGGCGCGCGCCCCTTGAAAGCCGATTTCGCTCGCCTTCGGCTGCATCTCGAAGCCCTCGAAGAACGGCGGCTCGGCGATGTAGGTCGACTTCGGCCAGTTGTAGACCTGGCCGCCGACGCCCTTGATCTTCTCCCACAGCTCGCCCGGCTCGCTGGCCACCTTGTCGTAGTTCGCCTTGTAGGCCTTGCCGTTCATGGCGTGCTTCATCAGCGCGTCGATCTCCTCGCTGGTCGGCCAGATGTCGCCGAGGTAGATGTCGCGGCCGCCGCGCCCCCGGCCCACCGGCTCGGTCATCAGGTCGCGCAGCACCGTGCCGGCGATCGCGTATGCGACGACCAGAGGCGGGCTGGCGAGGAAGTTGGCCTTCAGGTTGGGATGGATGCGCGCCTCGAAGTTGCGGTTACCCGACAGCACGGCGGCGCAGATCAGGTCGTTCCTGGTGATCGTCTCGTTGATCTCCGGCGTGAGGTCGCCGGAGTTGCCGATGCAGGTGGTGCAGCCGTAGGCGGCCAGCGTGAAGCCGAGCTTCTCCAGGTAGGGCATGAGGCCGCCCTTCGTCAGGTACTCGGTGACGATGCGCGAGCCCGGCGCGAGCGAGGTCTTGATGTGCGGCTTGACTGTGAGCCCGGCCAGCACGGCCTTCTTCGCCAGCAGGCCGGCGCCGATCATCACGCTGGGGTTCGAGGTGTTGGTGCAGGAGGTGATGGCGGCGATCAGCACGTCGCCGTTGCCGATCGTGGTGTCGCCCTGGACCGTCTGCTCCGGAACCGCCTGATGCAGCGCCGCTGCCAGCGTCGGCCGGTTCTCCGACATCTCGCGCACGAAGCGCGGCGCGCCGGGCGGCACGCCGGGGTCGCGCGGCGCCTTCGTCGCGGCGTCGTCGACCGCCGTGGCCGCCGCCATGTCGGCCGCGCGCACGTGGTGCCGGGTCAGCAGGTGCGCCTTCGGCTGGTTGAAGCCGTTCTCCGACGGCGGCGCGCTGAAGAGCGCCGTGAACTGCTCCTTGACCCGGCCGATCTCGATCCGGTCCTGCGGCCGCTTCGGCCCGGCCAGGCTGGGCGTCACCGTGCCGAGGTCGAGCGTCACCACCTGGCTGTAGTCGACATCGCCGGCGCGCGGCGCGCCGTACATGCCCTGGGCCTTGAAGTAGGCCTGGAAGGCCTCGATCTCGGCCTTCGTCCGCCCGGTGCCCTCGAAGTATTCGATGGTGCGGTCGTCGACCGGGAAAAAGCCCATCGTCGCGCCGTACTCCGGTGCCATGTTGGCGAGCGTCGCCCGGTTCGAGGCGCCGAGATTGTCGATCCCTTCGCCGAAGAACTCGACGAACTTGCCGACCACCTTCTCGCGGCGCAGGATCTCGGTGACCGAGAGCACGAGGTCGGTGGCGGTCACGCCTTCACGGAGCCGACCGGTGAACTCGAAGCCCACGACGTCGGGCGTCAGGAAGTAGACCGGCTGGCCGAGCATCGCCGCTTCGGCCTCGATGCCGCCGACGCCCCAGCCGACGACGCCGATGCCGTTGATCATGGTCGTGTGGCTGTCGGTCCCCACCAGCGAGTCGGGGTAGTAGACGGTCGGCTCGCCCTTGCCGCCCTCCCGCTTGTGCACGCCGCGCGCGAGGTACTCGAGGTTGACCTGGTGGACGATGCCGAAGCCGGGCGGCACGACGCCGAAGGTGTCGAAGGCCTGCATGCCCCACTTCATGAACTGGTAGCGCTCGAGGTTGCGCTTGAACTCGAGCTTCATGTTGAGGTCGAGCGCGTCCTTGGTGCCGAAGTAGTCGACCATCACCGAGTGGTCGACGACGAGGTCGACCGGCACCAGCGGCTCGATCGACTTCGGGTCCTTGCCCATCTCCTTGGCGACGCTGCGCATCGCGGCGAGGTCGGCCAGCAGCGGCACGCCGGTGAAGTCCTGCAGGATGACGCGGGCGACGACGAAGGGGATCTCGTCGAGCCGCGGGGCCTTGGCCTTCCAGTTCGCGAGCTCGACGACGTGCTCCGGCGTCACCTTCTTGCCGTCGCAGTTGCGCAGCACCGACTCGAGGACGATGCGCATCGATACCGGCATGCGAAGGACGTTCGGATACGCCTTCGCCAGCTCGGGCAGCGAGTAGAAGCTGCCCTGCTTGCCGGAGGCGGTTTTGAAGGTGCGGAGCGTGTCGGCGAAGGCGTGCGGCATGGTGGACCTTGTAGGTATGGCGGCGGGTGGCGGAGGGGCGGGTCAGAGGGCAGCGGGAACGATGATCTTCAGCCCCTTGAAGTAGTCACGGAAGAAGCCGGCGTCGCGGGTGATGAGCGCATTGCATTGCAGCAGGGCGTGCGCCCCGATCAGGAAGTCGGGCACCGTCCGCGGCGAGACCGGAACGCGCCCCGCAGCCTTGAGGCGCTGCTTGTAGCGGCGCTGCATCTCGCCGGCGCGCACGGCGGCGCGCGCATCCGTGGGCGAGTAGCGGATGCCCGCCTCCTCGAGCACGTCGAAGAGCTCGCCGCCGAAGCCGAGCCCGGCGACGATCTCGCTGACCACGACGTCGCACACCACGACCGGCCCGCTGGCCAGCGCCTGGCGAAGGCTCGACTCGGATGCGTCGGCGCCGGCGTCGCCGCCGAGAAGGTCGATGAGGACGGAGGTGTCGATGGCGATCATCGCCGCGAAGCTGCGCTCACGGGTCGACCGGATCGCCCGGGGCGCGTCCACGGAGCTCGCGCATGACGTCGTCGGTCGTCGTGCCCGGTGGCAGCCTGAAGCGGCCGCGCAGACGCGAGATCGCGTCGTCGACGTTCTTGCGCAGGATGATGCGGCTGCCGTCCAGCTCGACCTTCAGCTGCGTTCCCTTGGTGAGGCCGAGCGCGTCGCGCACCGCCTTCGGCAGGGTGATCTGCCCGCGCTCGGCCACGGTCGCTTCCATCGGCGCTCCTCGCTGGTTCAGTATGTCGACATGATACATACTTCCGAACGCATACTCAAGGGCACGACGGTGCCGCGTCATGCGTGCCGGGCAGCAAACTCCTGCATGTAGTCGACCAGGGCGCGCACCCCCTCGATCGGCATCGCGTTGTAGATGGAGGCGCGCATGCCGCCGACGATGCGGTGGCCCTTGAGCTGGACCAGCCCGGCGGCCTTGGCGCCTTCCAGGAACTCGGCGTCCAGCCTCGGATCGGGAAGGTGGAAAGGGACGTTCATCAGCGAGCGGTCGGCTGTGGCGACGTCGTTGCGGTAGAAGCCGCTGCCGTCGATGCAGTCGTAGAGCAGGGCCGCCTTGGCGCGGTTGCGTTCGCCGACGGCGGCCAGCCCTCCCTGCTCCTGCACCCAGCGGAAGACGAGCCCGGCCAGGTAGATGGCATAGGTCGGCGGCGTGTTGATCATCGAGTTGTTCGCCGCCTGGATCGTGTAGTCGAAGGCCGACGGGGTCGTCGGCAGTGCCCCGCCGAGCAGCTGCTCGTCGACGATGACGAGCGTCAATCCGGCCGGTCCGATGTTCTTCTGCGCGCCGGCGTAGATCAGGCCGTAGCGCGAGACGTCGATCGGGCGCGACAGGATGTTCGACGACATGTCGGCCACCAGCGGCACGCCCCCCGTATCCGGGACCCAGTGGTACTCGAGGCCGCCGATCGTCTCGTTCGAGCAGATGTGGACATACGCCGCCTCGGGGTCGAGGCGCCAGTCGCGCTGCGGCGGGATGGCCGTGAAGCCGTTCGACTCCGCGCTCGCCGCGACGTTGACCCGGCAGAAGTGGGCGGCCTCGGCCATCGAGCGCTTGGCCCACTCCCCCGTGTGCACGTAGTCGGCCCCGGTCCGCCCGCGCAGCAGGTTCATCGGCACGATCGCGTTCTGCCCGATCGCGCCGCCCTGCAGGAACAGGACCTTGTAGCGATCGGGGATGCCGAGCAGCGTGCGCAGCAGCGACTCGGCCTCGGCCTGGATGGCCATGAAGTCCTTGCCCCGATGGCTCATCTCCATCACCGACATGCCGGTGCCGTTCCAGTCGAGCATCTCGTCGGCGGCCCGGCGCAGCACGGGTTCGGGGAGCACGGCGGGGCCAGGGCTGAAGTTGAAGGGACGCGGCATGCGACGGGTGGTCAAAGGGGCGGGGCGATCATTATCGGCACCGGCTCGCTGCGCGGAAGCGACAGACGCGCCCGCGCGGTGCTGAAGGGCAAAGGCTCGCTGAACGACAAACGCGCCCCAGCGGGCGCGTTTGCAAGGCGGCGCCGCATGGGCGCTGGGCCGCGAACTACTGCTTCGGAGCGGAGGTCTCGGTGCCCGCGACGGGTGTCGAGGCACCCGCGCTGCCGCCCGACGCGGCCGCCGCTTCGGCAGCCGCCTTGGCGGCCTTGCCCTCCGCGATCAGCTCGCGCTGCTTCGCGCTGATGCAGTCGTCGACGATTCGCTGCGCCGACTTGACGTTCAGGAGCATCGACTTGCTCGAGATCTGGACCATGAGCGTCTCGCCCCGGACGTCCTCGAGGCGGATCGCCCCCGTCGACGACAGGACCGGCTTCATGAGCCAGCTCCCCTTGCCCGCCTTCACGTCCACGTAGGACGTGTGCTTGGGGTTGGCGCTGATGTTGAGCGTCTGCTGGAACTCGCAGTCGTAGAGGCCGTAATAGACCATCTCGGCGGCCTTGACCTGCTCGGGCGAGGCCTCGGCGATCACCGGCGCGACCGGGGCAGGCGCTGCCTTGCGGGCGGATTTCGCGCCGGCGGCCGCCGGCTTGGCCGCGGGCTTGGCGGTCGGCTTGGCAGCGGCATCGGCCGCGGCGGCCGGGCCGCACGAGAGGGAGCAAGCCAGCAGGGCGGCGAGACCGAGGGCGACCTGCGGCGAGGTGCGTGTGGACATGGCAGGACCTTTCAGGAGCAGGGACGAGCGGCGCCGATTGTGCGGTTCAGCCCGTGCGCGCCGCCGGCTGCTTTACCCGTCGTTACGGCGGCCTCGGGCAATGCGTCACGCCCGGCGACCGCGCCTGCTCATTCTGCCGCGCCGGAGCGGCGTGCCGGCGCCTAGACCAGGTGCTTGACGCCGTCTTGCTCCTCCTGGAGCTCCTTCAGGGTGACCGCGATGCGCTCGCGGCTGAAGTCGTCGATCTCCAGGCCCTCGACGAGCTGGTACTCGCCGGCGGACGTGGTCACGGGAAAGCCGAACATCGTGTCCTGCGGAATCCCGTACTGGCCGTCGGACGGGATGCCCATGGTCACCCACTTGCCGTTCGAGCCGAGGACCCAGTCGCGCATGTGGTCGATCGCGGCGTTCGCCGCCGACGCTGCCGACGACAGGCCGCGCGCCTCGATGATCGCCGCGCCGCGCTTGCCCACGGTCGGCAGGAAGACGTCCCGATTCCAGGCGTCGTCGTTGATCATCGCCTTGACCGGCTGCCCGTCGATGGTCGCGAAGCGGTAGTCGGCGTACATCGTCGGCGAGTGGTTGCCCCAGACCGCGAGCTTCTCGATCGCCGAGACCGGCTTGCCGGTCTTCGCCGCGATCTGGCTGGCGGCCCGGTTGTGATCGAGGCGCAGCATGGCCGTGAAGTTGCGCCGCGGCAGGTCGGGCGCGCTCTTCATCGCGATCCAGGCATTGGTGTTGGCAGGATTGCCGACGACCAGCACCTTGACCTTGCGCGAGGCGACGGCGTTCAGCGCCTTGCCCTGCGCCGTGAAGATCTGGGCGTTGGCGGAGAGCAGATCCTTGCGCTCCATTCCCGGCCCGCGCGGGCGGGCGCCGACGAGCAGGGCGTAGTCGGTGCCCTTGAACGCCGTCATCGGGTCGCTGTGCGCCTCCATGCCGGCGAGCAGGGGAAAGGCGCAATCCTGCAGCTCCATCATCACGCCCTGGAGGGCCTTCTGCGCCTTCTCGTCGGGAATCTCGAGGAGCTGCAGGACGACGGGCTGGTCCTTGCCGAGCATCTCGCCCGAGGCGATCCGGAACAGCAGGGCGTAACCGATCTGGCCGGCGGCGCCGGTGACCGCGACGCGGACGGGGGGCTTCATGGCGGACTCTCCATCACAGGGGTTGTGCGAGCAGCGCGCGGTACAGTCTGCTGCGTTGCAATAAAATCATAAGCTCACCGCGCAATGCCTCGAAGAAAAAGGTCGACATGGTCACGTCCCTCAAGGAACAGCCTCTCAAGCGGCAGCCGGTGTACCGCAACATCCACATCACGCAGCTGACCTCCTACCGGCTGCCGCCGGCGGGCTGGGTGTCGATCATGCATCGCATCAGCGGTGCCCTGATGTTCCTGCTGCTTCCCTTCGTGATCTGGATGTTCGACGCGAGCCTGACCTCCGAGATCTCGTACCAGCAGTTCGTCGGCCTGTTCGCGTTCGGCGGCATGGGCATTCCCGCGGTTCTGGTCAAGCTCGTCGTCCTGGCGCTGATCTGGGCCTACCTGCTGCATTTCATCGCCGGCATGCGCCACGTCTGGATGGACGCGACGCACCAGGTGAGCCAGCGCTTCGGCCACGGCTCGGCGATCGTCGCGATCGCGCTGAGCACGATCCTCACCGTCGCGCTCGGCGCCAAGCTCTTCTTCTGAGGCCACGGACGATGGCCACCAGCTTCGGATCCCGGCGCCTCGTCGTCGGCGCCCACTACGGCGTGCGCGACTGGCTGGCCCAGCGCATCACCTCCGTGCTCATGGCGGTCTTCACGGTCGCCGTCATCGTCCAGGTGCTGATGCCCGGGTCGCTCGACTACTACAAGTGGTCGGGGATCTTCTCGCGGCAGTGGATGAAGGTGCTGACCTTCGTCACCATCGTCTCGATGCTGTACCACGTGTGGGTGGGCATGCGCGATATCTGGATGGACTACGTCAAGCCGGTGTCGATCCGACTCACGCTGCAGATGCTCACGATCGCCTGGCTCGTCGGCTGCGCCGGCTGGGCGGTCCAGGTCCTGTGGAGGCTGTGATGGCGGGCCCGGCGGTCCACATCCCGTCGGTGCCGGTGCGCCGCTTCGATGCCGTCATCGTCGGCGCCGGCGGCTCCGGCATGCAGGCTTCGCTGCAGCTCTCGATGGCCGGGCTGAACGTCGCCGTCCTGACCAAGGTGTTCCCGACCCGATCGCACACGGTCGCGGCGCAGGGGGGGATCGGCGCCTCGCTCGGCAACATGAGCGAGGACAACTGGCACTACCACTTCTACGACACGGTCAAGGGCTCCGACTGGCTCGGCGACCAGGACGCGATCGAGTTCATGTGCCGGGAAGCGCCGAACGTCGTCTACGAGCTCGAGCACTTCGGCATGCCGTTCGACCGCAACCCCGATGGCACGATCTATCAGCGCCCGTTCGGCGGCCATACCGCCAACTACGGCGAGAAGCCGGTGCAGCGCGCCTGCGCCGCCGCCGACCGGACCGGCCACGCCATGCTGCACACGCTCTACCAGCAGAATGTGCGGGCGCGGACCAACTTCTTCGTCGAGTGGATGGCGCTCGACCTCATCCGCGATTCGGAAGGCGCGGTGGTCGGCGTCACGGCGCTCGAGATGGAGACCGGCACGCTGCACATCCTGCAGGCCAAGACCGTGATGCTCGCCACCGGCGGCGCCGGTCGCATCTTCGCCGCCTCGACCAACGCCTTCATCAACACCGGCGATGGCCTCGGCATGGCCGCGCGCGCCGGGCTGCCGCTCGAGGACATGGAGTTCTGGCAGTTCCACCCGACCGGCGTCGCCGGCGCCGGCGTGCTGCTGACCGAGGGCTGCCGCGGCGAGGGCGCGATCCTGCGCAACAGCGACGGCGAGCGCTTCATGGAGCGCTACGCACCGACGCTGAAGGACCTCGCGCCGCGCGACTTCGTCTCGCGCTGCATGGACCAGGAGATCAAGGAAGGGCGGGGCTGCGGCCCGGAGAAGGACTACATCGTCCTCGACATGACCCATCTTGGCGCCGACACGATCAGGAAGCGCCTGCCGAGCGTGCTCGAGATCGGGCACAACTTCGCCAACGTCGACATCACGCGCGAGCCGATTCCCGTCGTGCCGACGATCCATTACCAGATGGGCGGCGTGCCGACCAACATCCACGGCCAGGTCGTCGCGCCGAAGGACGGCGACCCCAACGCCGTCGTGCCGGGGCTCTACGCCGTGGGCGAGTGCGCCTGCGTCAGCGTGCACGGCGCCAACCGCCTCGGCACCAATTCGCTGCTCGACCTGCTCGTGTTCGGCCGCGCGGCCGGCCACCACATCGTCGCCAGCCGCCTCGACCAGGCGTCGCATCGGCCACTGCCCGCGCACGCGGAAGACGCCACCGCAGCCCGGCTGGCCCGCCTTGACGCCAGCACCGGCGGCGAGTACTCGCAGGACATCGCCGGCGACCTGCGCAAGGTCATGCAGCAGCACGCCGGCGTCTTCCGGACGCAGGCCTCGATGGACGAAGGCGTCGGCAAGGTCATGGCGATCGCCGAGCGCGCCGCCGCGATGCACCTGGCCGACAAGTCGAGCATCTTCAACACGGCGCGGGTCGAGGCCCTGGAGGTCGACAACCTGGTCGAATCGGCGCGCGCCACGATCGTCTCGGCCGCCGCTCGGCGCGAGTGCCGCGGCGCGCACACGGTGTCGGATTACGAGCGGCCGATCGACGACCCGCAGTTCCCGAACGGTCGCAACGATGCCCAATGGATGAAGCACACGCTGTGGTTCAGCGACGGCAACCGCCTGGACTACAAGCCCGTCAACCTGCAGCCGACGACGGTGGAGCCGATCCCGCCCAAGGTGCGGACGTTCTAGCGAGATCATGAAGAAGGAACCTCTCACCCGCGCCGCCGACGCCGCCGACGACCAGTCGCCCGGCGCCGCCGTCGCCGTCCGCTCCGACCCGCAGGACGCGCGCTTCTCCGGAGCGACGGCCGGCAAGCGGACGTTCAACATCTATCGCTACGACCCGGAGAGCGGCGCCGCGCCGACGATGCAGACGATCGAGGTCGAGCTCGACGGCCGCGAGCGCATGCTGCTCGATGCGCTGATGAAGCTGAAGGCGCTCGATCCGACGCTGAGCTTCCGCCGCTCGTGCCGCGAAGGCGTCTGCGGCTCGGACGGCATGAACATCAACGGCAAGAACGGCCTGGCGTGCCTGACGAACATGCGCACGCTGAAGGACCCGATCGTCCTGAAGCCCTTGCCGGGACTGCCCGTGATCCGCGACCTGATCGTGGACATGACGCAGTTCTTCAAGCAGTACCACTCGATCAAGCCGTACCTGATCAACGAGACGCGGCCGCCCGAGAAGGAGCGGCTGCAGACGCCGGAAGAGCGCGACGAGCTGAACGGCCTGTACGAGTGCATCCTGTGCGCGAGCTGCTCGACGGCGTGCCCGAGCTTCTGGTGGAACCCGGACAAGTTCGTCGGCCCGGCCGGCCTGCTGCAGGCCTACCGCTTCATCGCCGACAGCCGCGACGACGCCACGAACGAGCGCCTCGACAACCTGGAGGATCCGTACCGGCTGTTCCGCTGCCACGTCATCATGAACTGCATCGACGTTTGCCCGAAGAGCCTGAACCCGACCCGGGCGATCTCCAAGATCAAGGAACTCATGGTGAGGCGGACGGTCTGATGGAGGCGACCCTGGCCGGCACCGAGCTGAGCCGCCTGCGCTGGCGCTGCCGGCGCGGCCTGCTCGAGAACGACCTGCTCATCGAGCGCTTCTTTTCCCGTGCCGTGCCCGTGACTCCGGCCGAGGCCGCGGGGCTCTACGCGCTCATGGACGTTGCCGACAACGACCTGCTCGACCTTTTCCTCGGCCGCCGCGAACCCGAGGCGGCGCTCGACCGCCCCGAGGTTCACCAGGTTCTCGCCGCCGTCCGCGCGCGCCGCTGAAGCGCGTTCGACGGCCCGCTCTTCGCTTCAGCTTTTCATTCGAGGACTCGCATGACACCGTCCGACGCCAAAGCCACTCTCTCGTTCTCGGACGGCAGCCCGAGCATGGACCTGCCCATCTACCGCGGCACCATCGGCCCGGAAGTCATCGACATCCGCAAGCTCTACGGCCAGACGGGCAAGTTCACCTACGACCCGGGCTTCCTGTCGACGGCGGCGTGCAACTCGACCATCACCTACATCGACGGCGACAAGGGCGAGCTGCTCTACCGCGGCTACCCCATCGAGCAGCTGGCGACGCAGTGCGACTACCTCGAGACCTGCTACCTGCTGCTGAAGGGGGAGCTGCCGACAGGCGCGGAGAAGGAGGCCTTCAGCGATCTCGTGACCCGGCACACGATGGTCAACGAGCAGATGCAGTTCTTCCTGCGCGGCTTCAGGCGCGACGCCCACCCGATGGCGATCATGACCGGGCTCGTCGGGGCGCTCTCGGCCTTCTATCACGACTCCACCGACATCAATAACCCGGTGCACCGCGAGATCTCGGCGATCCGCCTGATCGCCAAGATGCCGACCCTGGTGTCGATGGCCTACAAGTACACCATCGGCCAGCCCTACATCTACCCGAAGAACGAGCTCTCCTACGCCGGCAACTTCATGCGCATGATGTTCGCCACCCCGTGCGAGGAGTACGTCCCGAACGAGGTGCTCGTGCGGGCGATGGACCGGATCTTCATCCTGCATGCCGACCACGAGCAGAACGCCTCGACGTCGACGGTGCGGCTGTGCGGCTCCTCGGGCACCAACCCGTTCGCGGCGATCGCCGCCGGGGTCGCCTGCCTGTGGGGACCGGCGCACGGCGGCGCCAACGAGGCGGCGCTGACCATGCTCGAGGACATGCACCGCGCCGGCGGCGTCGAGAAGATCGGCGACTTCGTCAAGCAGGTGAAGGACAAGAACTCCGGCATCAAGCTGATGGGCTTCGGGCACAGGGTCTACAAGAACTACGACCCGCGCGCCAAGCTCATGCGCGAGACCTGCCACGAGGTGCTCGACGCGCTCGGCCTGCACGACGATCCGATCTTCAAGCTGGCGATGTCGCTCGAGAAGATCGCCCTCGAGGACGAGTACTTCGTCGCTCGCAAGCTCTACCCGAACGTCGATTTCTATTCCGGGATCGTGCAGCGGGCGATCGGCATCCCGGTCAGCCTCTTCACGGCCATCTTCGCGCTGGCCCGCACCGTCGGCTGGATCGCCCAGCTGAACGAGATGATCGGCGACCCGGAGTACAAGATCGGCCGGCCGCGCCAGCTCTTTACCGGGGCGACGCAGCGCGAGGTTCCGCCGATCTCCCGGCGTTGAGCACAGGCAGGAGACACGCCATGGGCCGTACCCTCTACGACAAGATCTGGGACGAGCACGTCGTCCGGTGCGAGGACGACGGTACGGCCCTGCTCTACATCGACCGCCACCTCGTCCACGAGGTGACCAGCCCGCAGGCCTTCGAAGGCATCGAGCAGGCGGGCCGCAAGGTCTGGCGGCTGTCCGCCAACCTGGCGGTCAGCGATCACAACGTGCCGACGACCGACCGCTCGCAGGGCATCGCCGATCCGATCTCGAAGCTGCAGGTCGACACGCTCGACGCCAACTGCGATCGGCACGGCGTCACCCAGTTCAAGATGAACGACGTGCGCCAGGGCATCGTTCACGTGATCGGTCCGGAGCAGGGCGCGACGCTGCCCGGCATGACCGTGGTCTGCGGCGACTCGCACACCTCCACGCACGGCGCGTTCGGCGCGCTCGCGCACGGCATCGGCACCAGCGAGGTCGAGCACGTGCTGGCCACGCAGACGCTGCTCGCGCGCAAGGCGAAGAACATGCTGGTGCGCGTCGAAGGCCGCCTGGGGCACGGCTGCAGCGCCAAGGACATCGTGCTGGCGATCATCGGCAGGATCGGCACGGCCGGCGGCACGGGCTACACGATCGAGTTCGCCGGCTCGGCGATCCGCGCCCTGTCGATGGAAGGGCGCATGACGGTCTGCAACATGGCGATCGAGGCCGGCGCGCGGGCGGGCCTCATCGGCGTCGACGAGACGACGATCGCCTATGTCAAGGGCCGCCCGTACAGCCCGCGCGGCGCCGAGTGGGACGCCGCGGTCCGCTACTGGTCGACGCTGCAATCCGACCCCGATGCGCACTGGGACGCGGTGGTTGACATCGACGCGAGCACCGTCGTGCCGCAGGTCACCTGGGGCACGTCGCCGGAGATGGTGCTGTCGATCGAGGACCGGGTGCCCGACCCCGACCGCGAGAAGGACCCGGGCAAGCGCGACGCGATGGAGCGGGCGCTGAAGTACATGGACCTGGCGCCGAACCTGCCGATCTCCGACATCCGCATCGACAAGGTCTTCATCGGCTCGTGCACCAACTCGCGCATCGAGGATCTGCGCGAGGCCGCCGCCGTCGTGCGGCGGCTCGGCGCGCGCATCGCGCCGAACGTCCGGCTCGCGCTCGTGGTGCCCGGCTCGGGCCTGGTCAAGCAGCAGGCCGAGAGGGAAGGGCTCGATGCCGTCTTCAAGAACGCCGGCTTCGAGTGGCGCGAGCCTGGTTGCTCGATGTGCCTGGCGATGAACGCCGACCGCCTCGAGCCGGGCGAGCGATGCGCGTCGACCAGCAACCGGAACTTCGAAGGCCGCCAGGGCGCCGGCGGCCGCACCCATCTCGTCAGCCCGGCCATGGCGGCCGCGGCGGCCATCGAGGGCCACTTCGTCGACGTGCGTCGGCTGGGCTGAGGAGCGATCGCCATGACGCCGTTTCGAGTGCATACCGGGCTGGTCGCGCCGATGGACCGCGAGAACGTCGACACCGACGCGATCATCCCCAAGCAGTTCCTGAAGTCGATCCGCAAGTCGGGCTTCGGCGAGAACCTGTTCGACGAGTGGCGCTTCCTCGACCACGGCGAACCCGGGCAGGATCCGGCCTCGCGTCGACTGAACCCCGACTTCGTGCTGAACCAGCCGCGCTTTCGGGGCGCCTCGATCCTGCTCGCGCGCAGGAACTTCGGCTGCGGCTCGTCGCGCGAGCACGCGCCCTGGGCCCTGGAGCAGTACGGCTTCCGCGCCCTGATCGCCCCGAGCTACGCCGACATCTTCTTCAACAACTGCTTCAAGAACGGCCTGCTGCCCATCCGCCTCTCGGAGCGCGAGGTCGCCTCGCTGTTCGACGAGGTGGCGGCGTTCCCCGGCTACCAGCTCACGATCGACCTCGAGAGGCAGGTCGTCCTGAGGCCCGACGGGCAGGAGTTGCCGTTCGAGGTCGACGGATTCCGCAAGTTCTGCCTGCTCGGCGGCTACGACGACATCGCCTTGACGCTGCGCCACGCCGACGCCATTCGCGCCTTCGAGGCCGAGCGGCTGCGGAGCAAGCCGTGGCTGGGCGCCACGGTCCGCTGACGGGAAGCGCATGAAGATCGCGATCCTGCCCGGGGACGGCATCGGCACCGAGATCGTCGCGCAGGCGGAGCGGGTGCTGCATGCCCTCGACCTCCGCTTCGAGACCGAGACGGCACTGGTCGGCGGCGCTGCCTACGAGGCGCACGGCTACCCCTTGCCGGAGGCGACGCTGGCCCTGGCCCGAGCCGCCGACGCGATCCTGTTCGGCGCCGTCGGCGACTGGAAGTACGACAAGCTCGAGCGGGCGCTGCGCCCGGAGCAGGCGATCCTCGGGCTGCGCAAGGCGCTCGGCCTGTTCGCCAACTTCCGGCCGGCGCTCTGCTACCCGGAGCTCACCGGCGCGTCGAGCCTCAAGCCCGAGCTCGTCGCCGGCCTCGACATCCTCATCATCCGCGAGCTCACCGGCGACATCTACTTCGGCCAGCCGCGCGGGCGCCGCCCGGCCCCGGACGGGCCGTTCGCGGGGGCGGACGAGGCGTTCGACACGATGCGCTATACGCGGCCGGAGATCGAGCGCATCGCGCACGTCGCCTTCCAGGCCGCGCGCAAGCGCAGCAAGCATCTGACCAGCGTCGACAAGGCCAACGTGCTCGAGACCTTCCAGTTCTGGAAGGACATCGTCACGGAGGTGCACGCCGACTACCCGGACGTCGCCCTCGACCACATGTACGTCGACAACGCCGCGATGCAGCTGGTCCGCGCGCCGAAGATGTTCGACGTGGTCGTCACCGGCAACATGTTCGGCGACATCCTCTCGGACGAGGCGGCGATGCTGACCGGCTCGATCGGCATGCTGCCCTCGGCGTCGCTCGACGCGCGTGACAAAGGTCTCTACGAGCCCAGCCACGGCAGCGCGCCCGACATCGCCGGCAAGGACCTGGCCAACCCGCTGGCTACAATTCTGTCCGTGGCCATGATGTTGCGCTTCTCCCTGAACCAGCCGGAAGCCGCTGCTCGCATCGAGCAGGCGGTGCAGGGCGTGCTCGCCTCTGGGCTGAGGACGGCCGACATCTGGTCCGAGGGGACGCGCAAGGTCGGCACGCGCGCGATGGGCGACGCCGTCGTCGCCGCGCTCGCGGGCAAATCGACCATCAAGGCGACCACCACGCACTAGTACGCGCCCGCTCGTCTTGCCCGTTCCCGGCGCAGGCGGCCGGGCAGAAGAGGCACCTCACCACAGGACGGGACGACGATGGAACTCACGGGATTGGTCGGATGGCGCGGCATGGTCGGCTCCGTGCTGCTGGAGCGCATGCAGGCCGAAGGCGACTTCGAGCTCATCGAGCCGCTCTTCTTCAGCACCAGCGACAAGGGCGGGAAGGCGCCGCCGCAGGCGAAGAACGAGCCGATTCTTCAGGATGCCTACGACCTCGAGGCGCTGAAGCGCTGCAGCGTCGTCATCACCGCCCAGGGCGGCGAGTACACCAAGGACGTCTACCCACGCCTGCGCGCCGCCGGCTGGAAGGGCGTGTGGATCGACGCCGCCAAGACGCTGCGGATGCAGGACGACGCCGTGATCGTCCTCGACCCCGTCAATCGCAACGTCATCGACCAGGCGCTGTCGCGCGGGATCCGCAACTACATCGGCGGCAACTGCACGGTGAGCTGCATGCTGATGGGCGTCGGCGCGCTCTTCAAGGCCGACCTCGTCGAGTGGATGACCTGCACGACGTACCAGGCGGCTTCCGGCGGCGGTGCGCAGCACATGCGCGAGCTGCTGACGCAGTACGGCACGCTGAACGCCGAGGTACGCGACCTGCTGGCCGACCCCAAGTCCGCGATCCTCGAGATCGACCGCCGCATCGCGCATCGGCAGCGGTCGATGTCGGCCGAGGAGACGGCGAACTTCGGCGTGCCGCTCGGCGGCAGCCTCATCCCGTGGATCGACATCGACCGGGGCGACGGCACCAGCCTGGAGGAGTGGAAGGGTGCGGCCGAGACGAACAAGATCCTCGGCCGCGGCGGCGACGCTTCCCTGCCGATCGACTCCACCTGCGTGCGCGTCGGCGCGATGCGCTGCCACAGCCAGTCGCTGACGATGAAGCTCAAGTCCGACGTGCCGCTGGCCGACATAGAGGCCATGATTCGCGCCGACAACGAATGGGTGAAGGTCGTTCCGAACACGCGCGTCGACAGCGTGCGCGAGCTGACGCCGGTCGCCGTGACCGGAACGATGACCATCCCCGTGGGGCGCCTGCGCAAGCTGGCGATGGGCGAGCGCTACCTCGGCGCGTTCACCATCGGCGATCAGCTGCTGTGGGGCGCCGCGGAGCCGTTGAGGCGGATGCTGCGCATCCTGCTCGAGCGATGAGCGAGAGACTTTCGCTCACGAACTCGTTGTCGGGTCGCAACATTGGCGGTAAGAAGACTCGTAACAGCCGATTGCGCGAACGTCAGCCAATGCATGAGCTTGTCACCCTATATCGCTGATGTTATGGTGATTTCCGTCTTGCGATCAGCACTTTCCCAGGCCGTCTCGGGGACGTCGGAGTCGGCTTGATCGAGATCGGCGGGTCAACGGATCGGCCGCGCCGTCATGGCGGACCCCACGTCGGGTCCGCTTCGTCCTTTCGGGAGACGCCTTGAAAAGAAAACTCAAGTACTCGGGGCGCTTCGCGCTGACGAGCATCGCTGCTGCTGCGCTCTGTCTCGCGTCTCCCCTCGCGTCTGCGCTCGGCCTCGGCCGCCTCAACGTCCAGTCGTCCCTCGGCGAGGTGCTCCGCGCCGAGATCGACATCACCAGCATGACGCCCGAGGAGCAGGCGAACCTGCGCATCCGCATCGCGCCGCCGGAGTCCTACCGGGCCGCCAACGTCGACTACAACCCGGTGCTCCCGAGCACCCGCGCCACCCTCGAGAAGCGCGCCGACGGGCGCCTGTTCGTCCGGCTGATCAGCGAACGCGGCGTCCAGGAGCCGTTCGTCGACGTCATCCTGGAAATTTCCTGGGCGACCGGTCGGCTGGTCCGCGAGTACACGTTGCTGTTCGATCCGCCGCCGTCCGTGCGCGCAGGTGCCTCGACGCCGGCACCCGCCGGAACGACCACTTCGCCGGTCATCACCGCTTCGCCGCGCGCGCCGGTACCGCTCGAGCCCAGCGTTCCGACCGCATCGGCGCGCGAGGCCCGCGAGGCCCGCGAGGCTGCCCGCGCCGAGGCGCGCCAGCGCCGCGCTGCCGAGCGCGCCGCTGCTGCCGAAGCACGTTCCGCCGCCGTGCGCACGCCGGCGGAGTCGCGCGGCAACGAGGGGTCGAGCCAGGCCGCGCGCGGACCGGCCCTCAGCGGCGACGAGTACCGGGTGCGAAGCGGCGATTCCCTGTCGAAGATCGCCGGCCGCACGCAGCGTCCGGGTGTCTCGCTCGACCAGATGCTGGTGTCGCTCTTCCGCGCGAATCCGAATGCCTTCGTCGGCAGCAACATGAACCGCCTGCGCGCCGGCGTGGTGCTCTCGGTGCCCTCTGCCGAGACCGCCCAGGCCGTACCGCCCGCCGAGGCGCGGCAGACGATCACGGCGCAAAGCGCCGACTTCGGCGCTTACCGTCAGCGCCTCGCCTCGTCGACGCTGGCGCCGCGCGAGGAGTCGAGCGCGCAGAAGGCGAAGGGAACGGTCCAGGCTTCGGTCGAAGACCGGAAGCAGGCCACGACGCCGACGCCGGACAAGCTCACGCTCACCAAGCCCGGCGTTGCACCCGCCGCAGCCGCCACCAGCGCCGAAGCACGCCTGTCGGCTGAGCGCGCCAAGCAGGCCGATGCCGCCCGCGTCGCCGAGCTCAACAAGAACCTCGAGGCACTGAAGCGCCTGCCGGGTGCGGTGCCGCCCGCGACTCCGGCTGTTCCCCCGACTGCCACCGCGCCGACGAGCCCGCCGCCGTCGATGGCTCGCCCCTCGCCGTCGACGTCCCCGTCCACGCCCCCGGTTGTCGTCGCTGCCGCGCCGACACCGACGCCGGCCGCCACGCCCGCCACGCCGACGCCGGCGCCAGCGGTGGTGCCCGCGCCCGCCATCGTGCCGGCGCCCGCCATCGTGCCGCCGGCCGCCGGCGTGCCGCAAGCCGTGGTCGCACCGCCGACGCCGTCGACTCCGGCGATCCCGGCGGCGTCGTCCGTACCGGCCGTCCCGGCTGTCGTGGTGACGACGCCCCCCGTGACGGCCAGCGCCAGCACGCCGGCCCTGGCCGCCGCCCGTCCGGCCAGCGCTGCCGTCGCGCCGCGCCCTGCGACCCGCCCGCCGGTGGTCGCGACGCCCGAGCCGAGCCTGGTCGATTCGCTGCTGGCGAACCCGCTCTATCTGCTGGGCGGGCTGCTCGCCGTCCTGCTGGGCGCCTTCGGCATCTACCGCTTCACCCAGCGCTCGAAGAAGGACAGCGGCGAGACATCGTTCCTCGAGAGCCGCCTGCAGCCGGACTCGTTCTTCGGCGCCAGCGGCGGCCAGCGGATCGACACGCGCGATGCCGCCGGCTCGTCGTCGTCGATGACGTATTCGCTGTCGCAGCTCGACGCCATCGGCGACGTCGACCCGGTCGCGGAGGCCGACGTCTACCTGGCCTACGGCCGCGACCTGCAGGCCGAGGAGATCCTGAAGGAGGCGATGCGCAGCAATCCCGAGCGCCTCGCCATCCGGACCAAGCTCCTCGAGGTGTATGCCAAGCGGCGCGACATCAAGGGCTTCGAGCTGCTGGCAACCCAGCTGTTCGCGCTCACGCGCGGCGAGGGCGAGGACTGGGCCAAGGCCCAGGAGCTCGGCGCCCAGATCGATCCGGAGAACAGCCTCTACCGCGACGGCGGCGCTCCGGAGCACCCGACGGACGCCGGCCAGCCGCGCCCCGAGCCGCTCGGCGCCAGCACGATGCCGCAGTCGATCACGCCGACGCAATCGGCGTTTGGGCACTCGAACATCGACACCGACCTGCGCGACAGCCAGCTGACCGACGTCGACCTCGACCTCGACAACCCCGAGGTCGGCGTGCCTTCGAAGCCTGTCCCGCTCGATACGACCGAGGCCATCCCGCCGCGGCCCGCCGCCGCCCCGGTGGCGTTCCAGGCGAGCACCCTCAAGATGCCGCTCGTGGCCAACGAGGCGTCGGCCGAGCCTGACCGCCGCGACGAGCCGCTGGTGTTCGACCTGTCGGGGATCACGCTCGACCTCGATCCGCCCCCGTCGGGCGCGAAGGCCATGAGCGACGGTGGCGACCTCGCGGTCATGGAGGACGAGGGCAACGGGGATCCGGTCTCGCGCAAGATGGAGCTGGCCGAGGAATTCCAGCGCATCGGCGACAAGGACGGCGCGCGCGACCTGCTGCGCGAAGTCCTGACGACGGCCACGGGCTCGACGAAGTCCAAGGCGCAGAGCATGCTGGAAGACCTGGGCTGATCGTTGCGCCGCCCGCGGGCGGCGCGGCATGAAGGGCGACGAGGTCTCGTGCGAGTTGCCCTCGGCGTCGCCTACCGCGGCACCGCCTATCACGGCTGGCAGAGCCAGCCCGGCGGGCTCACCTTGCAGGATCGTCTCGACGCCGCACTCTCGGCGTTCGCCGCGGTGCCGCTTCGATCGGTGTGCGCAGGCCGCACCGACGCCGGCGTGCATGCCCTCAACCAGGTCGTCCACCTCGACACCGACGTCGTCCGCCGGACCGACGCGTGGATCCGCGGCACCAATCGGCACCTCCCGCGCGACATCGCCGTGCAGTGGTGCCGGGTGGTCCCGGACGGCTTTCATTCACGGGCCAGCGCGCTCGGCCGCCGCTATGCCTACGTCCTCCTGGAGTCGCCGGTCCGCCCGGCGCTCGAGAACGGGCACGTGGGATGGACCTTTCGCCGCCTCGACGCCGGGGCGCTCCGCGAGGCGGCGGCGGCGCTGATCGGCCAGCACGACTTCAGCGCCTTCCGCTCGGCCGAATGCCAGGCGCCGTCGCCGATCAAGACGCTGCGCACCTTGACCGTCGAGCGGCGCGGCGCGTACTGGCGCTTCGACTTCGAGGCCGATGCCTTCCTGCACCACATGATCCGCAACCTGATGGGCAGCCTGGTCACGGTGGGCAGCGGCGCGAGGCCGCCGGCGTGGCTCGCCGAGGTGCTGGCTTCCCGCGACCGGACGCTCGCATCGGCGACCTTTGCCCCGGACGGCCTGTACTTCGTGGGCCCGTACTACGATGCCGTCCATGCGATTCCCGAGCACACGCCGGCCATGGACTGGCTGCCCTGAGGGCGTGATCGCGGCTCGCCTTGGGCGATGAGCGGCCGCACCCGGATCAAAGTCTGCGGGCTGTCGCGCCCGGCAGACGTGACCGCGGCGGTCGACGCCGGCGCCGACGCCATCGGCCTGGTCTTCCATCCGCCCAGCCCGCGCTTCGTCTCGCTGGCGCAGGCGACCTCGCTGGCGCAGGAGCTGCCGCCGTTCGTCACGCCGGTGGGATTGTTCGTGAACGCGGAACCGTCCGCGATATCGGCGGCGCTCGCCGCCATCCCCGGCCTGGTGCTGCAGTTCCATGGCGACGAAACGCCAGAGGAGTGCGCCTCGTACGGCCGGCCCTACGTGAAGGTCGCGCGCATGGCCGCGGGGCTCGATTTGCTAGACTTCGCGCGCCGTTTCGAAGGGGCCAGTGCGCTTCTTCTCGATGCCCATGTGGAAGGCTTCGGCGGCGGAGGAAAGGTCTTCGATTGGTCGCTCGTTCCCCCCGGCGTTCCGCTTCGGCTCGTTTTGTCTGGTGGGTTGCGTGCCGAAAACGTCGTTGCCGGCATCCAGCAGCTGCGGCCCTGGGCCGTTGACGTCTCCTCCGGCGTCGAATCGTCGCGCGGCGTGAAGGACCCGGCGGCGATCCGCCGCTTCTGCGACGCGGTGCGCGAAGCCGATTCCCGGATCGACGCATCCACTGCCTGAATCCATCCCATGCTTGATTACCACCAGCCCGACGCGCGCGGGCATTTCGGCCCCTATGGCGGCAGCTTCGTCGCCGAGACGCTCGTCCATGCCCTCGACGAGCTGAAGGCCTGCTACGAGGAGGCCCAGGCCGACTCGGCGTTCGATGCCGAGTTCCGCTCCGAGCTCGCCCATTACGTCGGCCGGCCGAGCCCGATCTACCACGCGGCGCGGCTTTCGCGCGAGATCGGCGGCGCCCAGATCCATCTCAAGCGCGAGGACCTCAACCACACGGGCGCGCACAAGATCAACAACACCATCGGCCAGGCGATGCTGGCCCGGCGCATGGGCAAGCCGCGCGTGATCGCCGAGACGGGTGCCGGCCAGCACGGCGTCGCGACCGCGACCATCTGCGCCCGCTACGGCCTCGAATGCGTCGTCTACATGGGCAGCGAGGACGTCAAGCGGCAGGCGCCGAACGTCTATCGCATGAACCTGCTCGGCGCGACCGTGGTGCCGGTCGAGAGCGGCTCGAAGACCTTGAAGGACGCCCTCAACGAAGCCTTGCGGGACTGGGTGACCAACGTCGAGAACACGTTCTACATCATCGGCACCGTCGCCGGGCCGCATCCGTATCCGACGATGGTGCGCGACTTCCAGCGGGTGATCGGCGACGAGTGCCTGGCGCAGATGCCCGAGATGATCGGGCGCCAGCCCGATGCGGTGATCGCCTGCGTCGGCGGCGGCAGCAACGCGATGGGGATCTTCTATCCGTACATCGTCCATGAAGGGACGCGGCTGATCGGCGTCGAGGCCGCGGGCGAGGGCCTGCAGAGCGGCCGCCACGCGGCCTCGATCAGCGCCGGCAGCCCTGGCGTCCTGCACGGCAACCGCACCTATCTCCTGCAGGACGGCAACGGCCAGATCAGCGAGACGCACTCGATCTCGGCCGGCCTCGACTATCCCGGCGTCGGGCCCGAGCACGCCTGGCTGCACGACATCGGCCGCGCCGAGTACGTCGGCATCACCGACGACGACGCGCTGCGCGCCTTTCATCGGCTCTGCCGGACGGAGGGCATCATCCCGGCCCTGGAATCGAGCCATGCCGTGGCCTACGCGATGCAGCTCGCGGCGACGATGCGCAGCGACCAGCACCTGCTCGTCAACCTCTCCGGGCGCGGCGACAAGGACATCGCCACCGTCGCGGAGCTCGACGCGCGGGCTCGCGGATGAGCCGCATCGAGCCTGCCTTCGCCGGCCTGCGCGAGCGTCGCCGCAAGGCCCTGATCCCGTACGTCACGGCGGGCGATCCGCAGGCCGACACCACCGCGGCCATCATGCTGGCGATGGCCGGCGCCGGTGCCGACGTGATCGAGCTCGGCGTGCCGTTCAGCGATCCGATGGCCGACGGCCCGGTCATCCAGAAGGCGAGCGAGCGCGCCCTCGGTCGCGGCATCGGCATGACGCAGGTCCTGGCGATGGTCACGGCGTTCCGCGCGCAGGACGCGCGGACCCCGGTCGTCCTGATGGGCTACGCCAACCCGATCGAGCGACACGGGACGGAGCGCTTCGTCGCCGACGCGAAGGCGGCCGGCGTCGACGGCGTGCTCGTCGTCGACTACCCGCCCGAGGAGTGCGGCGACTTCGCCGCCCTGCTGAAGCGGCACGGGATGGACCCGATCTTCCTGATCGCGCCGACCTCCAGCGATGCGCGCATCGCCCGTCTGGCCGGCCTGGCGAGCGGGTACGTTTACCATGTGTCGCTGAAGGGCGTGACGGGTGCCGGGCACTTCGACATCGAGGCCGTCAAGACCATGATCCCGCGCATCCGCGAGCACCTGAACCTGCCGGTCGGGGTCGGCTTCGGCATCCGCGACGCCAGGACAGCGCGCGCCGTGGCGGACGTCGCCGACGCGGTGGTGATCGGCAGCGCCCTCGTGCAGTTGCTCGAATCGGCGGGCCGCGAGGACGCACCCGGCATCGCTGCCGGCTTCATCGCCGACATCCGACGCGCCCTCGACGCCTGAGCCGCGTTGGAACCCTGAAGGACACCTCATGAGCTGGCTCGAAAAACTCCTGCCGCCGAAGATCCAGCAGACCGATCCGAGCGAGCGCCGGACAGTGCCGGAAGGCCTGTGGGTGAAGTGCCCCTCGTGCGAGACGGTGCTCTACAAGACCGACCTCGAGAAGAACATCAACGTCTGCCCGAAGTGCGCGCACCACCACCGCATCGGCGCCCGGGCCCGACTCGACGCCTTCCTCGACGCCGAGGGTCGCTACGAGATCGGCCAGGAGGTGCTGCCGGTCGATGCGCTCAAGTTCAGGGACAGCAAGAAGTATCCCGAGCGGCTGAAGGATGCGCTCGAGAACACCGGCGAGACCGACGCCCTCGTCGTCATGGGCGGCGCGCTCATGAGCCTGCCGGTCGTCACCGCCTGCTTCGAGTTCGACTTCATGGGCGGATCCATGGGCTCGGTCGTCGGCGAGCGCTTCGTGCGCGGCGTCACGACCGCGATCGAGCAGAAGACCCCGTTCGTGAGCTTCACGGCCACGGGCGGCGCACGCATGCAGGAGGGGCTGCTCAGCCTGCTGCAGATGGCCAAGACGAACGCCTCGCTCACGCGGCTGTCTAAGGCAGGCCTGCCCTACATCAGCGTCCTCGCCGATCCCACGATGGGTGGCGTGTCGGCCAGCTTCGCCTTCGTCGGCGACGTGGTGATCGCCGAGCCGAAGGCGCTGATCGGCTTTGCCGGGCCGCGCGTGATCGAGAACACCGTCCGGGAGAAACTGCCCGAGGGCTTCCAGCGCGCCGAGTTCCTGCTCCAGACCGGAGCCATCGACATGATCGTCGACCGGCGCGAGCTGCGCCCGATCATCGCCCGGCAGATCGCGATGCTGCAGCGCCTGCCGTCCGACGCCGTGGCGTGACCGCGCCTGCGACGCTGGCCGAGTGGCTGGCGCATTGCGAGCGACTGCACCCGAAGACGATCGAGCTGACGCTCGAGCGCGTCAGCACCGTCAAGGCGCGGCTGGCGATCGATTTCGGTGCCCCGGTCATCGTCGTCGCGGGCACCAACGGCAAGGGCTCGACCTGCGCGATGCTGGAGTCGATCGCGCTCGCGGCCGGCTACCGCGTCGGCCTTCACTCGAAGCCGCACCTGGTCCACTTCGAGGAGCGCTGCCGCGTCGACGGCCGGATGGTCGACGCGGCCGAGCTCCTGCCGCACTTCGCTGCCGTCGAGCAGGCGCGCGGCGACGTGAGCCTGACGTACTTCGAGTTCACGCTGCTCGTCATCGCCAGGCTGTTCGCCGCAGCGCGGCTCGACGTCGTCATCCTGGAGGTCGGACTCGGCGGCCGGCTGGATGCGGTCAATGCCTTCGACGGCGACTGCGCGGTCATCACCAGCATCGACATCGATCACAGCGAGTTCCTGGGCAACGACCGCGAGACGATCGGGCGCGAGAAGGCCGGCGTCCTGCGCGCAGGCAAGCCGGCGGTGGTCAGCGATCCGATGCCGCCGCGCAGCGTCATCGAGGAGGCGCGGCGCATCGGTGCCGACCTGCGCGTCTCCGGCATCGACTTCCATCACTCGGGCGATCGCCAGCAGTGGCGCTGGACGGGTCGGGACATGCGCTTCAGCGGCCTCGGCTACCCGGGGCTTCGGGGCGCGAACCAGCTGCTCAATGCGTCCGGCGCCCTGGCGGCGCTCGAGGCGCTGCGCGAGCGACTGCCGGTGAGCGCGCAGGCGGTGCGGACCGGCCTCGCGACCGTGGAGCTGCCCGGCAGGTTCCAGATCGTGCCCGGTGAGCCGACGCTGGTGCTCGACGTCGCGCACAACCCGCACGCCGTGGCGGCCCTGGCGCTGAACCTCGACCAGATGGGCTTTTTCCCGCGCACGCACGCGGTGTTCGGCGCGATGGCCGACAAGGACATCGACGCCATCTTGCGTCGCCTGGCGCCGCTGGTCGACGCCTGGCACTTCACCGACCTGCCCGTGGCGCGCGCCGCCACGGCCGAGGCGCTGGCGGCGCGCTGGCGGGACGGCGCCGGCACGCAGTCGCGAGCGACGGTGGCGACCCACCCGGACCCGCCGTCGGCGCTCGCCGCAGCGGTCGCCGACGCGGACCCCGCTGATAGAATTCTCGTCTTCGGTTCCTTCTACACGGTCGGTGGCGTGCTCGAGCACGGCCTGCCGCAACGAGCCGGCCGCCACGTCGTCTGAGCTCGGCGGCTCGAACGGCAATCATCGATGTTCAAGCAGAAGAGCGACTCCTCCGCCCAGACGGCCCAGGTCGAATCGGCGGACGCTGTCCAGGCCGCGCGAACACGCGCCCGGCACCGGCTCATCGGAGCCATCGTTCTCCTGGCCATCGGCATCATCGGCTTCCCCCTCGTCTTCGAGACCCAGCCGCGCCCGGTCCCGATCGACATCCCGATCGAGATCCCGCGCCGCGACAGCATGCCGCCGCTCGCCGTGCCGCAGTCGCGCCCGGGGCCGTCTCAGGACGCGACGGCGGCGCGGGTCGCGCCGAGAACCGACGCCATCGCCATCGAATCCCGCGCCGAGGCGGGCCGCGACGTGACGCCGGCGCCCGCGCCGGCCGACCGGAGCGCCTCGCGTGTCGCCGCGGCCGCGGTTCCGCCGGCGGCTGCGTCCGAACCGACGCGTCGAGCCGCGGTGACGGAGCCGGCGCGCAAGGCGTCGGCCGTCGAGCCGGCACGGCGCGCATCGGCGGCCGAGCCGGCACGGCGGGCGTCGGCGCCGGTGCTGGCGGCGCGACCGGCCGAGGCCGAAGCCGGCGCTGCGCGCTCCGAGAGCGACCGCGCGCAAGCTCTGCTCGAGGGGCGCCCTGGGGCAGCGGCCGAAGGCGCGCGCTTCATCCTTCAGGTCGGTGCCTTCGCCGACGCCGAGGCTGCCCGCGACACCCGCAAGCAGGTCGAAAGGCTCGGCCTCAAGACCTACACACAGGTGGCGCAGACGCCCTCGGGCAGCCGCATCCGCGTTCGCGTCGGGCCGTTCGCCTCCCGCGGCGAGGCCGACGCCGCGCTCGCCAAGGCCAAGGCCGCGGGTCTGGCCGCGGTCGTGCTGACGCTCTGATGCGCATCGATGGAATGGCCGGTCATCGGGTGGGTCGATGCAGCCCTGATCGCGGCGCTGACCCTCTCGGCGCTGGTCGGCCTGTTCCGGGGCCTCACCTTCGAGCTTCTCTCGCTGGCCGGCTGGTTCGCAGCGTGGTTCGCGGCCTTGTGGTTCGGGCCGATTCTCGGGCCTTACCTGCCGGTCGGCGAGGCCGGCTCGACCTTGAACCGCGTCGTCGCGTTCGCATCTGCGTTCCTGGTCGTCCTGCTGCTGTGGGGCCTGGCGGCACGAGGCATCGCGCGGCTGGTGCGGGCGACGCCGCTGCGTCCCCTCGACCGGCTGCTCGGTGCGATGTTCGGGCTGGCGCGGGGCGTGCTCGTGCTGCTGGCGCTCACGGCCGTGCTGGCGTACACGCCGCTGGCCCGCGCGCCGGCCTGGCAGGAGTCGCAGGGCGCGGCCTGGCTGCAGGAGCTGCTGCGCGAGGTGCTGTCATGGGTGGCGCCGCCGGCAGGCGAGAGCGCGCCGGCGCGCAGCCGCGTCTGACGGCGATCGTGTTCGACTGATCTCGGGGAGCTGCCATGTGTGGAATCGTCGGCGTGATCGCGAAGACTCCGGTCAACCAGCTGATCTACGACGCCCTGCTGCTGCTTCAGCACCGCGGCCAGGATGCGGCCGGCATCGTCACGATGCAGGGCACGAAGTGCTTCATGCAGAAGGCCCGCGGCATGGTCCGCGACGTCTTCCGCACGCGCAACATGCGCGCCCTGCCGGGTCACGTCGGGCTGGGCCAGGTCCGCTATCCCACAGCGGGCAACGCCTGGAGCGAGGAGGAGGCGCAGCCGTTCTACGTCAACGCGCCCTACGGCATCGTCCTGGTGCACAACGGCAACCTCACCAACGCCGCGGCGCTGAAGCAGGAGCTGTTCGACGTCGACCGGCGCCACATCAACACCGGCAGCGACACGGAGGTGCTGATCAACGTCCTCGCCCATGAGCTGGAGCGGGCGGTGCGCGACACGACCTTGTCGCCGGACGTCGTCTTCGCTGCCGTCAGCGCGGTGCATCGGCGCGTCAAGGGCTCGTACGCCGTCGTCGCCCTGGTCGCCGGGCACGGCCTGCTCGCCTTCCGCGACCCGTTCGGCATCCGGCCGCTCTCGTACGGCGAAGGAAGCGGCCCGGATGGCCCCGAGATCATGGTCGCCAGCGAATCCGTCGCCATCGTCGGCACCGGCCACACCCTCACGCGCGACGTCGCGCCCGGCGAGGCGATCTTCATCGACCTCGATGGCACGATCCACTCGCGCCAGTGCGCCGAGCATCCGACGCTGAACCCGTGCATGTTCGAGTACGTGTACCTGGCCCGGCCCGACTCGGTCATGGACGGCGTCTCCGTCTACCAGGCCCGGCTCAACCTCGGCGAAACGCTCGCGCAGCGCCTCATCTCGACGATGCCGCCCTCGGAGATCGACGTCGTCATCCCGATCCCCGAGTCGAGCCGGCCGTCCGCGATGCAGCTGGCGCAGAAGATCGGCAAGCCCTACCGCGAGGGCTTCGTCAAGAACCGCTACGTCGGCCGGACCTTCATCATGCCGGGGCAGGGAGTGCGCAAGAAGTCGGTGCGCCAGAAGCTCAACGCCATCGAGGTCGAGTTCAAGGGTCGCAACGTGCTGCTCGTCGACGACTCCATCGTCCGCGGCACGACCTCGAAGGAGATCGTGCAGATGGCCCGCGACGCCGGCGCGCGCAAGGTCTATCTCGCGTCGGCGGCGCCGCCGGTGCGCTTCCCCAACGTCTACGGCATCGACATGCCGACCAAGGACGAGCTGATCGCGCACGGCCGCAGCATCGAGGAGATCCGCCGGTTCATCGGCGCCGACGCGCTCATCTACCAGGACGTCGGCGCCATGAAGCGGGTGGTCCGCGCGCTCAATCCCAAGCTCGACGGCTTCGAGGCGTCCTGCTTCGACGGGGTCTACATCACGGGCGACGTGAGCGAGGACGACTTCGCGGCCATGGCGGCGCAGCGGCACGGCCAGGCGGACGAGGAAGACGCGTCGTCCGGTCGCGGCCCGCTGACGCTGCAGAGCACCGCCGAGGCCACCTGAATGCGCGACGGCAAGATCCCGCGCGTGAGCCTGCCGGCCGACACCCGGCCGGACACGCTCGCGGTGCGCGAAGGGCTGCCGCCCAGCCTTTGGGGCGAGAACTCCGAGGCGCTCTTCCTCACCAGCAGTTTCGTCCAACCAGACGCCGCGACGGCAGCGGCGCGCTTCGCGAACGAGGAAGAGGCGTTCATCTACTCGCGCTTCACCAACCCGACGGTGACGATGCTCGAGCGCCGCCTCGCCGCGCTCGAGCGCGCCGAGGCGTGCATCGCGACCTCGAGCGGCATGAGCGCCATCCTGCTGCTGGGCATGGGGCTCCTCAAGGCAGGCGACCACGTCGTCTGCTCGCGCAGCGTCTTCGGCTCGACCGTGATGCTCTTCGGACGCGAGTTCGCGAAGTTCGGCATCGAGACCACGTTCGTCTCGCAGACCGACACGGCGCAATGGCGTGCCGCGGTGCGGCCGAGCACGAAGCTGTTCTTCGCCGAGTCGCCGACGAACCCGCTGACCGAGGTGTGCGACATCCGCGCCCTCGCCGAGCTCGCGCATTCGGCAGGCGCGTGGCTGGCGGTCGACAACTGCTTCTGCACGCCGGCCCTGCAGCGGCCGATCGACTACGGCGCCGACCTCGTGGTCCACTCCGGCACCAAGTATCTGGACGGGCAGGGGCGCGTGATCGCCGGCGCCCTGTGCGCGACCGAGCAGCTCGTCAACGAGCGCTTCGTGCCGGTGATGCGCAGCGCCGGCATGTGCCTGTCGCCGTTCAACGCGTGGGTCGTGCTGAAAGGGCTCGAGACGCTCTCGATCCGCATGCAGGCGCAGAGCGCCCGCGCCCTAGAACTGGCGCGCTGGCTCGAGGCGCAGGGCGCGGTCGAGCGCGTCTACTACCCGAGCCTCGAGTCGCACCCGCAGCACGCCCTGGCCATGACGCAGCAGTCGGGCCTCGGCGGGGCGGTGGTCTCGTTCGTGGTCGCTGCTCCGGCGGGTGATGCGGCGGCCGCGCGCCGGCGCGCCTTCCGGGTGATCGACGCCACCCAGGTGTGCTCGATCACGGCGAATCTCGGCGACACCAAGACGACGATCACGCACCCCGCAAGCACCTCGCACGGCCGGCTGAGCGAAGAGCAGCGCCAGGCGGCGGGCATCACGCAGGGGATGATCCGCGTCGCGATGGGGCTCGACGACGTGGCCGACATCCAGGCCGACCTCGCGCGCGGCCTGGACCCGTCGTGAGCGCACCCCCGCCGCCGCCCGTGCCGCGGCCGGGGCAGCGCGTCCGGACCCGCATCGCGCCCTCGCCGACAGGCTTCCTGCACCTCGGTACCGCCCGGACCGCCTTGTTCTCCTGGGCGTTCGCCCGGCACCACGGCGGCGACTTCGTCCTGCGGATCGAGGACACCGACGTCGCCCGGTCGTCGCAGGAGTCGGTGGACCAGATCCTCGCCGCCATGCATTGGCTCGGCCTGCACTACGACGAGGGGCCGGTCTACCAGATGCAGCGGCTCGACCGCTATCGGCAGGCCGCCGAGACGCTGCTGGCCGAGGGCCGCGCCTATCGCTGCTATGCCACGCCGGCCGAGCTCGAGGCCATGCGCGACGCACAGCGGGCGCGCGGCGAGAAGACGCTCTACGACGGTCGCTGGCGGCCCGAGCAGGGCAAGACGCTGCCGCCGGTGCCCGAGGGCGTCGCGCCCGTGATCCGCTTCCGCAACCCGGCTGAGGGCGCCGTGACCTGGGACGACATGGTCAAGGGCACGATCAGCATCTCCAACCGCGAGATCGACGACCTGGTGATCGTCCGCGCCGACGGCGTGCCGACCTACAACTTCGCCGTCGTCGTCGACGACCGCGACATGCGCATCAGCCATGTCTTTCGAGGCGACGAGCACGTCAACAACACGCCCTGGCAGATCAACCTGTTCGAGGCGCTCGGCGCGCCGCGGCCGGTGTTCGCGCACGTGCCGGTGATCCTCGGCGCCGACGGGCAGAAGCTGTCGAAGCGGCGCGGCGCCGTCAGCGTCACCGAGTACCAGGAGAAGGGCTACCTGCCCGAGGCGATGCTCAACTACCTGGCGCGGCTCGGCTGGAGCCACGGCGACGAGGAGCTCTTCAGCAGCGTCCAGCTGATCCAGTGGTTCGACGGCAGCCATCTCTCGAAGAGCCCGGCGCAGTGGGACGCGGCCAAGCTCGACTGGGTCAACGCGCACTACCTGAAGGCGCTTGCCGACGCCGATCTGGTCGCGCTCGCCCGCGACCAGCTGGGCCGGCGCGGCGTCGTCCCTGCCGCCGACGATGCGGCGATCCTGCGCGCGGCGGCGGTCTTCCGCGACCGCTGCAGCACGGGCGCCGAGCTCGCGGGGTGGCTGGCCGCCGTGTTCGGCGACGTGGCGCCGAGCGCCGACGACCTGGCGCTTCACGTCGGCGACGCGCTCCGCCCGGCGCTCGCCACGCTGCGCGGCAAGCTCGGCGTGGTCGATTGGAGCAAGGCCGCGATCGCCGCCGCCATCAAGGAGACGCTGGCCGCGCATTCGCTGAAGATGCCGCAGCTCGCACCGGCGGTCCGGGTCCTGGTCTGCGGCCGTGCGCAGACGCCCTCGCTGGATGCCGTCCTCGAGGTCTTCCCGCGCAAGACCGTGCTGGAACGTCTGGCGCCGGCCCGGGCCGCCGGCTCGCTATAATCTCGGGCTTCGTTTCCGAATTTCGACGGGGGTATAGCTCAGCTGGGAGAGCGCTTGCATGGCATGCAAGAGGTCAGCGGTTCGATCCCGCTTACCTCCACACGATACGATGGAGCCGCGCCGCCGAAGCCGGCATGCAGAGAGTTTCAGTCCCCTTCGTCTAGAGGCCTAGGACACCACCCTTTCACGGTGATTACAGGGGTTCGAATCCCCTAGGGGACGCCACCTTCCGGGGTCGGCCGAAGAGAAGTCAGTACCAGGAGTGGTAGTTCAGTTGGTTAGAATACCGGCCTGTCACGCCGGGGGTCGCGGGTTCGAGCCCCGTCCACTCCGCCAACACAGAACAACGGGTTGCAGCAGAAGTGCCGCAGCCCGTTTTTCATGGCCGGTCGGCCCTGCTCATGCCGCGGCTCCGTTCGGCCCTGGCGTCGTCCGCTTCAGCACCTGGCCGCTCCGGAGGCCGGTCGAGTGGCCGCCTTCCCAGGCGACGCCGCCGTTGACGATCACCGCATGGATGCCCTCGGCGGGCGTGGTCGGCGCCTCGTAGGTGGCGGCGTCACGGATCGCAGCGGCGTCGAACAGCACCAGGTCGGCGTGCTTGCCGACTCCCACCGTGCCGCGGTCGGCCACGCCGAAATTGCGCGCCGTCAGGCCGGTCATCTTCCAGACCGCCGTCTCGAGCGGGAACAGCCCGACCTCGCGGCTGTAGTGGCCGAGCACGCGCGGGAACGTGCCCCAGAGGCGCGGGTGCGGCTTCTCGCCGACGGGGATGCCGTCCGATCCGATCATGGTCTCGTCGAAGGCGAGGATGCGCTGCACGTCCGGCTCGTCCATCAGGAAGTAGATCGCGGTGCCGGGCTGCATTCGCCGGGCCGCCTCGCTTTCCGCGACACCCCAGCTCGCCACGATGTCGCCGAGCTCGCGGCCGGCGCACTCGGGATGCGGCACGCTCGAGGCGATGAGGATGCGCCCGTCGAGCATGCCGCGATCGGTGCGGATCATGGTCGAGCCGGCGGTGTAGGGGTAGCAGTCGAGGCACACCGGCTGGCGGGTCATCGTCTCGCGGATGAAGGCGAGCGTCTCGACGGAGCGGCCGAAGTTCGGCCGGTTCTGCACCTTGTGGTGCGACACGACCACCGTCACGCCGAGGGCCCGGCCGATGCGGAAGGTCTCGTCGAGTGCTTCCATCACCCGCGACCCCTCGTCGCGCATGTGCGTCACGTAGAGGCCGCCGCGCGTCGACAGCGGCCGGCCGACGGCGACGATCTCGTCGGTGCTCGCCTTGACGGCCGGCGGATAGAAGGTCCCGGTCGACAGGCCGATCGCGCCGGCGTCGAGCGCGTCGGCCAGGAGCGCCTGCATCGCCTCGACCTCGTCGCCGCGCGCCTCGCGGTCGAGGTCGTCTTCGCCCATGGTCACGGCGCGCAGTGTCGAGTGACCGACCAGCGCCGCCACGTTGGTCGCCGCCGGCCGCGCCTGCAGCGCCGCGACCCAAGAGGCGAAGCTCTCGTGCCGCTCGCTGTCCGGACCGTCGAGCAGATCCAGGGGCATCGGCAGCTTCATGCCGCGGCGCAGCGGCGCGGCGCTGATGCCGCAGTTGCCGGCGATCACCGTGGTGACGCCCTGCGAGACCTTGAACGGCATGTCGGGCTGCGCGAGCAACGCCTGGTCGTCGTGCGTGTGCGAGTCGATGAAACCGGGCGCGACGATCAGGCCGGCGGCGTCGAGCGTGCGCGTGGCGCTCGCGCCGGCGAGGTCGCCGACGGCGGCGATGCGACTGCCGCGCACGCCGACATCGGCGTCGAAGCGGGGCGCCTTCGTACCGTCGACGACGGTGCCGCGGCGGATCAGCAGGTCGTAGCGGGCAGTCGTGCTCATCGCGTCCGGTGCAGAGCCATGCGTCGATGCTAGGGCACCGGAGGGTCGTCACAACTCGCGACGACGGTCCGGATCCGAGCTAGTAGCCGCGCTGCACGTCGACGACGTTGAGCAGCGGCTCGCCCCGCACGAAGCGGCCGAGGTTCTCGAGCAGCAGCGCCTGGTAGCGCTCGAAGGAGTGCGGCGTCAGGCCCGACGAATGCGCGGTGACGATGACGTTCGGCTCCGTCCACAGCGGCGACTCGGCGGGCAGCGGCTCGGGCTCCGTGACGTCGAGACCGGCGCCGGCGAGCTGCCCCGCGCGCAGCGCGGCGAGCAGGGCATCGTGGTCGACGATGGCGCCGCGCCCGACGTTGCACAGGTAGGCGCCTCGCTTCATGACCTTGAACCGCGCCGTCGAGAAGAGCCCGTGCGTCTCGGCCGTCAGCGGGGCCGCGAGGACGACGTGGTCGGCGTCCGCCAGCACCGCGTCGAGCCCGCTCATGGCGACGACGCGCTCGGCGCCCTCGCGGGAAGGCCCGGCCGCCGTGCGGCGCACGCCGATCACCGTCATGCCGAACGCACGGGCGCGCTGCGCCAGCGCGGAGCCGATCGCGCCGAAGCCGACGATGACGAGCGTCTGGCCGCAGAGCTCGAACAGCGACTTCACCGGCGGGGGCTTCCAGCGCCGCTCGCGCTGCGTCTCGAGCAGGGCTGGCAGCCGGCGTGCGAAGGCGAGCATCAGGCCCATCACGTGCTCGGCGATGTTGATCGCGTGGTTCCCGCTGCCGTTGGTCAGCAACAGGCCGCTCGCCGCCAGCCGCGGCGTCGCGATGCGGTCGATGCCGGCGCCCCGCTGGTGGATCCACTGAAGCGCGGGCGCGGCATCGAGGATGGCGTCGATCGGCGGCGAGTCCCAGGCGATGGCGGCGCCTTCGGCGCGCTCGAGGCCCTGCGGAAGGCCGTGGTCCTCGGGCATCAGGAACTCGATGCCCGGGAAGGCCGCGCGGAAGGGCCGCAGCTGCGCTTCGGAGATGGCGTGGACGAACGCGAAGGTGCGCAGCGCCATGGACCCCTCGCGCTTCAGACCCAGGGCAGGGAGTAGGTCTTGATGTTGGTGAAGCTCTTGATCGCCTCCTGGACGCCTTCCTTGTAGCCCAGGCCCGAGTCCTTGATGCCGCCGAAGGGCGTCAGCTCGAGCCGGTAGCCGGGGACCTCGCGGATGTTGACCGAGCCGACTTCCAGCTCGGCCACGAAGCGCGAGATGTAGTCGAGGCGGTTCGTGCACACCGCGGAGGACAGGCCGTAGGCCGTGGAGTTCGAGAGCCGGATCGCGTCGTCGATGGTCTTGAAGCGGATCACCGGAGAGACCGGGCCGAAGGTCTCGTGGAGTACCAGCGGCATGTCCTGCGTGACGCGGTCGACAACGGTCGGCGAGTAGAGCGCGCCCTTGCGCACGTTGCCGACCACGACCCTGGCGCCGAGCGACACCGCCTCGTTGACCTTGTCCTCGCAGTAGCGCGCGGCGGTCTCGTCGACGACGGTTCCCATGTCGACCTTCGGGTCCATCGGGTCGCCGTAGCTCCAGGCGCGCGTCTTGTCGGCGAGCAGCTCGACGAAGCGGTCCGCGACCGACTCCTGGACCAGCATGCGCTTGACGGCGGTGCAGCGCTGGCCCGAGTTCTTGTACGAGCCGGCGGCCGCGAGCGAGGCCGCCTCGTCGAGGTCGGCGTCCTCCATGACGATGATCGGATCGTTGCCGCCGAGCTCGAGCACCATGCGTCGGTAGCCGGCCTTCGAGGCGATGTACTTGCCGATGGCGACGCCCCCGGTGAAGGTGATCAGGTCGACGTGCTCGTTGGTGAGCATCTCGTCGGCGATCTCCTTCGGGTCGCCCGTCACCACCTGGTACATCTCGTGCGGCAGGCCGGCCTCGTACAGCACGTCGGCAAGGACGATCGCCGAGAACGGCACCTTCTCCGAAGGCTTCAGCACCATCCGGTTGTTGGTGACGATCGCCGGCACGACCTTGTGCGCCACCTGGTTCATCGGGTGGTTGAACGGCGTGATGGCGCTGATCACGCCGAGCAGCGGGTCGCGCTGGGTGTAGACGCGGCGCTTCTTGCCGTGCGGCGTGAGGTCGCACGAGAAGATCTGGCCGTCGTCCCTCAGGCACTCGTTCGCGCCGAACAGCAGCACGTCGCTGACGCGCCCCATCTCGTAGAGCGAATCCTTCTTGCAGAGGCCGCACTCGGCGGTGATGAGGTCGGCGTACTCCTCGGTGCGGCTGCGGATGATCGCCGAGGCCTTGTTCAGGATCGCCGCCCGGTCGAAGCGGGTGAGCTTCGACTTGTAGGCCCTGGCGATGCTGAACGCCTGGCGGACGTCGTCGAGCGTCGCCTTCGGCACGGTGCCGAGGAGCTGCTCGGTGTAGGGATTGAAGACCTCGATGACGCGGTCGCGGTGCACGCTCTTGCCGCCGATCCGCATGGCTTCTCGACGCAACTCTCGGGCATTCATGGGTCGTGTTCCTCTGGTGGGCGCGCCTAGGCGGCGACGCCGATGAAATTCTTGCCGCGCACACCGTCGAGCGCAGTCGTGATCATGCGCTCCGACTCGGCGGAAGACACGCCGTAGGACTCGAAGCGGGTGCTGACGCCGAGTTCCTCGAGGAAGCGGCTCAGGAACGCCGGCGCCTCGGGCAGCGGCACGTCGAAGACGCGCGCCAGCACGCCGTCGCGCTCCGCGTCCTTGCCGAGCGCGCGCTGCAGCACCATGCCGAGCGTGAACGAGCAGGCGATGCCGTGCGGGAGGCCGTGGTGGATCGTCATGTCGTAGGAGATCGAGTGGGCCAGCGCCGTGCGCGTGTTCGAGAAAGCGAGCCCGGCCGTCAGCGCCGCCAGCGCCATGCGCCGGCGCAGCTCGATGTCCTGCGGGCTCTTCATGAGCTTCGGCAGCGTGTCGAGGACCATGCGGGCGGCGTTGACGGCGTGGTTGTCGGAGACCGGATTCGCATTGACGTTCCAGATGGACTCGAGCGCGTGCGAGAGCGCGTCGAGCCCGGCCGACAGGGTCGGGCCGGCCGGCAGGGACAGGGTCAGCTCGGGGTCGACGATGGCCGCCTCGGGCCAGGTTTCGGGCAGGTGCAGCGAGTACTTCTTGCCACTGCTGCGATGCCACACCGTCGCCCAGCCGGTGACCTCGCTGCCGGTGCCGGACGTGGTCGGCACGGCGATCAGGGTCTTGACGCGGTGCGGCGTGAACGGCTTGCCCGTCGCGAGCAGGGCGACCAGGGCGTCGAACTCGCCGCTCTCGGTACCGACCATCAAGGCCTTGGCGGTGTCGAGCGCGCTGCCGCCGCCGACGGCGACGATGACCTCGCTCGTCGCATGCTGGCGCCAGAAGGCGCGGTAGAGGCCGTCGAGCCCCTCGACGTCCGGATTCGGCTGGGTGTCGTCGATGACGCCGACGAGCGAATCACCGAGCAGCCGGCGCAGCCGCGGCAGCAGCCCGAAGGACTCCGCCTCCGGGAAGGTGACGACGCTCGCCCGCCGGCCGCGCAGGACCTTCGGCAGCGTCTCGAGCACGCCGGCGCCGAAGTGGATGGCGACGGGGTTGTGGTACGCCCAGTTCTTCAAGCGGCTCTCCTCGAACGGTATGCGACGCGATCAGACGGCGTGGTTCAGCGCCAGGTCGAAGATGTCGAAGTTGCGCTGGCGCCGGCCCGGAACGAGGCCTTGCAGCGAGCGGTTGAAGAGGATCGGGACGACCTGCTCGGAGACGCCGCCGTGCGAGCGCAAGGGCGCATCGAGGCCGGACAGGTCGTGCCTGGCCGGGCTCGTGCCGATGACGTAGAGCCGCTCCGAGACGATCACCACGTCGCCGATGCGATCGGTCGGGAGCTCGAAGCGCTCGGCCGCCTCGGCCCTCGACAGCACCAGCTCGACGCCGGCCAGGCGGCGCAGCCTCGCGAACAGGCCGGCCTGGTCGGCATCCGCCGGCAGGTAAGCCGTTGCGAAGGAGCCGAGCGAGCCGTGGTGGGCGACGTAGGGATCGGTGACGGGGAGGATGACGCGGGCCTCGCCGGCGCCGATCTCCGCGTCGAACCAGTCCTGCAGGTAGAGGATCTGCGGCCGGCCGGCGGCGTCGGTCTTGGCGTTCATGCCGTGGTCGGCGGTCAGGGCGATCGTCGCGCCCATGGCGTCGAGCTGGGCCAGGTAGCCGCTCATCATCCGGTAGAAGTCGTTCGCGGCCGGCGTTCCGGGCGCGTGCTTGTGCTGCACGTAGTCGGTGGTCGACAGGTACATGACGTCGGGCCGGTGCTTCGCCATGATCTTGACGCCGGCGGCGAACACGAACTCGGAGAGGTCGGCGCTGTACACCTTGGGCAGGGGCTTGCCGACGAGCTCGAGCACGCCGGTGATGCCGTTGCCTTCCATCGTCAGCTGGTCGGCCTTCTCGGCCGAGAAGCACATCGCCTTCATGCCCTTGCCGAGGAGGGTGCGCAGCTTGTCCTTGGCGGTGATGACGACGACCTTGGCGCCGGCGTTCGAGAACTTGGCGAGGATGGTCTCGGCGCGCAGGTACTTGGCGTCGTTCATCATCACTTCCTCGTCCGCCTCGCGGTCGTAGAAGTAGTTGCCGCAGATGCCGTGCACGGCTGGCGACACGCCGGTGACGATCGACAGGTTGTTCGGGTTGGTGAAGCTCGGCACGACGCAGTCGGCGAGCAGCGAGGTGCCCTTGGCGCACATCTCGGCGAGGTAGGGCGCGACGCCCGCCTGCACGGCCTGGTTGATGTAGTCCGCCTCGCAGCCGTCGACGCAGACGATGACGAGCGGCCGGTCCATCCAGCGGTAGGTGCGTCCGTTGGCGGAGACGGAACGCTCCGCGGCTTTGCTGTTCATTGGAGGCTTTCGGAGATTGGATGTCGAGGTGCCCGGATCAGGCGACCGCGCGGGCGATGCGCGTGCGCAGCCAGGCGGAGACGAGCTCGGAGATGATGACGACGACGATGATCGAGAGCAGGATGGCGGCGACGTCGCGCGAGGCCACCCGCTGCACGCTCTCGCGCAGGTACCAGCCCATGCCGCCGGCGCCGAAGAAGCCGACCACCGTCGCGGCGCGGAAGACGACGTCCCAGGTGTAGATCGAGATCCCGGTCCAGGCAACGCGCACCTGCGGCAGCACCGCGAACACGAACACCTGCAGGTTGTTGGCGCCGGCGGAGCGGATCGCCTCGACCTGGCCGGGCTCGATGGCCTCGATCGCCTCGGAGAACAGCTTGCCGGCGAAGCCGATGCAGAAGAGGGTGAGGGCGAGGGCACCCGGCAGCATGCCGAAGCCGAGCAGCGTCACCAGGAGGATGGTCCAGATCATCTCGTGCACCGACCGGCAGCCCATGATGAAGAGGCGCGCGACGGGGTAGAGAAAGCGCCGGCTCGGCGTCATGTTGTAGGCGGCGAACCAGGCGAGCGGGATCGCGGCGGCAAGGCCGAGCACCGTCGCCAGGTAGCTCATCTGCAGCGTCTCGACGACCGAGTGCCAGTAGTCGGCGTTCAGGATGTGGCCGAGGTTCGGCGGGAAGTAGCGCCGCGCCAGCATCTCGCCCATCCGCCCGAGCATCCCCGGCAGTCGGTCCACCTCGATGTTCAGGTACTCGAGCGAGAAGGCGATGAAGGCGAGCGACCCGAGCAGCGCGACGTACTTGTAGAGACTCTGCGGATAGCGCATCCGGCTCCACGTGAGCGGGACGCGGCCGGCGGCGTCGGCCCGCGAGGGCGGTGGCGCCGCTGCCGTTCCGAGCCCCTGCGGCACGGCCATGCCGAGCTCAGATGATGGCTTTGCGTGCATAGTGGGAAATCACTTCGCCGCACACGATCAGTGCCAGCACGGCGAGGATCACGACGGCGATGCCGCCGTAGTTCGACATCGCCATCTGCCGGAACAGCAGCAGGCCGAGCCCGCCGGCGCCGACCAGACCGAGGATCGTCGAGCGGCGGATGTTGATGTCCCACTCGAAGATGATGTTGCCGACGAAGACCGGAATGATCTGCGGCAGGATCGCGAACCAGAGGATCTGGAACTTCGTTCCGCCGGCGGCGCGAATGGCCTCCAGCGGCTTCGGGTCGACGTCCTCGATGGCCTCGGCGATCGTCTTCGAGATGAAGCCGACCGAGCGCACCGCCATGGCCAGGATGCCGGCCAGCGCGCCGAGCCCCACCGCCGACACGAAGATCAGTCCCCAGACGATCTCGTGCACGGAGCGCGACATCGTCATGCCGAAGCGGCCGATCGCGTACGAGATCTTGCCGAAGGGCGTGATGTTGGCGGCGCCGAGCCAGGCGACGGGAATGGAGAGCACGAGCCCGGCCACGGTCGCGAGCGTGGCCATGAGGACCGTCTCGAGGGCCGGCTCGAACAGCTGCGGCACGACCTCGAGGTCGAGCTCGAGGAACCGGCCGAGCGATGTCAGCAGCGAGCCGCCGACGATGCGGCTCCAGTCGGTGTCCTGGAACACGATCACCTCGATGCTCCAGGCGACGGCCGCAAGGATCAGGAAGTACGAGCCGTAGCGCACGGTCCGGGTGCGCCGGCGCCCGGCCGCGATGCCGGCGACGCGGGCCTCGAGCGCCGCCGCGTTCACAGCACCTCCATCGCGTAGATCTCCTGCAGCGCGCGCTTGTCGAGCTGGTCCGGGCTGCCCTCGAACTTCTTGATGCCGTCCTGCAGGCCGATGACCCGGGTGCAGAAGTCGCAGGCGAGGTCGACGTCGTGGATGTTGCAGAGCACGGGAATGTGGAACTCGCGCGCCATCTCGCGGATCAGTCCCATCACCTCGCGCGAGATCTTCGGGTCGAGGCTGGAGGTGGGCTCGTCGACGAGGAGCAGCTTCGGGTTCTGGATCAGCGCGCGGGCGATGCCGACGCGCTGGCGCTGGCCGCCCGAGAGGCGATCGGCACGCTTGTCGACGTGCTCGCTCAGGCCGACGCGGTCGAGCAGGCGCAGGGCCTGCTCGATGTCGGCCTTGGTGTACATGCGGAAGATGCTGCGCAGCGTGCCGGTGTAGCCGAGCCGTCCGGTGAGCACGTTGTCCATGACCGAGAGGCGCTCGATCAGGTTGAACTCCTGGAAGATCATGCCGATGTTGCGGCGCTGGGCGCGCATTTCGGGGTAGGGCAGCTTGACGAGATCGACGCCGTTGAAGAGCACCTGTCCGCTGCTCGGCTCGACGAGCCGGTTGACGCAGCGGATCAGGGTCGACTTGCCGGCGCCGCTGGGGCCGATGATCGCGAAGAAGTCATCGGCGGCCAGCGTGAAGCTGAGCCCCTTCAGGATCTCGCGGCCGGCATAGCCGGCGCGCAGGTCCTTCACCTCGAGCACGGTTCGCATGACGGTTCCGGCTGAAAGTCGCGACTACTTGCCGCCGCCCGCTTCGCGGATCACGTCGTAGTCGGAGTCCTTCATGACCACGAACTTCTCCGCGAACACGTTCTCCAGGTACTTCTTGCCGTCCGGATGTTGGTCGAGCGTCACGAAGGTGTCCTGGATCTGCTTCTTCAGCTCCGGGCAGAGGGTGCTGCGGTAGACGAAGGGGTCCTGCGGGATCAGCGGCGAGGTCCACAGGATGTTGAAGTCCTCGACCTTCATCTTTCCCTTGCTCGCGGTGATCGCGTTCATGTAGCGGTGCGTGGCGACGAAGGCAGCGTCGGCCTTGCCGTCGAACACCGCCAGCGTCGAGAGGTCGTGGCCGCCGGAGAACGCCACCTTGCTGAAGTACTGCTTCAGCGGCATCTTCACGACCTTGCCGCCGAAGATCGATTCCGGGATCAGCGAGCCCGACGTGCTCGCCGGGTCGACGAGCAGCATGACCGAGCCCTTCACCGAATCGACGGTCGTGAACTTCGAGCCCTTCTTGGTGATGAGCACGGACTTGAATCCGGGGCCCGCCTCCTGGACGCCGTCCTGCTTCTTGTAGTACGTCGCGAAGACGTCGATGTTGGCGCCCTGCGTCTTGGCGATGAGGTACGACTCGGGCCCGAGCACCGCGACGTCGACCCATTTGCCGAGCAGCGCCTCGACGACGGAGGAGTACGAGGTCGGCATGTAGAACTCGATCTTCTTGCCGGTGTTCTTGGCGAGGATGTCGAGCACGGGCTTGTAGAGCGTGAGCTCGCGCACCGACTCCTGCGTCGGGATGATCGAGAAGCGGATGACTCTCGGGTTCTCGCAGGCGGCGGCCTGCGCCTGCGCCGCGCTCGGCAGCAGGCAGGCGCCGGCGAGCGCCAGGCCGGCGGCCAGCCGGGTCCAGGTGCTCGCGGCGAGGCGCGACAGGGCGGGGCGAAGGCGTGAGGTCTGCATGGTTGTCTCCAATCCTCGGTGAAGGGTTCAGGGCCGTGGGCAACGGATGCCCAGCATGCGCTCGCATCGATGACACTGTGGCGACATGACGCCGCGGGCGCTGTCGCTCGCCGTTGTTCTAGCCGGTGCGCCGGGCGCGCAGGTCGCGATCGGCAGGGGAAGGTCGAGCGGTCGCCGCGGCCAGGGCGTGCACGCGCCCCCGACTGGCCGTGGCGTGTTCGTGCAGCTTCTGTCCGGCGGCTTCTGCCTGGCCGGACTCGATCAGGCTCAGGATCTCCTCGTGCTCCAGCGTCGAGCTCGGGAGGCGGTGCGGCTGCGCCAGCGTGTGGCGGCGGAACAGGCTCAGCTCGTTGACGAGGCGCCGGTAGATCTGCAGCAGCTTCGGGTTGCCCGCGTACTCGACGAGCGCATCGTGGAACGCGAGGTTGGCCTCGTGATAGCCCTCGACGTCGCCGGTCTCGGCGGCGGCGCGCATGCGCGCCACCAGCGCACGCAGCGCGGCGAGCTGCTCCCGTCGGATCGACACGGCGAGCTTGCGCCCGGCCATCTGGTCGAGCGTGGCGCGGATCTCGTAGATGTCGTCGGCTTCGTCGACCGAGACCTCGCGCACGAACACACCGCGGTTCTTCTCGAGCCGCACCAGCCCCGCTTCCTGCAGGGCTCGGAACGATTCTCGGACGGGTCCACGCGAGACGCCCAGTCGCGTCGAGATCTCGGCCTCGTTGAGCTTCTTGCCCGCCGAGAGCTCGCCGGTCAGGACCATCCGCTCGAGCTCGCGCTGCACGAGCATCGTCAGCGAGTGACTCTGCAGCATGGCGATGTCGGCGAGGCGTTCACCCATGCGGCCGATGTTCGAAGAAAAATGCAAATTGTCAACAATGTACTTCCCGAATGTCGGCAGTCTGCATGCAAAAGCCCGCGTCCTTGTCTCCGGCCGCGTTTTGCAAGACAGTGACTTCCATGGCCACCTTGCCGGGCATGCCCCAGGACGACGACGATCCCGAGCCAGACGCGCTGCCGGTCGACCCGGACGACGGGCTGCCGCCGCCGATCGTCCCCGAAGACCCCGGCCGTCCGCCGGTCGAGCCACCTCGCGCCTGAGCGTGACGCAGGCGTCGCCGCATGTCCGACCCGGGTGGACGGTCATGCGGGATCTGACGGCCGACGGGCACAATCCGCGCGCGCCGCAGGGGCGCCGGAGGCAACGGGATGGTGCGTGTCTGGGCATCGGTGATCGCGGTTCTTGCGACCCTCGGCTTCGCCGCGTGGGCCTCGGACTTCGTCACCATGCAGGGCGAGCGCACGATCTACACGGTCGAATGCATCGATGGCGTCTGGCAGGGCGACCGCTGCACGGGCGAGGTGTCGGCAGGCCAGCGCTACCGCTACCGGGCCCTGAAGCCGCACCGCGAGGTGATCTTCTGGACCGTCGGAACCGCCGAGCCGTCCGGAAAGTTCGACGACTGCACGATCCGGGACGGCCGCAACTGGAGCTGCAAGGTCTGTCCCGACGCCCGCCGCTCCATCACGCTGCAGATGGCGCAGGGCGTTCCGGTGTCGGACGCCGCCGCCGGCACCCGGCCCTTCCGCGCCGTGCCGAAGTGGCGATGGATGCTGCTGAAGCGCGGCTTCACGGGCGGCAGTCCGGTGCCGCCAGCGGCCACCGGCGTGCCCCCGGGCTGACGCGGTTCACCGCCGCGGCGGCGTGTCCGGACCGGCTGCGAGCAGCGGCGCGCGACGCGTGCCGATGACGCCGGTCGCCAGCGCGGTGCCGACGAAGATGACGGCACAGCCGAGCGCGAGCGACACCGTCACGCGCTCGCCGAGGAAGAGGCCGCCCCAAAGCACGGCGAAGATCGGCACGAGGTAGGTGACAGCCACGGCGTTGGCGGGTCCGGCGTGGGCGATCAGCCGGAAGTAGAGGATGTACGCCAGCCCCGTGCAGACGAAGGCGAGTGCCGCCGCTGCCGCCCATGCCGCCGGCGCCGGCGACGCGGCGGGCCAGGCGGCGGCTGCCGGCAGCGCGAGCAGGAGCGTCGCCGCGAGCTGGCTGCCGGCGGCGACGGCGAGCGGAGGCACGCCGGTGAGGTGGTGCTTCGTGATGCTCGGCGCCATGCCGTAGAAGAGGGCGCCCAGGATGCAGGCGAGCACCGCGGCGCCGGCGACGTGCGTCGCCTCGACGGCAGCCGGCGCCACGTGCGTCGTCGTCGCGGCGGCCGCGCTCGACCGGTCCCACGCGACCCAGACCACGCCGGCGAAGCCGACGGCGAGCCCGACGATGCGCGGCAGCGTCATGCGGTCAGCGAGCCACAGCCAGGCGATGACGGCAGAGAACAGCGGCGTCGCCGCGTTGAAGATCGCCGACACGCCGGCGTCGATCGTCAGCGCTGCGTAGGCGAAGCAGGCGAAGGGCAGGGCCGAGTTCGTCAGCCCGACGACGGCGATCGGGCGCCAGTGCCGCCGCAGCGCGCCCAGCTCGCCGCGCGCCACGAGCAGGGGCAGGAGCAGCAGGCTGGCGCCGGCGACGCGCAGTGCGGCGAGCGCGAACGGGCCGAACGCCGGCACGGCGATGCGCATGAAGAGGAACGATCCGCCCCAGAGGGCGGCCAGGGCGACGAGCTCGGCGACATCGCGCGGCCTCAATGAAGCTCCAGCTGCCCGGCTCGCGTGCCGCTGCGGGCCCGTCGCTCGGCTTCGAGACGGAGAAGGGCCGTCTTGCGGTCGAGGCCGGCCGCGTAGCCGGTCAGGGCGCCCGTGCTGCCGACGACGCGATGGCAGGGCACGATGATCGAGACCGGGTTGCGGCCGACGGCCGACCCGACCGCCCGCCCCGACGAGGCCGTGCCGAGGCGCCGAGCGATGTCGCCGTAGCTGCACGTCGTGCCGGGCGCGATGCGGAGGAGCTCGGCCCAGACCGCCTGCTGGAACGGCGTGCCCTGGAGGTCGAGGGCGACCTCGAAGACATCGCTCGCGCCGGCGAAGTACGCCTCGAGCTGGCGCGCGGCGGACGCGAGCAGCGGATCGTCGGGCCGCTCGGGCGCTCCGATCGTCATCGGGTGGTGCTTCTGGTTCTGGAACCAGGCACCGGCGAGACCGACCCGCGTGCGGGCCAGGAGCAGCGGGCCGAGCGGCGAGCCGATCAGGCTCTGTGCGGTGCAGGAGCGAACGATCGAGTCGGTGGCAAAGGTCATGGCGTGGCTCCGAGGGAGTTCCAGAGGCGGAGGAGGGCATACGAGCGCCAGGGCCGCCAGGCCTCGGCGTGCGTGTCGGAGGCGCGCTGCGTCGCAGCGCCGAAGAGCTGCCGCATCGCCTTCAGCGCGGCGACGTCGCCGGGCGGGAAGGCGTCCGGCCAGCCGAGGCCGCGCATGGCGACGTAGTGCGCCGTCCACGGCCCGATGCCGGGCAGCTCGCGCAGGCGATCGACCAGCACCTCGGGCGAGGAGGCGGGCGCGAACAGGCGCGCGAGATCGGGCCAGGCGGCGGCGATCGCCCGGATCGCGCCGGCGCGGCTGCGGATGATGCCGAGCTCGGCGATGCGCTCGAGCGGCGCGCCGGCCAGCGCGTCGGGTCCGGGGAAGGCACGCGCGACGTCGTCCCACGGCGTCTCGACGATGCTGCCGAAGCGCTCGACGACGCGGCGGGCGAGGGTGCGCGCCGCAGCGACCGTGACCTGCTGGCCGAGGACGGCGCGCACTGCGAGCTCGAACGGGTCGACGCTGCCGGGGAGGCGCAACCCCGGATCACCGGGCAATCCTGCGAGGCCCTGGTCGATGGTGTCGGGCGCCGCATCGAGATCAAGCCAGCGCCGGACGGCAGCGATCACGGCGCCGCTCGACGCACCGAGCGACGGCGCGAAGGACAGCCGGACGCGTGCATGGTCCGCAACGAAGCGCGCCTCGAGCCAGCCCGCTTCCGGGCCGAGCGCGCCGGCGCGAACCGTGCGCCGGACGACCGGCCCGTCGACCGCTTCGATGCACGGGATGGCGCGCTGTGCGATGAAGGCGAGCAGGGCCGCCCGGTCATAGGGAGGCCGATAGCCGAGCAGCACGCTCACGGGCGGCGAGTCGACACCGTCGGCCGGCTTCGCGGCCGGCCCGCCGCGGCGCGGCACGGTCCGTGCGCCCGCCGCCGCCGTCCGTCGCAAGCGCATCGGGTTCATGCGGTAGCCGCTCGCGAAGGCGGCATTGAAGCGGCGCAGGCTCCGGTAGCCGCTCGTCAGCGCGATCTGCGCCACCGGCAGGTCGGTGTCGGTCAGCAGCTGCTTGGCGAGAAGGAGGCGGCGCGTCTGCAGGTACTGCAAGGGCGTCACGCCGTGCTCGCTGAAGAAGATGCGGCGCAGGTGACGGTCGCTCACGCCGAGGCGGGCGGCGACGGCGGCGACGCCGGGCGCCTCGTCGCTCGCGGACTCCTCCTCGAGCAGCATCGCCGCCTGGCGGGCCAGCGTGCGCGACGCGTCCATCACCGTCCACGGCAGCCCGGGCCCGGGCGCCAGCTCGGGACGGCACTTGAGGCAGGGCCTGAACTGCGCCGCCTCGGCCTGCGCCGGCGTCGCGAAGAAGCGGCAGTTGCGCCGCGCCGGCATGCGCACGCGGCAGATCGGCCGGCAGTAGACGCCGGTCGAGGTCACGCCGACGAAGAGCTTGCCGTCGAAGCGCGCGTCGTGCGCGAGAAGGATCTGGTAGGCCGCGTCGCCATCGATCGTCATGCGCCGATTATGGTCAGCGCCTCGGCCACGACTGGCCGTTTTCGGACACGTGCCACCGGCTCCTGCCGGCGTCGATCAGCGGTCGTCGAAGCGGCCGTGCCGGCCGGTGCCGGCGACGAAGCGGCGCGCCCCTTCGACGGCCTCGCCGGCGTCTAGCGTCGCTCGTCCCAGGGCGAACTCCTGGGCCAGCGCCGCGTTGATCGGGAGCCCGTGCTGGAGCCGCACGCTGGCGCGGTCGTTGCGCATGCACTGCTGCGGAAAGGCGGCGATCTCGTGCGCCAGGACGAGTGCCGCGGCGAGCGCCTCGTCGGCGCCGACGACGCGGTTGGCGAGGCCGAGCGCGAGCGCTTCGTCGGCGCCGACGGCGCGCCCGGTGAGGATCAGGTCCATGGCCCGGCTCTCGCCGATCAGGCGCGGCAGGCGCACCGTGCCGCCGTCGATCAGCGGCACGCCGAAGCGGCGGCAGAAGACGCCGAAGGTCGCCGTCGCCGAGGCGACGCGCAGGTCGCACCAGAGCGCGAGCTCGAGGCCGCCGGCGACAGCGTATCCCTCGACGGCCGCGATCACCGGCTTGCTCAGGGCGAGCCGGGTCGGGCCCATCGGCCCGTCCTCGGTGATGTCGTCGGCGAGGGCGAGCGCGAGCGGCTGGCCCGCATCGCCGAGGCTGCCGGCGGCGACGGTGCGGAGGTCGGCGCCGGCGCAGAAATGCGCCCCTTCCCCGTGCAGCACAGCGACCTTGGCCGTCGCGTCGGCGTCGAAGGCGCGGAAGGCCTCGGCGAGCGAGCGCGCCGTCGGCCCGTCGACGGCGTTGCGCACCTGCGGACGGGCGATCGTCACCGTCCACACGTCGGCGGCACGATCGACGCGGACGGTGGTGCTCACGGCGTCCCCGCACCAGCGCGGCGGAATCGGGCGGTCACGATCGCGCCTCGTGCAGGACGAGCGCCACGGTCTCGTCGGCCAGCGCGTCGAGGTCGACGCGGCCGGCCGAACGTCCTTTCGCCCGGTACCAGGTCGCCGAGAAGTTGATGGCGCCGAGGATCATCAGGCGGGCCAGGCGCGCATCGGCGCGCAGCCGGCCCTCGGCGTGCAGGTCGTCGAGCGTGCCCTGCCAGATCGCGTCGTAGCCGTCCTTCAGCTCGATGATGCGGCGCTTGTACTGCGCCGGCAGCGAGCGCCAGTCGTAGAGCATCACCGGGATGAAGTCGCTGCCGGTGTCGTGCAGGATGCCGTAGTGCACGCGCACGAGCCGGCGGAAGCGCTCGGTCGCGGCCAGGCCGGCGCCGTCGACGACGGCCCGCGTCCTCTCGAGGCCGAGGCGGAGGCCTTCTTCCATCACCGCCATCAGCAGCTCGTGCTTGTTGGCGAAGTGATAGAACGGGCTGCCCGAGCGCATGCCGACGGCGCCGGCGATGTCGCGCACGGTCGTGCCCTCGAAGCCCTTTTCGCGGAACAGCTGAGCCGCGGCACGCACGAGGTCGTCGCGACGGTTGTCTGGCGGGCCGCTTCTCGGGTTTTTACGCTGACGAGCGCTGGGCATCTTCGCTACAAAGCAACTGCTTGCTTGGCGAAGAAGAATAGCAGCCGGTGCCCCGCCGGCAAAGGACCGCCGCCGCGACGCCGAGCGCTCTTCGAGGGACATCGTGCAGGAACTCGAGATCGTCATCAAGGGCGTGGCGCAAGGCTGCAACTACGGCCTGATCGCCCTCGGTCTGGTCCTCATCTACAAGAGCACGGAGACGGTGAGCTTCGCGCACGGCGAGCTGATGATGCTCGGCGCGTTCGGCGGCTTCGCCCTCATGACGCTCCTCGGCGTGCCCTTCTGGCTGGCGATGCCGGCCACCGTCATCGGCATGGGCCTGTTCGGCGTCGGCCTCGAGCGCGCCGTGATCCGGCCGATCCTCGGCCAGCCGGCGTTCACCGTCGTCATGCTGACGATCGGCATCGGCTACGTCGCGCGCGGCGTCGTGACCATGATCCCGGCGATCGGCACGGAGACGCACACCATGCCCCTGCCGTACAAGGACATCGTCTGGAACGTGGGCGGTGTCTCCATCAACTCGGAGCACGTCGTCGCGATCGTCGTCACCGCCGTGCTCTGCGCCGTGCTGTATGCGATGTTCCGCTTCAGCAAGATCGGCATCGCCATGCAGGCGACCTCGCAGAACCAGCTCGCCGCGTACTACATGGGCATCCCGGTGCGGCGGCTGAACGGCATCGTGTGGGGCCTCGCCGCCGCTGCCGCCGCGATCGCCGGCATCCTGCTTTCGCCCAGCACCTTCGTGCACGCCAACATGGGCTTCATCGGCCTGAGCGCGATCCCGGCGGCGGTCATCGGCGGCTTCGGCAGCCTGCCGGGCGCCATCGTCGGCGGCATCATCATCGGCGTCGCCGAGGCGCTCTCGGGCTTCTACCTTCCGGAAGGCTTCAAGGACATCGCTCCCTACGTCCTCGTCCTGCTCATGCTCGTCGTCAAGCCGAACGGCCTGTTCGGCGAGAAGCTGCGCAAGAAGGTCTGATGCGCTTCCTCTTCAAGACCAGCTACCTGCAGGACGTCCGCCTGGTCAAGCACGGCGGCCAGTCCTTCTGGTATGGCCTTCTCGTGCTGGCGCTCCTGGCCGCGCCCTGGGTGCTGCCGGAGTACTGGCTCGCGCAGCTGACGTTCGTGCTCATCTACTCGGTCGTCGGCATCGGGCTGATGCTGCTCTCCGGCTACACGGGCCTGTTCTCGCTCGGCCACGCCGCCTTCCTGGGCGTCGGCGCGTACACCGAAGCGGCGCTCTCGCAGGCGGGCTGGCCCTTCCCGGCGAGCTTCGCGATGGCGGCGCTGATCTCGGCGGCGACTGGAGTCGTCGTCGGCCTGCCGGCGCTGCGGGTCAAGGGCATCTACCTCGCCATCGCGACGCTCGCCTTCGGCTTCATCGTCGCCGAGGTCTTCGCGCGCTGGGAGAGCGTCACCGGCGGCAACGCCGGCATCCACCTGAAGGCGCCGCGGATCCTCGACTGGACGGCCGACAGCGATGTCTCCTTCTACTTCATCTGCCTCGCGGTCACGATCGGCGCGACGCTCGTCATCCTCAACCTGCTGCGATCGCCGACCGGGCGCGCGTTCGTCGCGATCCGCGACTCGGAGATCTCGGCCCAGAGCATGGGCATCAACCTCGCCCGCTACAAGACGACCTCGTTCGCCATCTCCGCGGCGCTCGCGGGGATCGCCGGCGCCCTCTACGCGCACAAGCTGAAGTTCATCTCGCCCGACCAGTTCAGCATCCTGCAGTCGATCGACCTCGTCCTCATGATCGTCGTCGGCGGCATCGGCTCGGTGCACGGGGCGTTCCTCGGCGCCATCTTCCTGATCACGATGCCGCAGGCGATCGCCCTCGCCAAGGACTACCTCCCTGCCGCCATCGGCCAGGCCCCGGGCCTGCAGGGGACCATCTACGGCCTGGTGCTGATCGCCATCGTTCTCTTCGAGCCGCTCGGCCTCTACGGCCGCTGGCTGAAGGTTCGAACCTACTTCCAGATCTTTCCGTTCTACCGCAAGGGCATGTTCAAGCGGCAGAAGAGCTTCCTCAAGTCGGACCGGCTGAAGTGAGCGACGCGACGCCCCTGCTCTCGGCGCGCGGCCTCAGCGTCCGCTTCGGCGGCGTGCTCGCCGTCAACAACGTCGGCTTCGACGTCCGCCGGGGCGAGGTCTTCACCCTGATCGGTCCGAACGGCGCCGGCAAGACGACGGTGTTCAACCTGATCAGCCGCATCTACACGCCGACCGCCGGCACGCTCGAGTTCGAAGGGCAGCCCCTGCTGCGCCGTGCGCCGCACCAGATCGCCGCCCTTGGCATCGCCCGGACCTTCCAGAACATCGAGCTGTTCGAGAACGCGAGCGTCCTGCAGAACCTCCTCATCGGCCGGCACACGCACCGTCGCACCGGCTTGTGGAGCGATCTCCTGTTCACGCCCAAGGCGTGCGCCGCCGAGCTGCAGGCGCGCGAGGCGGTGGAGCGCGTCATCGACCTGCTCGACCTGCAGCATCACCGCGAATCGCTCGTCCACGGCCTGCCGTACGGCGTGCGCAAGGTCGTCGAGCTGGCGCGCGCGCTGTGCACCGAGCCCAAGCTCATCCTGCTCGACGAGCCGTCGTCCGGACTCAACGTCGAGGAGACCGACGACATGGCTTTCTGGATCGACGACATCCGGCACGAGCTCGGCATCACGGTGCTGATGGTCGAGCACGACATGACCCTGGTGTCGCGGGTCTCGGACCGGGTCCTGGCGATGAACCAGGGCGAGACGATCGCGATCGGCACGCCGGCCGAGGTGCAGGCGAATCCGGCGGTGGTCGAGGCCTACCTCGGCTCGGCGGAGGACGTGTCGTCGCTGCGCCGCGAAGCGGCGCGGCCGGCCGACAAGGTGGCGGCGTGAGCGAGGCGGCGCCGATCCTCCGTCTCTCGAACGTCGAGAGCGCCTACGGGCCGATCCGCGCGATCCGGGGCGTCAGCCTCGAGGTCGGGCGCGGCCGCATCGGCGCCGTGCTCGGCTCCAACGGTGCCGGCAAGTCGACCATCCTGAAGACGATCTCCGGGATCATCGACCCGCGCAAGGGCAGCGTCGAGTTCGCCGGCGAGGACATCACGGCGCGCGACCCGGCGGTCGTCGTGCAGAAGGGGCTCAGCCACGTGCCCGAGGGCCGCGAGGTGTTCCCGCTCCTCTCGGTGCGCGACAACCTGCTGATGGGCGCCTACACGCGGAAGGACCGCGACGCCGTCGGCCGGGACATGGAGCTCGTCTACGGCTACTTTCCGATCCTGCGCGAACGCGCGACGCAGGAGGCCGGGCTGCTGTCGGGGGGCCAGCAGCAGATGCTCAGCATCTCGCGGGCGCTGATGGCGGCGCCGCAGATGATCCTGCTCGACGAGCCGAGCCTCGGCCTCTCGCCGCGCCTGACGCGGGAGATCTTCGAGATCGTCGTGCGCATCAACCGCGAGCGCGGCACGACGCTGCTGCTCGTCGAGCAGAACGCGAACATGGCGCTCAACGTGGCCGACTACGGCTACGTGCTCGAGAACGGGCGCATCGTCATGGAGGACACCTGCGCCCGGCTGCGCGAGAAGGACGACATCAAGGAGTTCTACCTCGGCATGAAGGAAGCCGGCGCGCGGGGCGAGCGGCGCTGGAAGAAGAAGAAGACGTGGCGGTGAGCGCGCCGGCGAAGAAGGAGCTTCGATGAGCAACCTCTGGGACCTGTCCGCACTGCAGCCGCGGCCCGAGATCGTCGTTCCGGGCGAGACGATGACGGCCGTCTTCTGGAACGCCGCCGCGCAGCGCTCCGGCCGCGTCTTCATGCGCGAGAAGGCGATGGGCATCTGGCGCGAGTGGACCTGGGCGCAGACGGCCGAGGCGGTGCGCGAGATCGGCAACGGCCTGCTCGCGATCGGCTTCGCGCCGGGCGACACGGCGTCCATCCTCGCCAACACCGTCGTCGAATGGGTCCTCGTCGACGTGGCCATCCTGTCGTGTCGCGGCGTGTCGAACGGCATCTACCCGACCGATGCCGCGGCGCAGGTCGAGTACCTGTGCGGGGACTCGAGCACCAAGGTGCTCTTCGTCGAGGACGACGAGCAGCTCGACAAGGCGCTCGCCGTGCGCGAGCGCCTGCCGAGGCTGGAGAAGATCGTCGTCTTCGACACCGAGGGCCTGCGCGACTTCCGCGACGAGCGCGTGATCTCGCTGACGGCCCTGCGCGAGCTCGGCCGTGCCCACGCAAAGGCGCACCCGGGCGAGCTCGACGAGCGCGCCGCCTCGTGCCGGCCGGAGGACCTGGCGATCCTCGTCTACACCTCGGGCACCACCGGCAAGCCGAAGGGCGCCATGCACTCGCAGGCCGGCATCGTCTTCACCGTCCGCGGCTACAACACCATCGTCGCCCAGGACGAGAGCGACGAGCGGATGTGCTTCCTGCCGCTCTGCCACATCGCCGAGCGCCTCGGCGGCGAGTACTTCGGCATCTACACCGGCGCGGTCCTCAACTTCGTCGAGAACCCCGAGACGGTGCCGGAGAACGTGCGCGAGATCGCGCCGACCGTGCTGACCGCGGTGCCGCGGATCTGGGAGAAGTTCTATTCGAGCGTCGCCATCGCGCTGCGCGAGTCGGGCCCGGCGCAGCAGGCGGCCTACGCCTGGGGCATCGGCGTCGGCCACCAGGTCGCCGACAAGGTGCTCGCCGGCGAGCCGGTCGACGCCTGGCTGCGCCTGCAGTTCACGATCGCCCGCCGCCTGGTGCTCGACAACGTCCGCAAGCTGATCGGCATCAACCGGGCCCGCCTGCTGGTGACCGGGGCGGCGCCGATCTCCCCGGAGCTCGTCCGCTGGTACCTGGCGCTCGGCGTGCCGATGCTCGAGGTCTGGGGCATGACCGAGAGCTGCGGCGCGGCCACCGGCGTGCCCGCCACCCGCATCAAGCCCGGGTCGATCGGACCGGCCTGCCCGTACAACGAGGTCCGCCTGGACCCGACCACGGGCGAGATCCTGGTCCGCGGCAAGAACGTCTTCATGGGCTACCTGAACCAGCCGGAGAAGACGGCGGAGACGATCGACGCCGACGGCTGGCTGCACACCGGCGACGTCGGCACGCAGGACAGCGACGGGTATTTCCGGATCACCGATCGGATGAAGGACATCATCATCACGGCCGGCGGCAAGAACATCACCCCGAGCGAGCTGGAGAACGAATTGAAGTTCTCGCCCTACATCACCGACGCGGTCGTGGTCGGCGACCAGCGCGCCTACCTGACGGCCATCGTCATGATCGACCTGGAGAACGTCGAGAAGTTCGCCCAGGACCACGACATCCCGTTCAGCAACTACGCCAGCCTCACCAAGGCCAAGGAAGTGCAGGCCCTGATCGGCGCGGAGGTCGAGCGGGTCAACGCCAAGTTCGCGCGCGTCGAGCAGATCAAGAAGTTCTGGCTCCTCGAGACGCAGCTCAGCGCCGAGGACGAGGAGCTCACGCCGACCATGAAGCTCAAGCGCAAGCTGGTCGAGAAGAAGTACGCCGACCGCATCGAGGCCATGTACCGGGCCTGATCGCGGCGACGCCGAGGTTTCATCTTCAACCCACGACAGGAGACGTCCCCATGAGAGCACTCTTCACCGCGCTGGCCGCTGCGCTGGCGCTCGCCGCCGCGCCCGCGCTCGCCCAGCAGGGCGTGAGCAAGAACGAGATCGTCGTCGGATCGATCCAGGACCTCTCGGGCCCGATCGCCGGGTTCGGCAAGCAGGTTCGGCTCGGCATGATGCTGCGCGCCGACGAGATCAACGAGCAGGGCGGGATCCACGGAAGGAAGATCAAGCTGCTCGTCGAGGACTCCGCCTACGACCCGAAGAAGGCGGTCCTGGCGGCGCAGAAGCTCGTCAACCAGGACAAGATCTTCATCATGGTCGCGCACATCGGCACGGCGCAGAACCTGGCCGCGATGCCGGTGCAGTTCGAGAAGAACGTCATCAACTTCTTCCCGGTGACGGCGGCGCGCGAGATGTACGAGCCGTTCCACAAGCTGAAGTACTCGTTCGCGGCGACGTACTTCGACCAGATCCGCACCGCCTTGCCCAAGCTCGTCAAGGACAAGGGCGCGAAGAAGGTCTGCACCATGTACCAGGACGACGAGTTCGGCCTCGAGGTGATGCGCGGCGGCGAGGCCGGCCTGAAGACGATGGGCATGGAGTTCGCCGAGAAGACGAGCTACAAGCGCGGCGCGACCGACTTCTCCTCGCAGGTCGCGCGCATGAAGGCCGCGGGTTGCGACCTGGTCGTCCTCGGCACCATCATCCGCGAGACGATCGGCGCCATCGCCGAGGCGCGCAAGACCGGCTTCTCGCCGACCTTCCTCGGCTCGAGCGCGGCCTACACCGACCTCATCCACAAGCTCGGCGGCAAGCCGATGGACGGCCTCTACGCGACCATGACGGTGCAGAACCCGTACCTCGACGAGGCGTCGCAGCAGATCAGCTTCTGGGCCAAGAAGTACAAGACCAAGTTCAACGAGGATCCGACCGTCTTCTCGGTCTACGGCTACAACGCCATCGACTCCTTCGCCCGCGCCGCGGCCAAGGCCGGGCCGAACCTGAGCACCGACACGTTCGTCAAGGCGATGGACTCGATGACCTTCGAGACCGACATGTTCGGCAGCGCGCCCGCGAGCTTCACCGCCACCAAGCGCCTGGGCAGCGACGCGTCGCGGCTGTCGCAGCTGCAGGACGGCCGCTGGAAGGTCGTCTCCGACTACATCAAGCCGAACTGAGCTCCGGGTCGAGCCGGGTGGCGTGAAGAGCGGCGGCCGATCGCCGCCGCGCCGCTTCAGGACACGATGTAGGCCGAGCTGCCCGTCGCGAGCAGCTTGCCGTCGGCAGCCCGAAAGCCCATGCGCGTCGAGGCGACGCGCGAGCCGAGGCGCAGCACCTCGGCCTCGAGCGTGAAGCGCTCGCCGATCGCCGGCCGGAGATAGTCGATGCGCAGGTCGATGGTGCCGAGCTTGCCGAAGCGGCGCAGGCGCTCGGCCGGCGTCTCGTCCATGTGCCGCGCCCCGATGGCGGCCATCACGGCGAGCCCGGCCATGGCGTCGAGCGTGGCGCTGATGACGCCGCCGTGCAGGCGGTGGTGCGCGTAGTGGCCGATCAGCTCCGGCTTCATCTCCAGCCGACCGGTGACGCCGTCCGGCGCGATGCGGCCGATGCGAAGCCCGATGACGCGATTGAAGGCGATCCGTTCCTCGAACAGGGTCGTGAGGCCCTCGATGAACTCGGCGTCGAACGACGCGGCAGCCGGCGGAGCGGGCGCCGTCATACGCCGAGCTGGCGCGCCGCCAGCTCCTTCATGATCTCCTCGGCGCCGCCGCCGATCATCATCACCTTCACCTCGCGATAGATCCGCTCGCTCTTCGTGCCGCGCACGAAGCCCATGCCGCCGAGGATCTGCACCGCCTGGTCGGCGCAGAACTGCATCGCCTGCGTCGCGTGGTTCTTCAGCAGGCACAGCTCGGCCACCCACTCCGGCCCGCGGTCGCCGCGATCGTGCCGCTCGACGAGCGCCTCGATCCAGGCCCGGCTGCTCGAGACGCGCATGCGCATGTCCATCAGCTTGTGGCGGACGACCTGGTGCTCGACGAGCCTCTGGCCGAAGGTCCTGCGCTGCCGCGCCCAGGCCAAGGCCTCGTCGAGGCAGACGCCGGCGAAGGCCGCGGCGCCGGCGGCGAGCAGCAGCCGCTCGCCGTTGAAGTTGTCCATGATGGTCGCGAAGCCCTCATTCTCGGTGCCGATCAGGTGGTCGAGCGGAACGCGGCAGGCGGTGAAGCGCAGCTGCGCCGTGTCGCTGCACCACCAGCCCATCTTTGCGAGCGGGATGCGTTCGAGGCCGGGCGAGTCGCCGGGCACGGCGATGAGCGAGATGCCGGAGGCGCCGGGGCCGCCGGTGCGGCAGGCGAGCGTGATCCAGTCGGCGCGCACGCCCGAGGTGATGAAGGTCTTCTCGCCGTCGATCACCCAGGCGTCGCCGTCGCGACGCGCCCGGCAGGCGAGCCGGGCGACGTCGGAGCCGGCGCCCGGCTCGGTGACGGCGAGGGCGGAAATCCTGATGCCCGCGAGCACGTCGGGAACGATGCGCTGCTGCAGCGCCTCGCTGCCGGCCGCGACGATGGGCGGCAGGCCGATCGAGTGCGAGAAGAGGCTCGCCATCAGGCCACCGCAGCCGGCTCGTGCGACTTCCTCGGTCGCGATCAGGCGCCACGCCATGCCGGCCGGCGTGCCGCCGAGCGCCTCCGGGTAGCCGAGGCCGAGGAGGCCGGCGGCCGCGGCCTTGCGGTACAGCTCGCGCGGGAAGCTCTCCGCTTCGTCCCAGGCAGCGGCGAAGGGCTCGATCTCCCGATCGACGAAGCGGCGCACGCTGGCACGGAAGGCGTCGCGCTCGGCGAGCTCGTCTCCGCCGGCGGCCTGGCTCTCCACCGGGGCACGCGTCGCCGGGGCGGCCGCGTCGGCGCGGCCGTTCACGCCGTCACCTCCACGAGCGGCTGGCGCGCCGCCACCTGGTCGCCGGCGCGCGCGTGCAGGGCGCTCACCGTGCCCGCATGCGGCGCGCGGATCGCGTGCTCCATCTTCATCGCCTCGATGACGAGGAGCAGGGCGCCGGCATCGACCGCCGCGCCGACGCCGACGAGCGACTGCGTCACGCGCCCGTGCATGGGCGCGAGCAGCAGCCCCGGCCTGCTCGCGGCCTCGCGGGGGGCACCCTGCAGGCGGCGGTCGACGACCGCGAGCTCCTCGCCGTCGGCGAGCCACCAGCTCCGATCGCCATCTCGCGCGACGACGGCACGCGTCGACCGGCCGTCGATCTCGGCGACCACGGCGCCGTCGTCGACCTGCCGCAGGCCACGGATGCGATGGCTCGCGCCGTCGCAGCCGAGGCTGAGATCGTCGCGGCTGCCGCGCAGGCGCCAGCGCCGGATCGATCCCGCACACGCGATCACGGATTCGCCGTGCAGGGCCGGCGTCGAGGACCAGCCGGCCCAGAGCGGCGGCAGCGGCGTCGCCGGCACGAGCGCGAGCGCCGCAGCCGCTAGGGCTTCGAGCCGGGTCGAGGTCGGCACGCCTCGGCTGGCGTCATCGGCGAAGACGCGCCCCAGGTAGGCGGTATCGACGCCGCCGGCGGCGAAGGCGGGCTCGCGCAGCACGCTGGCGAGAAAGCCGCGGTTCGTCGGCATGCCGAGACAGACGGTGGCGTCCAGGGCATCGGCCAGGCGCGCCAGCGCGTCGGCGCGGCTGCGCCCGTGCGCGACCACCTTGGCGAGCATCGAGTCGTAGAAGGGCGACACCGGCGTGCCGTCCGCCAGTGCATGGTCGCAGCGCGCGTGCGGCGGCGCCGACCAGCGGACGATGCGCCCGGACTGCGGCAGGAAGCCCGCGCCCGGATCCTCGGCGCACAGTCGCGCCTCGACGGCATGGCCGCCGGATTCGTAGCGCCGGAGCGCTTCGTCCTGCGTCATCGGCAAGGCATCGCCGTCGGCGATGCGCAGCTGCCATTCCACCAGGTCGATGCCGACCAGCGCCTCGGTCACGGCGTGCTCGACCTGCAGGCGCGTGTTCATCTCGATGAACCAGAAGGCGCCGTCGCCATCGAGCAGGAACTCGACCGTGCCGGCGCCGCGGTAGGCGACTGCCTCGGCGACGGCGACCGCGACCTCCCCCATCCGGCGGCGCAGCGCCGCTGGCAGCCCCGGCGCGGGTGCCTCCTCGATCAGCTTCTGGTGCCGTCGCTGCACGGAGCAGTCGCGCTCGGCGAGGTGGATCGTGCGGCCGTGCCCGTCGGCCACGACCTGGACCTCGACGTGGCGGGCGCCGACGACGGCGCGCTCGAGGACCAGGCGCCCGTCGCCGAACGAGGCCGCTGCCTCGGCTGCCGCGGATGCGAATGCCTCGTCGAGCGCGGCGTCGTCGGCGACCCAGCGCATGCCGCGGCCGCCGCCGCCGGCCGCCGCTTTCACCATCACCGGCAGGCCGATGCGCCGGGCCTCGCGGCCGAGCGTGGCGGCGTCCTGCGCCTCGCCGTCGTAACCGGGCAGCACGGGCACGCCGGCCGCACGCATGGCCTGCCGCGCCGCCGCCTTGTCGGCCATCGCGCGCATGGCCGCCGGCGGCGGCCCGACCCAGGTCAGGCCGGCGGCCAGGACCGCCTCGGCGAACTCGGCGCTCTCGCTGAGGAAGCCGTAGCCCGGGTGGACGGCGTCGACCCGGGCCTCGCGTGCCGCCTGCACGAGGCGATCGATGCGCAGGTACGAGTCGCCCGGGCGCTCGCCGCCGATCGCCACCGCCCGATCGCAGGCGGCGACGAAGGGCGCGTCGCGGTCGGCGTCGGAGAAGACGGTCACCGTCTCGATGCCGAGCCGCCGCGCCGTGCGGGCGACGCGGACGACGATCTCGCCGCGGTTGGCGATGAGGAGCGAGCGCAAGGCGAGCTCAGCGCCTGCCGGGCAGGATGTGCATGTGCTTGGCGATGATGCCGAGCATCACCTCGTCGGCGCCGCCGGCGATCGAGCCCAGGCGGCCGTCGCGGTAGAAGCGCGAGACCGGGTTGTCCCAGGTGTAGCCCATGCCGCCCCAGTACTGCATGCAGGCGTCGGGCACCAGCCGCGACAGGCGGCAGGCCTTCAGCTTGGCCATCGACGCCCACTCGGTGACGTCGGCGCCGGCGATGTACTTCTCGGTCGCCATGTAGACGAGACCGCGCAGCGCCTCCACCTCGGTCTTCAGCTCGGCCAGCTTGTAATGGACGACCTGGTGGTCGAGGACGCTCCTGCCGAAGATCTGCCGCTCGCGGGCGTAGTCGGCGGTCAGCTCGATGCAGTTGTGCAGCGCCTGGATCGCGTTGGCGGCGGCCCAGAGGCGCTCCTCCTGGAATTGCATCATCTGGTAGGTGAAGCCCATCCCTTCCTCGCCGACGCGGTTCGCCTGCGGCACGCGCACGTCGTCGAAATGGATCAGGCCGGTGTCGCTCGACATCATGCCGATCTTCCTGATCTTCTTCGCCTTGGTGATGCCGCGCGTCGACATCGGCACCATGATCAGGCTCTTGTTCTTGTGCGCCGCGCCTTCGCTGGTGTTGGCCAGGAGGCACATCCAGTCGGCCTGAAGGCTGTTCGTGATCCACATCTTGGCGCCGTTGATCACGTAGTCGTCGCCGTCCTTGCGCGCCGTGGTCCTGATCGAGGCGACGTCCGAGCCGGCGCCCGGCTCGGAGACGCCGATGCAGCCGACGGCGTCGCCGGCGATCGCCGGCACCAGGAACTCGCGGCAGAGCGCCTCGCTGCCGAAGCGGGCCAGCGCCGGCGTCGCCATGTCGGTCTGCACGCCGACGGCCATCGGCACGCCGCCGCAGGCGACGTGGCCGAGCGCCTCGGCCATCACCACCGAGAACGAGTAGTCGAGACCCATGCCGCCGTACTTCTCAGGCTTGGTGAGGCCGAGCAGGCCGAGCTCCCCGAGGCGCTTGAACACCGTGTGGGCGGGGAATTCCTCCGCGGCTTCCCACGCATCGACGTGCGGATTGATCTCCTCGTCGATGAAGCGCTTCAGCGTGCGCCGGATCTCTTCGTGCTCGTGCGTGATCTGCATGGGGGCTCCTCGTGATCGGCGCGCCTCAAGGGCGGGCGACGCCGAACTGGACGGGGTGGAGTGTGCGGCCGGCCGCCTCGGCGCAGACCGTCAGGGCCAGGGCCAGGACGCGGCGCGTGTCGCGCGGGTCGATGATGCCGTCGTCGAGCAGCAGGCCGGAGGTGTGGAAGGCATCCATCTGCCGCTCGAAGGTCGAGACGATCCGGCCGGTGAGCGCGGCGAGGCGTTCCTCGTCGACCGGCTCGCCCTTGCGCGCCGCGCCTTCGCGCATGACGATCTCCATCGTGCCGGCGGCCTGCTGCGGCCCCATTACCGCGGTCGTCGCCGTCGGCCAGCTGAAGAGGAAGCGCGGCCCGAAGCCGCGCCCGCACATCCCGTAGTTGCCGGCGCCGAAGGAGGCGCCGCACTGCACGGTGATCTGCGGCACGTCGGCGTTCGACAGCGCCTGGATCTGTTTCGACCCGTGCTTGATCATGCCGGCGCGCTCGGCCTCGGTGCCGACGATGAAGCCGGTGGTGTTCTGCAGCCAGACCAGCGGCGTGCCGAGCTGGCAGCAGGCCTGCACGAAGTGCGTGACCTTGGTGCTGCCGGCCGGATCGAGCGGGCCGTTGTTGGCGACGACGCCGACGGCGTGGCCGGCGATCGTGCCGCGGCCGCAGACCGTCGCGGGCCCGTGCTCGGCCTTGAACTCGAGGAACTCGGACCCGTCGAGGATGCGGGCGAGGACGTGGCGCATGTCGACCGGCTTCTTGGGGTCGGCGCCGAACAGGCCGAGCAGGTCCTCGGCCGGATGAAGCGGCGCCGGTCCGTCGGGCCACGTGGCAGCCGGCTGCCAGCCCATCGACTCGATCAGCTCGCGCGCCGTGGCGAGGGCGCCGGCGTCGTCGTCGGCCACGTAGTCGGCGAGACCCGAGACGCTGGCGTGCATGTCGGCGCCGCCCAGCGCCTCCTCCGTCGCGACCTCGCCCGTCGCCGCCTTCAGGAGCGGCGGGCCGGCGAGGAAGGCGCGGGCCCGGCCACGGACCATGATCACGTGGTCGGAGAGGCCCGTCATGTAGGCGCCGCCAGCCGTCGACGAGCCGTGCACGACGGCGATCACCGGCAGGCCGGCGGCCGACAGCCGCGCCAGGTTGTGGAAGAGGGTGCCGCCGCGCACGAACTGCTCGACGCGGTACTTGAGCAGGTTGGCCCCCGCCGACTCGACCAGGTGCACGAAGGGCAGGCGGTTCTCGAGCGCGATCGCCTGCGCCCGCAGCAGCTTCTCGAGGCCTTGCGGCTGCAGCGCGCCGGCATCGATGCCGGCGTCGTCAGCGACGACGACGACGCGGGTCCCCGCCACCACGCCGATGCCGACGACGGCGCCGCCGCCCGGCACCGACCGTTCGGGGTCGTCGCTGTCCTGCCGCCAGCCCGCCAGCGTCGACAGCTCGAGGAACGGCACGCCCGGGTCGAGCAGGCGGGCCACGCGCCCGCGCGGCAGGAGCTGCCCGCGCTTTTCGAACAGCGCTTCGGCGCGCCGGCTCGCGGCGCGCGTTCGCTCCTCGATGGCGCGCCAGCGCTCGATCAGCGCCAGCGCATGGCTCCGGTTGGCGAGGAAGGCGTCGCTCGTCGTGTCGAGCCGAAGCGACAGCGCCGGCATGCCGCTCAGCGCCGGTCGAGCACGCGCGGCGTGCTGGCGAGATGAAAGCCGTTGAACGGCGCTGTCGTGCCGCCCGTGCCGACCTCGGGCCAGATGCGCTTGGCGTTCGGCGCGGCGCCGTCGACGCGCAGGCAGGCGCCGGAGACGAAGGCGGCCGCCGGGCTGAGCAGGAAGACGATCGCCGCCGAGACCTCGCTTTCGGTGCCGAGCCGGCGCAGCGGCACCAGCTCGTGCAGGCCGCGCAGCGACGCCGCCATCTCGGGCGGGTAGCGGTCGAGCCCGCTCGACGCGATCCAGCCCGGTGCAACGGCGTTGACCCGCACCGGCGCCCACTCGAGCGATGCGGTCGCGGTGAAGTTGAGCATCCCGGCGCGCGCCGCGCCCGAGTGGCCCATGCCCGGCATGCCGCCCCACATGTCGGCGATGATGTTGACGATGGCGCCACCGTGGATGCGTCGGCCCGCCTCCGCCTCGGGCGGCTGTCCGGTGCGCGCACCCTCAGCCTCGGCCAGCATCCATTGCGTGACGCACTCGCGCGCCATCAGGAAGCCGCCGCTCAGGTTGTTTCGCACCACCGCGTCCCAGCCCTTGGCGCTGATCGACGCCAGCGGCGACGAATACTGGCCGCCGGCGTTGTTGACCAGCGCGTCGATGCGGCCGTGCCGCTGCAGGATCGCGGCGACCGTGCCGCGGACCGCCTCTTCCTCGCGGATGTCGCAGGCGTGCGTCGAGCACACGCCGCCGGCCGACGCGATCTCGGCCTGCACGGCGTCGAGCTTCTCGACCTTGCGGCCGACGATGGCCACGGCCGCGCCGAGCGAGGCGAGCTCGTGCGCCGTGCAGCGCCCGATGCCCGACCCCCCGCCGGTGACGACGGCCACCTGGCCGCGCAGCAGGCCCGGGGCGAAGATCGATCGGTATCCGGACATCGGGCGTTTCCATGATTCAACCAAGCACTTGCTTGGTTGAATGGAGTGTGCCCAGCCGGATAATCGCTTGTCAATGCAGGCGGCCGCCGCCGTCTCGCCAGGGAGTCCATCGCCATGACGCACGCCATGATCTTCGACGCCGTCCGCACGCCGCGCGGCAAGGGCAAGAAGGACGGCAGCCTGCACGAGGTCAAGCCGATCGACCTTCTCGCCGGCCTGCTCGTCAAGCTGCAGAAGCGGCACGGCTTCGATCCGGCGGCGCTCGACGACGTCGTCATGGGCGTCGTGTCGCCGGTCGGCGAGCAGGGCTCGGTGATCGCCAAGACGGCGGCGCTGAAGGCCGGCTGGGACGTCAAGGTCGCCGGCATGCAGGTCAACCGCTTCTGCGCGTCTGGCCTCGAGGCCGTTAACATCGCCGCGCAGAAGGTGGCGAGCGGCTGGGAGGACCTGGTCGTCGCCGGCGGGGTCGAGAGCATGTCGCGCGTGCCGATCGGCTCCGACGGCGGTGCCTGGTCGCAGGACCCGGCGACGAACTTCCGGATCGGCTTCGTGCCGCAGGGCATCGGCGCCGACCTCATCGCGACCCTGGCGGGATGGAACCGCGAGGACGTCGACGGCTACGCCCTCACGTCGCAGCAGCGAGCCGCCGCCGCCCAGGCGGCCGGCCGCTTCGATCGGTCGGTCCTCGCCGTCGAGGACGAGATCGGCCTCACCGTGCTCGACCGCGACGAGTTCATCAAGCCGCGCACGACGCTCGAAGGCCTCGGCCAGCTGAAGGTCGCATTCGAGGAGCTCGGCGCCATCGGCTTCGATGCCGTGGCGCTGGCCCGCTATCCGCAGGTCGAGCGCATCGAGCACGTGCACACCGCGGGCAACTCCTCCGGCATCGTCGACGGCGCGGCGGCGGTGCTCGTCGGCAGCGAGGCGATGGGCCGCACGATGGGCCTGACGCCGCGCGCGCGCATCGTCTCGACGGCCCTCTCCGGAGCCGACCCGACCATCATGCTCACCGGCCCGATGCCGGCGACGCGGAAGGCGCTCGCCAAGGCCGGGCTCGGCGTCGACGACATCGACCTGTTCGAAGTCAACGAGGCCTTCGCGGCGGTGCCGATGCGCTTCATGCGCGAGCTCGGCGTGCCGCACGAGAAGGTCAACGTGAACGGCGGCGCGATCGCCATGGGCCACCCGCTGGGTGCGACCGGCGCCATGCTCGTCGGCACCTTGCTCGACGAGCTCGAGCGGCGCGCGCTGAAGCGGGGGCTCGTGACCCTCTGCGTGGGCGGCGGCATGGGCATCGCCACGGTCATCGAGCGCGTCTAGGTCCCATGCAGACGCTCCGCTACGAGCTCGATGGCGAAGGCATCGCCACCATCACCTTCGACGCGCCCGGCTCGCCCGTCAACACGATGACGCCGGAGTGGCAGCGCGACCTCGCCGCCGCGGCGGCGCAGGCGCAGGCCGACAGGGAGCGCATCCAGGGCGTGCTGCTCGTGTCGGCGAAGTCGACCTTCTTCGCGGGTGCGGCCCTGAAGAGCCTCCTGACGCTCAGGGAAGAGGACGCGGCGTCGAGCTTCGTCGCCATCGAAGCGATGAAGGCGAGCTTCCGCAAGCTCGAGACGCTCGGGCGGCCGGTTGTCACCCTGCTGGCCGGATCGGCCCTCGGCGGCGGCTGGGAAGTCGCCCTCATCGGGCATGCCCGTTTCGCCCTCGACGATCCGAAGATCCAGTTCGGCACGCCCGAGGTGTCGCTCGGCCTGATTCCCGGTGGCACGGGCATCACGAAGACGGTGCGCAAGCTCGGCCTCATGGCGGCCCGGCCGTACCTGCTGGAAGGCCGCCTCTTCGGGCCGCGCGAAGCCCGGGAACTGGGCTGGGTCCAGGGCCTCTGCGGCAGCGTCGACCAGATGCGCGAGCAGGCGCTGGCGTGGATCGCCGCCCACCCGGATGCGACGCAGCCTTGGGATCGCCGCGACTACCGCATGCCGGGCGGCACGCCCTCCGATCCGAAGATCGCCGCTGCGCTGTCGGTCGCGCCGGCCATGCTGGCGCAGCAGACGCGGGGGCTCCATCCGGCGCCGCAGGCGGTGCTCGAGGCCATGGTCGAAGGGGCGCTGGTCGACTACGACACCGCGACGCGCATCGAGAGCCGCAAGCTCGCCCGGGTCATGGTCGGCCAGACCGCGCGCAACATGATCAGCGCGTTCTTCTTCGACCTCAACGCGATCAAGTCGGGGCAGGCGAGGCCCCGGGGCTTCGACAAGTGGCGCCCGGCCAAGGTGGGCGTGCTCGGCGCCGGGATGATGGGTGCCGGCATCGCCCACGCCAACGCCTCGCGCGGCATGGCATGCGTGCTGAAGGACGTTTCGGCGGAGAAGGCGGCGGCGGGCGTGGATGCGGTCCGACGCATCACCGGGCGCCAGGTGTCGCAGGGCCGGATGGACCCGCTCGCCGAGGCGGCGCTGCTCGGGCTCATCGCCCCGACCGCGGACGCGGGCGCGCTCGACGGCTGCGACCTGATCATCGAGGCGGTGTTCGAGAACCGCGAGCTGAAGGCCCGCGTCACACGCGAGGCCGAGCCGATGCTGGCGCCCGGCGGCATCTTCGCCAGCAACACCTCGACCCTGCCCATCGGCGGCCTGGCCGAAGCGAGCGCGCGCCCGGAGCGCTTCGTCGGCCTGCACTTCTTCTCGCCGGTGCACCGGATGCGGCTCGTCGAGATCATCCGCGGCGCCCGCACCGGCGACGAGACGCTGGCGCGCGCCTACGACTACGTCCTGGCCATCGGCAAGACGCCGATCGTCGTCAACGATTCTCGCGGCTTCTTCACGAGCCGCGTCTTCGGCACCTACGTCATGGAAGGCGCGGCCATGCTGGCCGAGGGCATCGCCGCACCGCTGATCGAGCACGCGGCCGTCGCCGCCGGCATGCCGGTCGGCCCGCTCGCCGTGCTCGACGAGACCTCGCTGTCGCTGTCGGTGCACGTCATGGAGCAGGCGCGCGCGGATGCCGCAGCGGAAGGGCGCAGCGTCGAGCCCACGCCCGGCGAGGCGCTGGTCGAGCGCATGGTCAAGGAGCTCGGGCGGCCGGGGCGGGCCGGCGGCGGCGGCTTCTACGACTATCCCGATGGGCAGCCGAAGCGCCTCTGGCCCGGCCTGCGGCAGCACTTCGAGAAGCTCGGAGTCGATGCCGACCCAGCGGAGCTGAAGCAGCGCTTCCTCTACCGACAGTCGATCGAGACGGCGCGCTGTCTCGCCGAAGGCGTGCTGACGAGCGTGCACGAGGCCAACATCGGCTCCATCTTCGGGATCGGCTTTCCGGCCTGGACGGGTGGCGCGATCCGGTTCATCGACTCGGAGGGCCGCGAGCGCTTCCTGGCCACCGCCGATGCGCTGGCGCGGCGCCACGGCGAGCGCTTCGCCGTGTCGGCGGACGTTCGCTCGGCGATTCCTACTTGAGGGTCAGGATCCACTGCACGATCTGGCGCGCCTCGGCGTCGCTGACCTGCGGGTTGGCCGGCATCGGCACCGGCCCCCAGACGCCGGCGCCGCCCTTGATGACCTTCTGCGACAGCTTGGCGACGGCGTCGTTCTGACCCGCGTACTTCAGGGCCACGTCCTTGTAGGACGGGCCGATGATCTTCTGGTCGACCAGGTGGCAGGCCATGCAGTTCTTCTTCTTCGCCAACTCCTGGTTCGCGGCCGCCGGCGGCGAAACCATGCAGACGATCACGAAGGCGGCGGTCAGGAGCGGTTTCATGGCGAGGCCCAGAGTCGCGGCGACACGCCGCTCGGCTACGATCAGGATAACGGAGGGGCAGGGCACGGAGTTGACCTCGCGCCTTCTCCGGAGATGGAGCAAACGCATGCTGTTCGTCATCATCGGCGTCGTCCTGGTCCTCCTCAACGTGGCCGGCGTCGGCTCCGTCGGCACGTGGAACTGGGAGGTCTTCGGCGACCTGTGGAAGTTCGTCACGCCCTTCCTGTTCGCCCTCGCCTGGTGGATCTGGTCCGACAAGTCCGGGCTGAACAAGCGCCGCGAGATGGAGCGCATGGAGAAGAAGAAGTCCGACCGGCGCAAGGAGAACCTCGCCGCGCTCGGGATGGACACGCGCGCGCGCCGCAAGGCGCAGAAGCCGCAGTAGCTCGCTGCGCCGCCGCGCCGCGCTCAGTCGGCGTCGAGCACGGCGCCGCGGCTCGCGCTCGAGGCGTTCTTCGCGAACTTCGCCAGCACGCCGCGCGTGTAGCGCGGCGCCGGCGCCTTCCAGGCGGCCCGCCGCCGCGCGATCTCCTGCTCGTCGACGTTCAGTTGCAGCGCCAGCCGGTGCGCGTCGATGGTGATGGAGTCGCCTTCCTGCACGAGCGCGATCGTGCCGCCCGCGTACGCCTCCGGTGCCACGTGGCCCACGACCATGCCCCAGGTGCCGCCCGAGAAGCGCCCGTCGGTGACCAGGCCGACGCTCTCGCCGAGTCCTTGGCCGATGAGGGCGCTCGTCGGCGCCAGCATCTCCGGCATGCCCGGCGCGCCCTTCGGGCCCAGGTAGCGCAGCACCATCACGTCGCCGGCAACGATGCGTCGCTCCATGATGGCGGCCAGCGCCGACTGCTCGTCGTCAAAGACCCGTGCCGGGCCGGTGATGACCGGATTCTTGAGGCCCGTGATCTTGGCCACCGAGCCCTCGGGCGACAGGTTGCCGCGCAGGATGGCCAGATGGCCGTGCTCGTACATCGGCCGGTCGATCGAGCGGATCACGTCCTGGTCGACCGGCGCCGCGGGCAGCTCGGCCAGCGTCTCGGCGAGCGTCTTGCCGGTGATCGTGATGCAGTCGCCGTGCAGGTGGCCGGCCTCGAGGAGGATCTTCATGACCTGCGGGATGCCGCCGGCGCGGTGCAGGTCGACGGCCAGGTACCGGCCCGACGGCTTCAGGTCGCAGAGGACGGGCACCTTGCGGCGGACACGCTCGAAATCGTCGATGCTCCAGTCGACCTCGGCCGCGTGCGCGATCGCCAGGAAGTGCAGCACGGCGTTCGTCGACCCGCCGGTCGCCATGATCACCGCGACCGCGTTCTCGATGCTCCTGCGATTGACGATGTCGCGCGGCTTCAGGTCGCGGCGCACGGCCTCGACGAGCACCTTCGCTGCTGCCTTGGCGGCGCCGACGATCTCGTCGTGCACGTTGGCCATGGTGCTGGAGTACGGCAGGCTCATGCCGAGCGCCTCGAAGGCCGAGCTCATGGTGTTGGCGGTGTACATCCCGCCGCACGAGCCGCTGCCCGGGATGGCGCGGCGCTCGATCTCGCCGAAGTCCTTCTCGTTCATGGTCCCCGCGGTGAACTGGCCGACGGCCTCGAAGACGCTGACGATGTTGAGGTCCTGGCCCTGATAGCGGCCCGGCAGGATGGTGCCGCCGTAGACGTAGATCGCCGGCACGTTGGCGCGCAGGATGCCCATCATCCCGCCCGGCATGTTCTTGTCGCAGCCGCCGACGACGAGCACGCCGTCCATCCACTGGCCGCCGACGCAGGTCTCGATGCAGTCGGCGATGACCTCGCGGGAGACGAGGCTGTACTTCATGCCCTCGGTGCCCATCGCCATGCCGTCGCTGATCGTCGGCGTGCCGAAGATCTGGGCGTTGCCGCCCGCTTCCTCGATGCCGGCGACGGCGGCGTCGGCGAGCTTCTGCAGCCCGGAGTTGCAGGGCGTGATCGTCGAGTGGCCGTTGGCCACGCCGATCATCGGCTTGCCGAAGTCGCCCGGCTCGTAGCCGAGCGCGTAGTACATGGAACGGTTGGGCGCCCGCGCCACGCCCTCGGTGATGTTCCTGGAGCGGCGGTTCATGCTCATCGCGAATCTCGATCTCGAACGGGGTTGGACAAACTATAAAGCCGGGCTCCTTTGGACGGAGGCCCGGAGGGCCGCCCGTATCATTCCTGCATGCTCGTGCACCCGCAGTTCGACCCGATCGCGATCGACCTCACGAAGCTCGGCCTGCCGATCGCGATCCACTGGTACGGCATCACCTACCTGGTCGCCTTCGGGCTGTTCCTGTTCCTCGCCGTCCGGCGCTCGCGACTGCCGCATTTCGCGGCCGCCGGGTGGACCCGCCGCGACGTCGAGGACCTGCTCTTCTACGGCGTGCTCGGCACCGTCATCGGTGGCCGCCTGGGCTACGTGCTGTTCTACAAGCCGGGCTACTACGCCGCGAACCCCCTCGAGATCCTTGCCGTCTGGAAGGGCGGCATGGCGTTTCACGGCGGGCTGCTGGGCGTCATCGTCGCCATGGCGCTCTACGCTCGCCTGCGCAGGCGACGCTTCCTCGAGGTCACCGATCTGGTCGCCCCGTGCGTTCCGACCGGCTTCGCGGCGGGCCGCATCGGCAACTTCATCAACGGCGAGCTCTGGGGCCGCTTCGCCGACCCTGGCCTGCCGTGGGGCATGGTGTTCCCGCAGTCGGGCTCGCCCTTGCCGCGGCACCCGTCGCAGCTCTACCAGTTCGCGCTCGAGGGCATCCTCCTGTTCGTCGTGCTGTGGATCTACGGGCGCAAGCCGCGCGGGCTGGGGCAGGTCAGCGGTGCCTTCCTCGCCGGCTACGGCGTGCTGCGCTTCCTAGCCGAGTTCTTCCGCGAGCCCGACAGCTTCCTCGGCCTGCTGACCTTCGGCATGAGCATGGGTCAGTGGCTGTGCGTGCCGATGATCGTCGCCGGCATCGCGCTCTGGGCCTGGGGCCGACGTCGCCCGGCGCCGCCCGCCGCCGAGCCCGTGCTTCGCACGACGCGCGCCTGACACGCCGATGCGACAAGTCATCCTCGACACCGAGACCACCGGGCTGAGTCCGGAATCCGGCGACCGCATCATCGAGATCGGCTGCGTCGAGCTGGTGAACCGTCGCCTCACGGGCAGGACGCTCCATTTCTACGTCAACCCGGAACGCCGCAACAGCCTCGACGCCTTCAAGGTGCACGGGCTGGCCGACGAGTTCCTGGCCGACAAGCCGCTGTTCAGCGAGGTGGTCGACGAGCTGCTCGAGTTCGTGCGCGGCGCCGAGGTCATCATCCACAACGCGGCCTTCGACATCGGCTTTCTCGATGTCGAGCTGCGGCGGCTCGGCCGCGCCTGCTTCACGAGCCACGACGTGCGCGTCTGCGACAGCCTGTCGATGGCCCGGGACAGCTTTCCCGGCAAGTCGAACTCGCTCGACGCGCTGTGCAGGCGCTTCGAGGTCAACAATTCCGGCCGCGAGCTGCACGGCGCGCTGCTCGACGCCGGCCTGCTGGCCGAGGTCTACATCCGGATGACCCGGGGCCAGGGCGCGCTCGTGATCGACGGCACGGACGCCTTCGCCGACGAGCTCGCGGCCCGGCCGATCGACTTCGGCTCGCTCAGTCTGGTGGTCATCGAGGCCGACGAGGACGAGCTCCTCGCCCACGCCGCTCTCCTCGCCGAGATCGACCGGGCGAGCGGTGGCCGGACCGTCTGGCAGCGCCCGCACGCCTAGGGCCTGCGGATTGCCAAGCGGCTAGGCTGCGGGCCTTGCGTCCTCCTTGCTGGTGCGCCGCAGCATGCAGAGGGTTGCCGAACGGCCGGTCCTACAAGAACGAAAGAAGCGCTTGCTCCATGAGAGGTCGGTGCCCCGTTCGATGTTGAAGCCGCTGGTCTCGTTCGCGCGCGTGGCCTGGCGCGACGGCACGACCACGCGGCCGCCGCCGCGGTCCCCCGAAGAGCATCTCCTCGCCGCCGAGGCCTGGCTGTGCCGCGCCCAGGACGTCGCCGGCAACGGAGGCATCAGCTACGGGTACACCTTGCGCACGGGCTGGGGCGCGCCGTACCCGGAAACGTCCGGCTACATTGCCTCGACGTTCTTCCGCCTCGGAACGGCCCGCGACCCGTCCTACGCCGAACGCGCCAAGCGCATCGTCCGCTGGCTCGTCGAGGTGCAGAACCCGGACGGCTCGTTCGCCAACCCGCGCTACGGGCAGGAGGGCATCGTCTTCGACACCGGCCAGGTCCTGTTCGGCCTCGTGTGCGGCTACGAGCGCACGGCCGACCCGGCGCTGCTCGGCGCGGCCCGGCGTGCCGCCCGCTGGCTGGTCGACGTCGCCGGGCCGGACCGGCGCTGGACACGGAACGAGCACCTGGGCACGCCGCACGTGTACAACACGCGCACCGCCTGGGCCATGCTGCGCATGAACGCCATCGATCCCGAACCCGAGCGCGAGGCCGTGGCTCGCGCCAACCTCGACTGGGCCCTCGCCGTCCAGGCCGAGACGGGCTTCTTCGACCACTGCTCGTTCAAGCCGGGGCAGCCGCCGTTCACGCACACGATCGCCTACACGGCCCGCGGCCTGCTCGAGTCGGGGCTGCTGCTGAAGGACGCGCGCTACGTCGACGCCGCCACCCGCTGCGCCGACGCGACCCTCGCCCATCTGCGCGACGACGGCTTCCTGCCGTCGCGGATCGGCATCGACGGCCGGCCGGCGTCGACCAGCTGCTGCCTGACCGGCAACTGCCAGTTCGCGATCGTGTGGTCGCGTCTCGGCGAGGCCGTGTCCCGGCCGGCGTATGCCTCGGGCATCCGCCGCGCCCTCGCCTTCGTGATGTCGGCGCAGGACATCGACGCTGCGGACGCCGATGTCCGCGGCGCGATCAAGGGATCGCAGCCGGTGTGGGGACGCTACGCACCCATGTCGTATCCGAACTGGGCGGCGAAGTTCTTCGTCGATGCGATGTGGCTGCGTCGGGAGCTCGCCGAGTGAGACCGCGCGTCCGCATCCTCAACGGCGAATTCGACCCGCTGACGCTCGTCGAGACCGCGGACGCGGTGTTCGAGCTCGTCCGCGCCCGCAAGCGCGGCTGGCTCTGCACCGTCAACGTGGCGACCTTGATGGCGATGCGCGACGACCCCCGGCTGCAGAGCTTCGTCGATCGCGCAGCGATCGTGGTGGCCGACGGCCAGCCGCTCGTCTGGTGCGCACCGCTGTTCCATGGCCGCCTGCCCGAGCGCGTGGCCGGCATCGACCTGATCGACGCCATCTGCGCCCGTTCCGTCGCGGCCGGCGCGGGCATCTACCTGCTCGGCAGCACCGACCCGTTGCTGCAGCGCGCGCTGACCTGCCTGCGCCAGCGCTACCCCGGGCTGCGCATCGTCGGCGCCGACGGCTACTTCACGCTGGGCGAGGCGCCGGACCGGGCCGAGGCGATCGCCTCGAGCGGCTCGTCGATCCTCCTCGTCGGCATGGGCAGCCCGCTTCAGGAAGACTTCATCCAGCGCCACTGGAGCCGGCTCGGGGTGGCCGTCGCCATCGGCGTCGGCGGCAGCTTCGACGTGCTCGCTGGCGCGCGGTTCAGGGCGCCGGTGCCGATGCGCCGCGCCGGCCTCGAGTGGCTGGTCCGCCTGGTGCAGGAGCCGCGCCGGCTGCTGCCGCGCTACGCCGGAACCAACACGCGCTTCTGCCTGCTCATCGTCGACGCGCTCGTGCTCCGCCTCAAGCGCTGGATCCGCGCAACATGATCCGCCCCGTCATCCGCATCGTCGCGGTCATCGGCACGCGACCCGAGGCGATCAAGCTGGCGCCGGTGATCCTCGAGGCGCGGGCGCGCGCGCCCGAGTTCAGCGTCTGCGTCGTGCGGACCGGGCAGCATCGCGAGCTCGTCGACCAGCTCATGGACGAGTTCGGGATCGAGGCCGACGTCGACCTGAAGATCATGCAGCCGAAGCAGAACCTGGCCCACGTCATGGCGGAGAGCGTGCGCGGCCTGTCGGAGGTGTTCGCCGAACGGCGACCGGACTGGGTCCTGGTGCAGGGCGACACCACCACGACCTTCGCGGGAGCGCTCGCCGGGTTCTACAACCGCGTGCGCGTCGGCCACGTCGAGGCGGGGCTGCGCACGGGGCACCGGCACAGCCCGTTTCCCGAGGAAGCGAACCGCTCCCTGACCGCCTGCGTGGCCGACCTGCACTTCGCCCCGACCGAGCAGGCCCGTGCCAACCTGCTGCAGCAGGGCATCGCCGACAGCGATGTCGTGGTCACGGGCAACACCGTCATCGACGCGCTGTTCCAGACCTTGAAGCGGCTGCGCGACGCGCCTGAGATCGGGCCCAGGTTGCCGGGGACGCGCTACGCCCTCGTCACCACGCATCGGCGCGAGAACCAGGGGGCGGCGCTGCACCACATCTGCGATGGCTTGCTGACCCTGCTCGAGACCCATCCGCACCTGTCGGTGTGGGTGCCGATGCATCCGAGCCCCGACGTGCGCCAGGTGCTGACGGGCAAGCTCGGCGGACACGAGCGCGCGCTTCTCACCGAGCCGCTCGGGTACACCGACTTCGTCGCGGCGATGCACGGGGCCGCCCTGGTGCTGACGGATTCCGGAGGCGTCCAGGAGGAGTGCGCCGCGCTTGGCCGGCCGGTGCTCGTGCTGCGTGCCGACACCGAGCGCCCGGAAGCCGTCGATGCCGGCGTCGCGCTCCTGGTCGGCACGGACGCGCGGCGCATCGTCGAGGCTGCCTCGCGCCTCCTCGACGACGCGGAGAGCTATCGCACGATGGCCCATCCGACGGCGGCGTTCGGCGAAGGCCGTGCGTCGATCCACATCCTTAACGCGCTGGCCGCCGCCCAGTCGCGGACGACGTGGCACCAGTGACACCATGACCCTGTACGAAACCATCGCGTCGCGGCTGGTCGGAACGCCCTTGCAGGCGCCGGCCGAGTGGCTGCGCTGGCTGAAGGGCGCGCCCTCGCGGCTGAGGCATCCCGAGCTCGGCGAGCTGTACGTCGAGGACCGGCGCCTCGACGAAGTCATGCGCCGGGCGATCCGGCCGGCCACCAACTGCGTCGACGTCGGCTGCCACCTCGGCACCTACCTGCACAAGTTCGTGACCCTGGCGCCGAACGGCACCCATCGGGCGTTCGAGCCCGTTGCGCACAAGGCCGAATGGCTGCGCCGCAAGTTCCCAACGGTGACGGTCATGCAGATGGCCCTGGGCGAGGCCACCGGCACCGCCGAGTACTTCGTGTACGAGGACCAGACGGCGTACAGCGGCCTGGCGAAGAGCAAGGAACCCGGTGTCACCCCCGAGGCGAGGCAGATCGAATGCAGGCGTCTCGACGACGTCGTGCCGCAGGATGCGCAGGTCGGCTTCCTGAAGGTGGATGTCAACGGCGGCGAGCTCGGCGTGCTGCGCGGCGGCCGGCGAGTGCTGATGCAGGACCGGCCGCTCGTGCTGCTCGGCTGCACGCAGGGCGGCCTCACCGACTACGGCCTCGACTCCGCCCAGGTCCATGCCTTCCTGGTAGACGAGGTCGGCTACCGGATCTACCTTCCGAAGGATCATCTCGCCGGCGGAGAGCCCCTGTCCGCCGCTCGCTTCCACGAGACGATGCAGTACCCGTTCCAGGCCTTCAACTACATCGTCGAGCCCGGGGAGAGACGCTGAGGCCCGGTGGGCTGTGCCACAATTCAGGCCTTCGGTCGCGACATGCGACTGCGGGTGGTTAGCTCAGCGGTAGAGCACTGCCTTCACACGGCAGGGGTCACAGGTTCAATCCCTGTACCACCCACCATCGATCTCCTTACACGTCAGCTACTTTGGCCCCCCACGCTCCGCCACCACGGCGCGGCTGTCCTAAAAACAGCCTAAAACGGGCCTTTAAAGCGGGTCGAACACGTCTAGGGACCTTACACGTGGGCCGGAAGGGAAAACCAGAGCAGGCTGGTATCTGGCCCCGCGCGTGTACCTCCCCAGCCCAGGGGTCCAAGCAACGTCCAGAACGAAAGGCAAGCTCTAGCCACATCTCGGCAGTAAGCTCCGCGACGCAAGATTCCACTGCACCTCTCGCGGTCCGCAGCCCTTGCTGCCGTGGGGGTTCAATAGCCTGCAACGGGACGATGGGAAACGAATGAGCCTACTTCAGCCTTTGATCGTGAGTGCGCTTCTGCTGGCTGCATTGTGCCCGGCCAAGCCGTGCAGACGTTCAACTTCACGATGGAGGGGACCGTCACCCCGTTCCCTAGGCTCCGATTGCGGAGCATCAGGCGCCCTGGAAAACGGCCCCACGTGTCGCCGATGCTGAAGAGGCGCCGTTCCTCTCGCTGCCCGCCCCAGCCACCTAACCGCGGCGGAGCTTTCCGACAAAGAGGGGATAAGCCCCTGCCTTGACGCACGTTCCCATGGTGGTGGGACTGGCGTGAGACCCTTCCACAGCCGCATAGCGATCGCACCGACTGTGCTGAGAACATCCGACCCCAAAGCACGCCGGAGATGGCTGACTCATCTGGCCGGCACCAGGCGCTTCTATTCGGTGAATCAGGGAAGTCACTGAATGAGAACGGCCAGAAGCGGCGAAGCGTTGACGGGAAGTCTCGCTATGTGTCATTCACGGGCCATCGGTGAGGCGCTACCCCGCCGCAGAGGAGACAGAGGGCGCCTCCCCCGCGTTGTCAGAGGAATCTGAGAAGAGAAGGCGCCGAGCAGTTCCCCGCGAGCACGGGTAATCGTGGTGCGGACCGCAACTTAGTTAACGGACCGATGCCGCACCAGTACCAGCGGCCCATGCTGGCAAGCGACGCTGCGGGAGACTGGGAGCATGAAAACTTACTCCTACGAACGCCGGGCGGCTGTGACGGTGCCGACTATGCTGCTGCCAGGAGTCAGATTGTCACTTCTGCAATTCCGAACCTGGAGCGGCCTACTCGTGAAGACGCCGATCGGTCCTGCCTCGAAAGGCGCATAACCAATCCAGCAGACGCGCTGGTGCAGTGGTCTGCCTCACGAGCAGGGAAGGCGCGGTAAACAGTCGTGGTGAATCTCCGCTGTCCGGTCTGCTTCCATGCCTTGACGCGAACTACTGACTGCGAGTCCTGCGGCGAGAAGTATGAAGCGGTTGATGGAACGCCGCGCCTGATGAGCCCGCGTTCGGTGGCGCAGATACGTTACAGCTTTTGCTCCGCTGACTCTGTCGTCGGTACAGACTTCTATGCAGCCTTAAAGTACCCCGAGCGGGCCAAGGGCAACGTCCCTTATCACCTCGACGCAGCCCACCAACTCGTGCTGGAGAGCATCACCGGCCGTGTTCTGGAAATCGGCTGCGGAGGAGGTCAGATGCGGCGGTGGATCAAGTCTCGGGGCATGGAGTACATCGGTACCGATATCTCCAAGTCCCGCGTTCCCGAGAAGCTGAGAGAAGGAGGCCCGGACTACCTTGCCGACGCTCACTTCCTGCCGTTCGAGGATCGGTCCTTTGATGCGGTCTACTCCGCCGCAGTCACGGAGCACATCGCCGACCCACAGTTGATGATGAGCGAGGTATTGCGAGTCCTGAAGCCCGGGGGTGTCTACATGGGCAACGGGAGCTTCCTGGAGCCGTGGCACGACGACAGCTACTTCCACATGAGCCCTCTGGGGGCCTACCGCTCGCTGAGAAGGAGCGGGTTCGAGGTGCGGAACGTGTGGCCCGGGATGGGGTATTCCGGCTACACGGCGATGCTGGAGATGGGCAACAAGCTCTGCAACGGCATCAGACCGTTAGGGAGGGTGTTCGCCCGCCTGCATTCCTTCGGGTTAACCATGCGCCGCGCTTTGGGCCGGGAAGATCCCCCTGGAGGGACCATCGCCTGGGAGGGGAGGATGGCAGGGGCCGTGGACTGGATCGCCAGGAGACCTCTTCACTGAACGAGAAGGCCGTCTTTTCGACGCCCTGCGAGCAGGACACCCGGAAGCAGCCCGGCCAATGGAGCTAAAGAGCCGCCGTTAGTCGCTCCCAGCCTAGTAGGGGCGCCACGATGGCCAATAGCAACGGAAGAGCGTTCGGTTCGCCGAGCACTGATGTCTGGAGCAGCGGATCGTCTCGATGCATCGCGTGCCGTAGGAACAGACGGTTGAGAGGTCCCGCACGCGCTGCGTCTCGCCTGTCCTCGCAGCCCCACAGCCTCGCCAGCAGCCTTTGGTAGGTGCGGTGGTGCATACCCTTGGCCGAGTCCAATCGTTGCCTAGGTCGGCTTCCAGGTGGGCTGTCGCGGCGACCTCGCCGGTGAACGGCCTACAAGTTGCAGCGTCTGGATCAACGACGCTCCCGCCTCCGAGCGAAGGCGCCAACCGCAGCGAGGCCGGCGAGCATGAAGCCATTGGTCTCAGGCCAGCGGCGATTCGACGGGTACCGCGTCTGGTAGTCCTTGGGCTGCATCTGAAGCATCTCGCTTACGCGCATCCCTCTTGTCAGGTCTACTCTGAGGGCAGCCGAACGCACCCATGGTGTCGCCCGGCACTCGCGCGTCGAACGGGGCGCGAAGTGGACCACGCGGCCCCGAGACACGCGACCTAATTGATGACGATGGGTGCGTGCGGTAGGGGCTGAACGATCACCCGCTCACCAGGAAATTGACTTCTCTCGTCAGCCTCGGACGCCAGAGCGCGCTTCGTGAAGTAGTTAACGGCACTGACCGCTCATCAGTTTTGGGACGCCAAGCTGGGCCTGCGTGCCACACTTTCGCGAGCGTCGGGCATCGGCTCGTCCCACCTGGAAGGCGATGCTTAAGGCGGCGATTAAGCGACTGGTGTCGTCCTCTCTTCGGCAGAAGATTCGCCATGCGGCGGGGCGCACTCGCGAAGAGCTTGGGTTCACCTTGGCCAATCGCTTCGGCAGACCGAACGTACACGACCTGCGTCGTCCCGAACGAATGGGCGTGATCTATCGGCAGCCGTCCGACATGTGCGTCGAAGACAAGCTATTCCTTTACGCGCTGACCCGAGGTCTGCGACCCCGCTCGGTACTCGAGGTGGGTTCCCGCTGGGGTGGCTCGGCTCTCATCTTTGCCAATGCAATGGAGGACAACGGCGGACCGGGCCAGATCGTTGGTATCGACCCCGAGCCCAGCGCCTTCCGGGCATCGGGCCGCGACCTTCACGGGCGCTTTCATCTTTTCGAGGGGTACTCGCCCCAAGCTCTTCCCGCCGCAGCTGCTCTGCTTCCAGGGAAGATTGACCTTGCCCTCATCGATGGCCTGCACGTGTACGACGCGGCCAAGGCTGACTTGGGAGGTCTTCGGCCATACATGGCCCAAGGCGGCTACGTGCTACTGCACGACGCCTTTCACTACGGAATCGACCTTGCAGTCGAGGAGACGCTGAGAGCGAATCCGGGCCTCCTTGACTGTGGGATTACCACGCGCGCCGCTGACCCCGGGGCGGTCGTCGCCTATCAAGGCTTTCGCATGCTTCGCGTGCAGGGCGGAGAGTCTGGCAAAGACCTGATCTCGCGCGCTTATACGGACAAAGGCCTTCCAGCGCCGCTGCTCAACGATTCGATCAAGAACTGGGACGTCTATTACAACAAGATCAGTCGCCGACAAGCGCAGTAGACACGAGGACGAGGAAAGACGAAGTGAAAAGAGCCACTTACGCTTACGAGCGTGTGGGCGGTTGCGACGGCCCTGGGTACGCAGTCGCTCTCGCTGTGTATGTTGACGAGACCGCCGTAGGCCACGCCGGGGAGCGGCTGACGCGGGAGGCGGCCCACAATTTTCTGCCGAGACAGGGGCATCACAGATTCGGTCGAGGCGCCGCTGCTCGCATGGTCGACGATTGGGATCGCCAAGGCAAAGGCGAAGTGAGCGGTCCGTGCCCGCGATGCCAACAGCCGCGTTGTTGATGCTGGCATCGTCCGAACAAGGGGGTCTCGGATCTGGACGAGCAGTCTAGGTAGACGAAAGGCCGGAGCAGCTCGGCCTCCACACACAACCCGGCCGAACGCAGCTGCTTGGGCGCTCCCAGTGGGCAAACCTTGGACGCAGCAGCCCGTCGCGTCGTTTTACCAGTTGGTGATCCGCGGCGCCGCGAACGTGTAATCGTTGGGGATGGCCAGGTTCGAGTACGAAAAGGACAGGCTCACATCCAGAGAGGTCACCTGGTGCCACCAGGCAAGCGGCAGGAACAGCGTCTCGCCAGGCTCGACCACGACGTCCAGCACCTTCACGTTCGCGAACTCCGGATATCGGTGCAGGTCTACGGCATCCAGATCCAGCGGGCTGTAGACGTCATAGTGGTTGTACACGCGATGGTTTTCCAGTGGAGACACAAACCTCCAGCGCTTGCGGCCCACCACCTGAGTATGGAAGAGCATCAGGGTGTCGTGGTGGAGCGGCGTGACGGTACCTGCGGGTCCGAACCAGAACGACGAACGGTCTTGCAGCCGGGAGCGATCGCAGATCTCCGGCAGCGACCCGATGTCATCGAGCAGAGTCGAGAACTCCCGTCGTCTCAGCAGTTCGTTGTTGGCGGTGAGGTACTCGTCGTTGGAAACACCGCGCGACGTCACGCGTGCGACGAACTCGCCGAGATTCACCCGCCTCCTGTGCCTCGTCTTGTCGACTTCGTACAGTCGGTTGCCCGATCTCTCCGCCTGGATCTCCACCTCAAGGTGACCGAAGCGCTCCTTCAGGTCGGCGGGGCTCCAGCGCTGCATGGCCGGCCAGTCCGCGGTCACCTCCGTCAGCACGACGGGGCGACATCCGTAGACGTAGCGGGTCAGGAACTCGTCCCTGGGAACCCGGCTGCGCTTCTCGACGTGGCCGTAATGCGGTGCTTGCTCCCAGACTCGCTGCAGGTTCTGCATCACCGAGACTTGCTTGTCGCGCAGTTCACGAATCCTCAGCGCCGCTGCGAACACGGGATCTCCCTGCATGTCGTGGACGGCCGTCGACGCGACACCGCGAGGAATTCCTGCCGCCTCCATCGTGTGCAGCATCGACTCGAGGGAGCAGTTTCGAAGCATGTTCTCGGCGATCCATTGGCGCCACCCGTGATCGAGCGTCGACGAGCGCCACGGCGGATCTGGGAATACGGCCCTTGGGCGAGGGGCAGGCTGCAAGGGTTGAGGAAGACCTGGAGCAGACATGATGCAGACGAAGTTTGATTGCTGCGACGATGCGCGGGAAGACGAAGGTTCGAGCGAGCCCGGCACCCGAGGTGTAGAGCAAAAACTGTTGCGCATCAAGCCTTGAAGTGGCTGAGGCCACCTGCGAAAGAACGTCGAAGACTAGGGGTATTGCCCGCCTCTTGCAGTCGGCCCTGCGTCGCGCGCCGGGGCACTTGCTCGTCGCCGCGTCTTGCGGGCGCTCGTGAAGCGCTTCACGGCAAGGGACCGCTCGTCCGATCGGAACGATCGCCTGGTCCTGGCGTGCCACACTTTCCTCGGCAAGCGCACGCTCGTACCGCAGGGAAACGCATGCTGAGGACTGCTCTCGAGGGACATGTGCCAGCCGTGGATGCCCCAGACGCTTCGCGGCCCAGCGAGGAACAGATTTGCTCGGAGCGCAGCAGCGAAGGTGTGCCGGACCGATGATGCTGCAATGCCCGGTTTGCGCGCGGACCTTGACGTGCCTGACTGCATGCGGAGCGTGCGGCGAGGTCTACGAAACCGTGCATGGGACGCCGCGCCTGATCAGCCCCCGTTCAGTGGCACAGGTGCGCTACGACTTCTGCTCGGCCGATTCGGTGGTCGGACCTGACTTCTATGCCGCTCTCAAGTACCCGGAGCGTGCCAAGGGGAAGGGTCCCCTACCACTCCAAGTCGAGAGTCTCCGAGAGTTTGCGGGAGGGTGGCCCCGACTACCCCGGCTGACGCGCATTTCCTGCCGTTCGAGGACCAGACCTTCGATGCTGTCTATTCAGCGGCCGTCACGGAGCACATCGCCGACCCACAGCTGATGATGAGTGAGGTATGGAGGGTCTTGAAGCGGGGCGGTGTCTACATGGGCAACGGGAGCTTCCTCGAGCCTTGGCACGATGACACAGCTACTTCCACATGAGCCCGCTCGGCGCTTACCGTTCGCTCAGACGAAGCGATTCCACGTAACGAACGTGTGGCCTGGGGTGGGGTACACCGGGTTCACGGCGATGCTTCAGATGGGCAGCAAGCTGACGCGGCCGATCGCGGCAGTGGGGAAGATCCCGGCCGCGATGCACCATTTTGCTTTGACGCTACCCCAACTCATGAAGAGCCGGGAGCCGGAGGGTGGACGGATCGCGTGGGACGCGAGAATGGCCGGTGCTGTGGCTTGGATTGCGCGCCGGAACCGTCGTTACCGGTGAGGCTCGCCAGAGAAGGATCGGCGGGGTCAGGATCCCCAAGCAAGCGTGTCGCTAGACGTCCTGCCTACCGGAGGATGGTCGTCCCGCGAGAGGTCGAGGTCGCAGGCGGACCTGGGACCGGCTCAGTGAGCCGACGAGCCGGTAGTAACCCACACGGCGCGCCCACGACTTCAGGCGCTGCGTCGCTTCGTACTCCTGGCGCGTGAGTTCCACGAACGGCTCGGGTGTTCTGCAGGTCGTCAGCAGGACCGGTGCCGGCATGTCGCCGGCAGCAACGGCTTCGGGCAACCACCACTTGGCGATTCCTCCGCCATGGAAGCACTTCATGGCCCCGAAGCGCTCCGAGCGCAGGACCGTGCGGCCTGACACGCCGCCGAGCAGGCGCAGTCGATTCCACTGCGAGTACCGCCAGCAGTGCCAATGCATTGGGTCCAGGTATCCGCCGCCCATGCGCATGGCCAGCGCGGCCCAGACTATGGCTTCGACGTGCATCACGCGCGGCATTCCGGCGCCGCCAAGCTGGCCGATGAGCCAGTTCAGCCAGTCCAGATCGATCGTGTTCCGCACCTGCGCGACGCCGATATCGACGTGGTGGGCAAGCGCGACGCCGGCGTCGTAGGCGGCGGCCACCACGTGATCGGGCAGAAGGCAGCTCGGCGGCTGGTGCATGAGCAACAGGCCCTTCTCGGGCGTCGCTTCGAAGCAGAAGCGGTTCGGAAAGTAGAGGTCCGGATCGAGGATCACCATCTCCGCGCCCGCGGGGGCGAACAGCGGCGGATCGGTGAGCTTCCTCCAGCACGGGTGGCCGGCGCGGAAGGCCGCGACGTGCGGGTATTTGACCAGCAGCGCAAGGGCACGCTCATCGGCGTCGGCCTGGGAATGCACGCGCCATGCATGTCTCGACGGAACATCGATCCTTTCCAGCGCATCAATCAGCGCCCGTTTGTCGTCGGCGCCGTCGGTGATCAAGGTCAGGTCGATGTCCTCGACGCAGCGTTGGGTCAGGCTGTCGAGCGCGCTCTCCGCGTACGGCAGCGATCGGGCGCTGAGGACACAGAAGACTGTGCGACGCCGCGCCATAGGCGGAGTGGGCTGCATAGATCCCATGGCCCCGTGAACGGAGGCAAGAGCGATAGGAGGGCGCAGGTCCGTCGTGCGGTGGGCTCTGCGGCCCAGCGGCAGGAAAGATGATCCTCCGTTCGCGCAGAGTAGAGCAGGCCGTTTCGGTGAACGATTACCGGATTGCCGGGCGTCGAAATGCGACTCTTCACGGGCACGAGCGCCGGACGCACGGAAACGTAACCGAACGTGCCGTAACACCTGCACACAGCCGTGTAACGAATTGCGAGGGAAGGCTTACGAAAATTCGGAACCGTATCTGGAACCTTCTATGAACAGTCACTTTGCCTCTCACGTGCTCCGCCTCCCGGTTGCCGTCGCCGTCCTTTGCACCGCCGCCGCATGCGGCGGTGGCTCCGAAACCGACCCGGCCTCGAGCAACGACTCACCCTTGTCACCGTCCGATCCGAAGCGCACGACCCTCGATGCAGACCCCGCCACCTGGGCTTTGGTCGCCCGTGAGGGCCAGCCCTTCGCGATCACCGGCGTGCAGACCGTGCGTTACGGCAGCGGCGCCCACTGGACGACCAAATCCGTCAGCGGTGGCGCCCAGTGCACGAACCAGTACTTCGGCATCGACCCGCTCTACGGCACCGTCAAGCAGTGCGAGGTCGGGTCCGGCTCGGCGCCTCCGGCCGCGACGTGGGTCCAAGTCGCGACCGAAGGCCGCGGCTTCGTCGTTTCCGGGACGCAGACGGTCCGCTATGGCAGCGACTCGCGATGGGTCGCGAAGACCGTGAGCGGCAGCGGCGACTGCAGCAATGGTTATTTCGGAAGTGATCCTGCTTACGGGACGGTGAAGCGCTGCGAAGCCGAGGCATCGTCGACGGCCGGTTGGACGCAGATCGCCAGCGAGGGCGAGGGCTTCTCCGTCAGCGGCACGCAGACGGTCCGCTTCGGCGCGGCAAGCAGCTGGATCGCGGTGGATGTCAGCGGACGGGGCGAGTGCACCAATGGCTACTTCGGCAAGGATCCGCTCGTGGGCGTCCGCAAGCGATGCGAGACCTCGCTCGCGGCGGCACCCGCCCCGGCCCCGGCTCCTGCGCCGGCTCCTGCGCCGGCCCCTGCGCCAGCCCCTTCTCTACCCACGCCTCCGCTCGAGGCGGCGGTTTGCACGCCGCCCATCTCGCTCGTCGACACTTCGGGCGCGGCGCCGAGCGTGGGCGATGGCACACCCGGGAGCTGCACCGAGTCGGCACTGCGTGCGGCGATCGCCAGCAGGAGCGTGGTGACCTTCAATTGCGGCTCCGCGCCGGTGACCATTCCGATCTCGTCGACCATCGCCGTTCCCACCGACCGCGACACCGTCATCGACGGCAAGGGTCTGATCACCCTCGATGGCCGCAACGGCGCCCGCATCCTCAGCCTGATGCGGATCAACTACCGCACGAACCGCCTGGGCCTCACCGTGCAGAGGATGCGATTCGTCAACGGCCGAGCGCCGGGCACCGGGTACGTGGCGCCGAATCCCTCAAACCCGGCGTGCGCGTCGGGCTACGCGGGCGGCTCCGGCGGAGCGATCGAGGTCCGCGATGCGCGCCTGCACGTCATCGATGTCGAGTTCCAGAACAACGCCGCGGCTACGCCGGGGCCGGACGTCGGGGGCGGTGCGATCTATGCCGCCGGTGCCCTGGACGTCACGGTCGTGGGCTCCCGCTTCATCGGTAACACCGGCTCGAACGCCGGAGCGATCGGGCTTCTGCAGACCGATGGCAGGATCTACAACAGCCTGTTCCGCGACAGCAGTGCCACGGGCGTCGGCCAGAACTACGCCGGCGGCGAGGTGGCAAGCTGCCCCGGCGTCGGGCACCCGGGCCAAGGCGGTGCCGGAGGGCTCGGCGGCGCCGTCATGGTGGACGGCCTCGATAACCTCGACGTCGTGATGTGCGGGGCGCGCTTCATCGACAACAAGGCCAACGAACTCGGCGGTGCGTTCTTCCGGACGGCGAACGGTCCGCCGCGTCGCACTGTCCTCGATCGGACGCTGTTCCAGAACAATCGTGCCAAGCAGGCAGGAGCCGCCTACATCCAGAACTCGTCGCCGCTGGAGATCAACGCGTCCTCGTTCGTCGGCAACGTGGCCGAAGGCATCGGGGCGGCGCAGATCGAGGGCGGGCGGCCGCTGATCGTCAACACGACGTTCGCCGGCAACCAGGCCACCCGCGGCGTCGCCGGCGCGATCATGCTGAACTACCCCGACCCGGCAAGCTCGATGCTCAATGTCACGTTCGCCGACAACCTATCGAGCGGCGGCGCCGGATTCTTCAGTGCCGCCATCTTCGGCACGCTCAACTTTCCGGTGCGCAATACAGTCTTCTCCAACAACCTGACCAACGATGGTGGCTCGCCGATGCAGTGCACGTTTGTGCCGGGCACCGGCAGCGGCGACTTCCAGTGGCCCCGCAATCGCCCGGTGGGCGGCGCTCCGGATGTTCCCTGCGTCAACGGGATCACCTTCAGCGACCCCATGCTGGGAGCGCTGGGCGACAACGGCGGTCCCACGCCGACGCTCGCTCCCGCTCCGTCGAGCCCATTGCGTGGCGCCGGCCAGGGTTGCCCGGCGACAGACCAGCGCGGCCAATCGCGGAACACGTCCCGATGCACGGCAGGCGCCGTCGAATAGCAGCCATCTCGCCGCTCGAGAACAGCACATGAATCCACTGCAAACCCTGCTTTGCGCCACGCTCGTAGGCGTTGCGTCCTTCCCTGCGAGCGCGGGCAAGAACGTCTCGGGCGGGTCGCCGTCCGCGAGTCGCGCTGCCGCCGTGGACGGCGACCGCTTCATCGTCAGGTTCCGTGATCGATCGACCGACCCGCGCCAGGCGCTCAACGGCATCGGCGGCACCTTCGGCGAGCGGCTCGAGCACCTCCGCGGCATGTCGGGCGGCGCTCACGTGGTGCGGCTCGGCCGCCGCGTCATGCGGGACGAGGCGCAGCGCGTGGCCGGCCTGCTCAGAAGAGACGCCCGCATCGCGGCGATCGAGCCCGACGCGTGGATGCAACCCATGGCCGTTCCGAACGACACCATGTACGGCCTGCAATGGCACTACCACGAGCCCCAGGGAGGCATCAACCTGCCGACGGCGTGGGACGTGACCGTCGGCGCGAGCGGCGCCACCGTTGCCGTCATCGACACCGGCGTCGCGCCGCATGCCGATCTGTCCGGGCGGCTCGCCACCGGCTACGACTTCATCCGCAATGTCGTGGGCGGCACGGATCCGGGCGATTACGGCTGCGAGGGTGCATCGAGCTCGTGGCACGGAACCCACGTGGCCGGCATCGTCGGCGCGTCCAGCAACAACGGCGTCGGCGTGGCGGGTAGCAACTGGGTTTCCAAGATCCTGCCGGTACGCGTGCTGGGGCGATGCGGCGGGTTCACGTCCGACATCATCGATGGCTTGCGCTGGGCGGCAGGCATGGCCGTCGCCGGCGCGCCAGCGAATCCCACGCCGGCTCGCGTCGCCAACCTTAGCCTCGGCGGGGACGGTGCCTGCTCGGGCGCGTTCCAGAGCGCGATCAACGACGTGACGGCCCGCGGCATGGTGGTCGTGGTCGCCGCGGGCAACGCCGGGAGCGACGTCGGCAATGCCCAGCCGGCCAACTGCAGCGGCGTCGTCGCGGTGGCAGCGACGACGCGCAGCGGCGGCCGCGCTGCCTACTCCAACCACGGTTCGAGGGTGACCCTCTCGGCGCCGGGGGGCGGTGGCGGCGATGGCGTCCTCTCGACCGTCAACACTGGCTCCACGACCCCCGCTGCCGACGGCTACGCCTGGTTCCAGGGCACCAGCATGGCGGCGCCGCACGTGACCGGCGTCGTGTCCCTCCTGCTTTCCGTCGACCCGACTCTGACGCCGGCGCAGGTCGCGCAGCGCCTACAGCAATCCGCGCGGCCGTTCCCCGGCGGCACGGGGGCCGACTGCACGGTGGGTGTCTGCGGGGCCGGCATTCTCGACGCAGGCGCGGCTCTCGCCGGCCTTCTTGGAGCGCCTCCGCCGCCCGCGCCTGCGCCACCCCCACCGGGCGCGGGTTGGACGAAGCTGGCCGACGAGGGACAGGGCTTCGCCGTCAATGGAACACAGACGGTCCGCTACGGCAGCGAGCCGCATTGGGTCACGCGGCAGGTCGAGAACAGCGGCAACTGCACCAACGCCTTCTTCGGCGCCGATCCGATCTATGGCACGCCCAAGCGCTGCGAAGGAGCGGGGGGCACGGCCCAGCCGCCGGTGAGCGGCTGGGCGCAGGTCGCCTGGGAGGGCGAGACCTTCTTCGTCAACGGAACGCAGACGGTGCGCTACGGCAGTGGCTCGAGCTGGGTCACCCGGAGCGTGAGCGGAGCCGCCGCGTGCAGCAACGAGCTTTTCGGCGGCGACCCCGTCTACGGTATCGTGAAGCAGTGCGAAACGGCGGCCGCGACGAGCACTGCCCGTCGCTGAGCCGACGCGCCGCGGTCAGTTCCCGTCGAACTCGAGCGTCGTCCGGCCGTCGCCGAGGTTGGCGGAGCCGCAATCGCGGCGCTCGCGAATGCACGTGATCGACCAAAGATCGCTGATGGCAGGGTCCCAGCCGTTGATCCAGTCCGCGTGCCGCGTGTAGCCGCCGGGCACGGCGGGGTCGGCCGAGTCCGAGGCCAGGCGCCACCGGCTGAGGTCGGCACCTGCCGGCACCGAGTAGATGACGGTATAGGTGATCGCCGGCAACACCACGGGGAAACCGACGGGGCAGCGCCACTGACGCTGCGGATCGCCCGCGTAATGCATCTCGGGATACGCCATGTGCGACTTGTGGTCGGGTGAATCCAGGTTCACGCCGTCCCAGCACTGCGGGAAGGGGATCGTGTACCTGACTTCGTCGCCTTGCTGACAGAAGACGGGGATCGACTGCCCGTCATAGCCAGCGACGGTGCGGATGAGGCCGCTCGGATTGTTGAAGCAGTGGAAGCCGCCGATGTTGCCAGGCCGGTGCAGCGCCGAGTCGCCGGCAATCATGCGAAGCCCGTAAGGAATCGGCTGGAGCACGCTGCCGTCGGGCATGTACTGCCACGTACCGCTCTTGTAGTAGACCAGCAGCCACGCAGGCGCGATCGGGCTGCCGCTGGCCGTATCGATCATCGACGGCACCCAGTAGCCGGACAGGTTGATCGTGCCGCCGCGGCACGTCGCATTGCCTGTCAGACGAATGTTGCCAGGCGTCGTGAAGGCGTTGATCGCGGTGTTGCCGAAGAAGGTGTGGTGGTGCGATCTGCCCGGCTGGCCGGGATAGACGATGGGGTCGTCGAAGCCCATCTTCGACCAGTTGCACAGCAGGCGGAGGGCGCCTTCCCGTTCCCAGTCGCCGGGCGACGGAAGTGGGGGGATGGCACCGGGAGCGCTGAGCAAGGGGGTCGACACGCCCGGACGTGGCACAGGCAGGTTAGTGACGTTGACGGCCACTGTGCCGGCGCTGCCGCCAGGTGTGGGCGCGGGCGCGGGCGTCGGTGCAGGCGCGGGGGCGGGGGCAGGCGCGGGGGCAGGCGCGGGTGCAGGCGCGGGTGCAGGTGCAGGTGCAGGTGCAGGTGCAGGTGCAGGTGCAGGTGCAGGTGCAGGTGCAGGTGCAGGTGCGCCGCCGCCTCTCGGCGGGGAACAGCCTTCCCTCGAGTAGCCGCCGTTTCGACAGTTCGGCGTCTCGAAGCCACCGCTCGCCGCCTGCGCCGGGTTCATCGACGCGAGCAGGGCCGGAATCGGCAGGAGGGCGAGGGATCCGGCAGCGCCGAAGAAGCGAGACCACAGCGAATGGGCCGGCGAGCGCCTGGGCTGAAAAACGTGCATTTGTCACAGTCGGGGTTGGAAAGCGGCGGATTCTGCTGGGATGAGCCCCCGCGTCCAGAGCCACTGGCGGTCGATTGCAACCATCGGTAAAGACGTTGCGACCGCGCAGCTCCCCTGCCGTGACCCGTGTCGACCCGGTCGCGTCGCAACGAGCAGTCGACGAGCCGTTCCCCTGCTCGACACCACTCGTAACAAGACCGACCGGGTCTTGACCTGCGAGCACGGTTGTTGCGAGCACGGCGTGCACCGGCAGGCACGCTCGGCGTCGTCCCTACCGCACCACCACGCCCCAGGGCAGCTTGCCCACAGCGACGTCGCCCAGACGCCGGTTCGTGACCGTGTCGATCACCGTGACCACCCCCGAACGACCGCAGGCCACGTAGAGCTTCGCGCCGTCGGGGGTCAGCGCCATGTTCCACGGCCGCTGGCCGACCGGGATCGTCGCCACGACACGGTGGCTGGCAAGGTCGATGACGGAGACGGTCGCCTCGCCCCCGTTCGAGACGTAGAGGCGCTGCCCGTCCGGGTGCAGGGCGAGGCCGTTGCTGCGCACCCCGGCCGGGATCGCACGGACGACCTTGAAGCGCACGGCGTCGATGACGTAGACCTCGTTCGACAGCTCCGCGGCCACGAACGCCAGGCGGCCGTCGGCGGAGAAGACGATGCCCCGCGGGCGCGTGCCGACCGCGATCTGCGCGACCTGCGCGCGCCGCTCGACATCGATCACGTCGATGGCGGCGCCGTCCTCGGCACTGACGAAGACATGGCGGCCGTCGGGCGAGAAGACGGCGTGCTCGGGGTTCTTGCCGGACACCTTGACGCTGAACACCTCGGTCCGGGTGCGCGTGTCGACGAAGGCGACTTCGTTCGCCTCCTCGCACGCCGCCGCCACCCAGCGGCCGTCGGGCGACATGCCGAGCCCTTCGGGCGATTCGCCGAGCGGCACCGCGCCGATGCGCTTGCGGGCCACCAGGTCGACGACGACGAGCTCGTTGCGGCCCTGGTCGCTGACGTACGCCGTGCGTCCGTCGCCGGACACCACCGTGCCGCGCGGCTTGGCGCCGACGGCGATCTCGCCGACGACCTGGTCGACGGCCGTGTCGATGATGCTGAGCGTGCCCGAGCCTTCGTTCGGCACGTACGCGAGGGGTGCGCCGAGGGCCAGCGGCGACCAGGTCAATGCGAGGACGGCGAGGAAGCGGCGAAGCGGGATGAACATGGGGAGTGCGAGCGCGATCAGGCCAGCCGACTCATCCGACCGCGGCCGACGGGCGGGTCGACCATCGCATGCCGGAAGGCCACCGCGACGTGACCCGCCACGAGCGCGGTGAAGACGTAGGCGGTGCCGACATGGAGGCCGTTGAAGAAGGCATACACGGCCGCCGACTCCGGACCCCAGGGCGGCAGCGGTGTGCCGAAGAAGCGGACGCCGTACTTGCTGAAGTTGGACGCGATGTAGCCGCTGACCGGCATCAGCAGCATGCAGGCGTAGAGGGCGCGGTGACCGAGCTCGGCGGCGCGCCGCTGCAGGGGCGAGAAGGAGGCCGGCCACGGCGGCACGCCCTGCCTCACGCGCCAGGCGAGGCGGGCGAGGACGAGCAGCCCGAGGACGATGCCGAACGACTTGTGCAGGTTGATCGTCGGCGCGCGCGCTGGCGTGCCGCGCGGGGCGATGGTGTCGAGCAGGAAGCCGAAGGCGATCTGGCCGAGGAGAGCGACGCCGATCAGCCAGTGCAGCCAGGTGGCGACGCGGTCGTAACGCGGCACGACCATCGCCTCGGCGGACTGCCGCGCGCTCATCGCATCGCTCCGGTTGCCGGAAAGCCGCCCGGGCGACGATGCCCTCCGAGCCATCGCGCCGCGAGCGCCAGCGCACAGCCGAGATAAACCAGCCCGGCCGGCACCCACATCACGAGGCCGCCGATCTGCTGGTCCTCGAGCGGGTCGAGGCCGAGCGCCGGCGCCGTCGCGAGATAGCTTTGGTACCACGCGACCGGCGACAGCGTCAGCAGGGCACCGAGCGCACCGGTGTGGACCATGGTCGTGAACAGCGACAGCAGGGCGATGCCTTGGTCGCCGGACGACGTCGCGCCCAGCACGCTCCACCAGAAGAGCAGCGCCGTCAGCAGGAAGGCGGCGTGCTGGAAGGCATGCATGCCCTCGTGCCCGAGGGCGAAGTCGAACCACGACGGGATGTGCCAGAGCCAGAGCGCCAGCGCGTGCAGGAGCCAGGCGGCCAGCGGACCGGTGATCCAGAGCCAAGGGCCGCGCCATCCAGGCGTGCGGAAGAAGCCTCCGACGCTGCGGCGCCACTCGAACGGCAACGCCCAGGTCCATGCCGCGAGCGGCCGGCCGAGGACGAGCAGGGGTGCAGCGACCAGCATGAGCACCTCGTGCTGGATCATGTGCGCGGTGAACAGCCGCGCGCCGAGAGCGTCGAGCGGGCCGACCAGGGCCACGGCCAGCGCCAGCCAGCCGCCGGCGAACGCGGCGGCGCGACGGGTGGGCACGCCCCGGCCGATGCCCGCCTGGCGCCAGAGGCGCACCAGGCCCACGGCGTAGAGCGTGCCGCTGGCGGCCAGGAGAGCCAGCACCCAGGGCTCGGCCGTCCAGGACAGCCATGAGGCCGCCGGAACGACGCCGGCATCGGGCACATGCGCCGCCGCCCTCGTCGCGCTCGCGAGCACGACCGCGGGCACCAGCATGCGCATCACGAGCACGGCGGCAGGACCCACATCGGGATCCACGCGGCGACGACGACGAGCGCCGACAAGGCCCCCGCGAGCGTGGCGACGAGCGCGATGAAGCCGGACTGGGCACCGGCATCGCTGCCGTCGCTCCAGGTGACGCCGGGCCGGTGTTCGGTCGACGCCGTGATCGCGGACCAGTGCCGCCAGGCCTGCGCCGTCATCGCCGCGGTGAGGAGCAGGGACAGCGCCGACAGCGCATGGAGAACGAGGCTGTCCTGCCGGGCGCAGGAAGGCGACACCAGCGCATAGGCCAGCGACACGTGGCCGGTCGCGAGCAGCGGCGCCAGCAGGAGGGCGGGCCAGCCGGGCGCGGATCCCAGGTCGGGCGCCGCCATCTCAGCCCCGCGCGCCCCAGTACACGACGGCGTAGATCGGCAGCCAGCTGAGGACGACGAAGTACCAGTACTCCGCGTTCTCGCTCACGTCGACGTAGCGCCGCCCTTCCAGCGGGCCCGTGAAGAAGAGGACGTCGAGCACCGCCGTGTCCCAGGTGTCGGTGATCAGGTGGAAGGTGTGCAGTCCCATCAGGGTCCATACGATGGAGCCGTACGCGTCGCTGTTCCACTTGCAGTTGAGCGTCTCGAACTCGAGCCAGCGGACGCCGAGGAACAGCAGCGCGAATACGAGGCAGACGCTCAGCCAGAGCTGCACGCCGTGCCGGTCGAGCCGCTCGGCGGCGCGCTTGGCCAGGTGGTTCGGCCACATGCTGACGAGGAGGATGGCGGTGTTGACCGTGCCCCAGAGCACGTCCGGCGGCGGCGTGCTCAGCGGCCATTCGGTGGCGTTGTTGCGCAGGTAGAAGTAGGCGACGATGGCCAGCGCGAAGACGGTGCTCTCGATCGCGATCAGGCCGAAGGTCCCCCACCACATCAGGCTGCCGTGGCGGAAGGCGAAGCTCGGCAGCGCGCGCACGTCCACAGGAGCGCCGCCCATCCCGGCATCGCCTCGATCGTGCGCCGTGGCCGGCGCGGCGGCGATCCCCGGATCGATCGTCTCGCTCGGCGCGCTCACGGCCGTCGCTCCAGCGCCAGGTGGGCAGCGGTCTCGCCTTGGCGAGGCCAGAACCACGCGGTCAGGGCGATCGCGACCGGGATGCTCGCCCAGACCACGGCCCAGGGCGTGAAGATCGAGCCGACGAAGAGCACCGTCGTCGCCAGCGCAGCGACGAAGGGCCACGGGGTCGGAACGGGGAAGGACTCGCGGGTCTCCGGCCGGGCATCGAGCAGGGTCGTCATCAGCAGCTCGCGGCTGTCAGTGGCGAGGCCGCTCACGCCGGTCGGCAGGCCGTTCGGCTCCCACAGCGGATCGCGCCCGTTCACGACCGGGATCGCCTCGAAGTTGCAGGCCGGCGGCGGCGAAGGCGTCGACCATTCGAGCGTGCCGCCGCCCCAGGGGTCGGCCCCCGCCGGGACGCCGCGGCGCACGCTGGCGAACACGTTGACGACGAAGACGATCACGCTCGCGGCGATGAGCAGCGTGCCGAAGCTCGCCAGCGCGTTCAGCGGCCCCCAGCCCGTCTCGGCCGCATAGGAGTACACGCGCCGCGGCATGCCCTGGATGCCGAGGATGTGCATCGGGAAGAAGGCGACGTTGAAGCCGATGAAGAAGAGCCAGAAGTGCCAGCGGCCGAGGACCTCGCTCATCAGCCGGCCGGTGAACTTGGGATACCAGTAGTAGATCGCACCGATCAGCGGAAAGACGGCGCCGCCGATCAGCACGTAGTGCAGGTGCGCGACCACGAAGTAGGTGTCGTGCACCTGCAGGTCGAGGGGCACCGAGGCGAGCATCAGCCCCGTCATGCCGCCGATCACCAGGATGACGAAGAAGGCCAGCACGAACAGCAGCGGCGTCTTGAAGTTCAGCCTGCCGGTCCACAGGGTGGCAATCCAGCAGAAGATCTGCACCGCCGAGGGGATGGCGATCATCATGCTGGCCGCGGTGAAGAAGCTCTTGCCGAGCTCCGGCAGGTTGGCCGCGAACATGTGGTGGACCCACAGGCCGAAGGCGAGGAAGCCGGTGGCGATGAGCGACAGCACCATCGCCGTGTAGCCGTAGATGGGGCGCCGCGCGAAGGTCGCGATGATCGCCGACAGGAAGCCGAGCCCCGGGATGAAGATGAAGTAGACCTCGGGGTGGCCGAAGAACCAGAACAGGTGCTGCCAGAGGACCGGGTCGCCGCCCTCGGCCGGGTTGAAGAAATGCGTGCCGACGAGGCGGTCCATGATGAGCGCGCTGCTCGCCAGCATCACCGACGGCATGGCGAAGATGACCATGAAGGCGGTCACCAGCATGCCCCAGACGAAGAGCGGAATTCGGTTCAGCGTCATGCCGGGCGCGCGCAGCTTGAACACCGTGGTGATGAGGATCACCGCCTCGAGCAGGCCCGACAGCTCGGTGAAGGTGATCAGCTGGGCCCAGAAGTCCATGCGCTTGCCGGGCGAGTAGTCGGGGCCGGCCAGCGGCGGGTAGGCGAACCAGCCCGCGTCGGGGCCGACGTTCAGCAGGAAGGCGCCGAAGAGCATCACGCCGCCGAACAGGAAGATCCAGTAGGCGAACGCGTTCATGCGCGGAAAGGCGACGCTGCGCGTGCCGATCATCAGCGGCACCAGGTAGACCGAGACGGCCTGCATCACCGGCACGGCGAACAGGAACATCATGGTCGTGCCGTGCATCGTGAACAGCTGGTTGTAGAGGTCCGGGCCGACCAGCGTGTTTCCGGGTCGGGCCAGCTGCAGGCGCATCAGCATGGCGAGCAGTCCGCCGGCGACGAAGAAGCCGAAGGCCGTGACGATGAAGCGGATGCCGATCGTCTTGTGATTGATCGCCGAGAACCAGCCGATGAATCCCGGCGGGTCGCGCCAGGTCGCCTCCAGGGCCGCGACGTCGCGCGCCGTCGGCGGCACGGCGTTGACCGGCGGCGGCTGCGCGGCGGCGGCCGAATTCACTTCAGCCCGTCCAGGTAGGCGGCGACGGCGCGCAGGTCGGCGTCCGGCAGGTTCGATGCCGGCATGTGCGTGCCCGGCTTCAGCTTCTGCGGGTCCTTGATCCAGCGGAACATGTGCTCCGGCGTGTTGGCGAGCGTGCCGGCGGCAAGCGTTCGGCGTGCCCCCACATGCGTGAGGTCCGGGCCCTGGGTCGCCTGCGCGCTCGTGCCCTGGATCGCGTGGCACATCACGCAGGTGCTGCCCAGGAACACCTGCGCGCCGCGCTTGGCTTCCTCGGCCGTCGGCGGGCTCGCCTCCTGGCGCTGGCGCGCCGCCCATTCGGCGAAGCGCTCGGGCGGGTCGGCGACGACCTCGAAGGCCATGAACGCATGCTGGAAGCCGCAGAACTCCGCGCACTGGCCCCGGTAGACGCCGGGGCGGTCGGCACGGAAGTGCATGACCGCGGTGCGGCCCGGGATCAGGTCCTTCTTGCCGGCGAGATTCGGCACCCACAGGCTGTGGATGACGTCGTTCGACCTCAGCTCGATCACCACGGGCCGGCCCACCGGCACGTGCAGCTCGTTGGCGGTCGTGAAGGTGTCCGACGCCGGCTCGCCGCGGTAGCGAACCTCCCACCACCACTGGTGCCCGGTCACCTGCAGGTGCACGGCATCGACGAGGCTCATCTGCGCCAGCGCGCGATCGGTCCAGACGCTGGCGCCGATCAGGAACAGCAGGAGCACGGTCGACACGGTCAGCGCGGCGATGACGCTGCGATACGGCCCCCGCTCGTGCCGGTCGAGGCCGGAAAGGTCCGGCGGCGTGCGCTCGTCGGCGCGCCGGCCGTGCCAGATCGCGTAGGCGAACGCCGCGAACACGGCCAGGGTGACGGCGACGCACACGGCCAGGAAGACGTTCCACAGCCGACCGATCGCCGCGGCCTGCGGCCCCGCGGCGGCGAGCGTGTCGTGCGGTCCCATCGGCAGCCGCGCCACGGGCTGGGCTCCTGCCACCGGCACGACGAGCGCGGTCAGGGCGATGAGCACGAACGAGGCCAAGAGGACGCGGCGGCGCATCGTCATCTCACTGAGTCGGCGAGGGCGGCGGCGGCCGGTGCGGCACGGGCGGTGATGGCACGCGTTCGTTCTCGGGCGGCGCGCCGGTCAGCGCGTCGGCACGGCTCGGGGCCACGTCCTTCCGGATGTGACCGCCCATCGAGCGCACGTAGGCGACGAGCTGCCAGACCTGCTCCTCGGGAACGCGTCCGCCGAACGCCGGCATGCCGTTCGGGCGGCCCTCGACGATGCTCGCGAAGATGCGGTGCGGCTCGTGCCCGTACAGCCATTTGTCGTCCATCAGCGGCGGGCCCATGCCGCCGCCGCCCTGGGCGTGGCAGCCGCTGCAGTTGTACCAGCGGAAGAGCCGCTTGCCCTGGTTGATGGCGTAGGCGTTGTACTCGTAGGGTGCGGGCGGCGGGCTCATGCGACCCGGCTGTACCGGGTCGCCGTCGCCGGGCCGGAGCGACGAGGTGCGGCCGGCCGACGCCGCGCCATCCGGAGCGGGGGCGGCGCTGAACTCGCGCTTCTCGCGATAGCAGCCGGCCAGCACCAGCGATGCGATCAGTGCCAGCAGCGGCGCCTTCATGGCGTCGCCGACGGCAAGGCCGTGCGGTGTGCAGGGGGCGGCGGCAGCGGCCGGCGCGGCACCGCGTACGCGTCGAGGATGGCGGCGATCTCCTGACCACGGCGTTCGATGACCTCGTCGAGCGCCTCTCGCAGCGCCGTGTTGCCCTTGCGCACGCCCATGGCGATCGAGAACTCGAACGGCATGGCCAGGCCGTCCGGCCCTTGCGCGCTGCTCATCCGCATCGGCACGGGGCTGCGGGCCGCGAAGTAGCCCGCCTGCGGGCCCCAGAGCACGGCGGCATCGAGGGTTCCGGAGGCCAGGTCGCGGAGGGCCCGCTCCGCCGCCGGCCCGTCGCCGTAGACCGGGTAGCCGACGACGCGATCGGTGGCGCCGCGCCGCACGAGCGCGTGTCCCGGAGGGGTCGCGGCGAGGTCGTCGCCGATGAGCTGCACGCCGATCGAGAGCGTTCGCAGCCGCGGGTCCTCGAACGAGTCGAGGCCCGGCGCGCCCTCGGCGCGGCTGACGAAGACATAGCCGGAGCGGTAGTACGGACGCGTCGTCGCCACCCGGTCGAAGCCTGCGGGGACGCCGATGAAGACGTCGCACAGCCCGGCACCGAGGGTCTTGCGGACGAAGCCCCGGCCCTGCGCCTGCCATTCGTAGTGCAGGGCGGCGTTCAGGTCCGATGCCACGAGCTCGGCGATGCGGTTCTCGAACCCGGATTCGTCGGCCTTCGAGTACGGCAGGTTGTCGGGGTCGGCGCAGACGCGCAGCATCTTCTCGTCGGCTGCCGCGGGCGCTGTCGCGCCGATCAGCAGGCCGCCGATCGCCAGCAGGCGTCGCCAGCCGCTAAGGCAGCGCGAAGACATGGAGGGTGCCGCCCTTGGCGCTGTGCCGGGGCAGGTCTCTCATGGCGTTGACGATGCCGAGCCCGGCCGAGCTGTCGCGCGCGTCGAGGTCGCCGGCGACGATGACGCCGGCCCAGCCGCCGACGCCCGAGAGGACCGCGACGTACTGCTTGCCGTCGGGGCCGCGATAGCTCACCGGCTGGCCGATGATTCCGGAGGCCGTCTTGAACTGCCAGAGCAGTGCGCCCGTCGTCGCATCGAGCGCCTTGAACCAGCCGTCCATGGTGCCGTAGAAGACGACGTCGCCGGCGGTCACGAGGGCGCCGCTCCAGACCGGAAAGCTCTCCTTGATGCTCCAGGCCTTGCGTCGTGCCACCGGGTCCCAGGCGCTGAACTCGCCCCGGTGTCCGCCGGGGCCGGCGCGCATCTTCGCGTCGACGCCGAGGTACGGCGTGCCGGCGATGTAGCTCACCTCATAGGTCGATGCGTCCTGGCACAGGTTCTGGTGCGGGATGTAGAGCAGGCGGGTCCTGGGCGACCAGGCCGAGGGCTGCCAGTCCTTGCCTCCAGGCGACGCGGGGCAGATGTTGCGCACCGTCTCGCCGGCGCGCGGGTCCTTGTCCGGGTTGTACTTGAGCCGGCCGCTGTGCAGGTCGACGCCCGTCGTGGTCGTGATCGGCACGAAGGGATCGGCCGAGAGCACCTGGCCGGTGGCGCGATCGAGCACGTAGAGGTAGCCGTTGCGCTCGGGATGCAGGAGCACGGCTCGCCGTCGCCCGCCGATGTCGAGGTCGACGAGCACGTTCTCGTTGACCCCGTCGTAGTCGTGCAGGTCGTGCGGGCTCCACTGGTAGAACCAGATCGCCTCGCCGGTGTCGGGCCGGCGCGCGAAGATGCCGGAGGTCCACTGGTTCGCGCCCGGCCGCTGCTCGGGGTTCCAGGGCCCGGGGTTGCCGGTGCCGTAGTAGATGAGGTCGAGCTGCGCGTCGTAGGAGATGAAGCCCCAGGGCGTCCCTCCGCCGAGCTTCCATGCGCCGCCCGGCCAGCTGGTCACGCCCAGGTCCTTGCCCCGGTCCTGCGGATAGAAGGGCCTGAAGCCGGGGCCGATCAGCACGTCCTTGTCCGGACCCGTGCTCCACGCGCGCCAGACGATGCGGCCGGTGGCGGCGTCGAGCGCGGTCAGCCAGCCGCGCACGCCGAGGTCGCCGCCGCTGTTGCCGACCAGAACCTTGTCGCGAACGACGAGCGGCGCCATCGTCATCGTCTCGCCGCGGTTGATGTCGCCGAGCTTGGCACGCCACAGCTCGCGTCCCGTTGCCGCGTCGACGGCGATGGTCTGCACGTCGAGCGTGTTGATGAAGACGCGGCCATCGGCATAGGCCGCACCGCGGTTGACGTGGTCGCAGCAGGCGACGCCTCGGGAGGCGGGGTCGGCCTTCGGATCGAAGGTCCACTTCAGCGGCGCCGACGGTCGGGTCAGGTCGAGAGCGTAGAGATAGTTGGGAAACGGAGCGACGACGTACATGGTCGAGCCCACGACCAGCGGGGCGGCCTCCTGGCCACGCTCCACGCCCATCGGGAAGCTGAAGACCTGCGCAAGCTGGCGCACGTTGCTGACCTTGATCTGGTCGAGCGTGCTGAAGCGGGTGTTCTCCGCGTCGCCACTGGCCATCGGCCATTCGTCGGCGGTGCCTGCGGCGGCCAGGGCTGTCGGCAGGAATGCCACGACGACAACGGCGGCTGCGAGCGCCGCACGCAGCGTGCGCGCCGGTCGCATGTGTTTCCTTGTCCGAACTGTTTGGCTGCGCTTGGCAAGCGGTGTGCCTCAGCCGCGAGGCTGCGATCTAGCGTCGCAGCGAGTCGATCATCGCGCCGCGGAGCGAGGAGCCGATGTTCATCGACTTGATGATCTGCAGGCTGTTCACGGTGGCGTTGATGAGCGTCACCGTCTGGATCTTCTGGTTGTTGAGCGTGTTCTGCACCACCGTGCCGAGCGCCGCCGCATCCATCGAGCCCGTGAGGAAGGTGTTGCCGGCGCCGTTCTGGACAAGCGCGATCTGGCTCGGGGTCGCGGATGCGGTGGGGGGCCCGGCGGTCGTGTTGCCCAGCCCGTTGACGTTGAGGCTCGTCGTCGTGACGAGCGCGCCGTTGACATAGACGGCGCGCTCGATGCCGAAGCTGACCTGCAGCCCGCCCGCCGCCGAGAAGCCGCCCCGGACGCGATCGAGCTTGGCTTCGCTCACGGCGTCGGCGACGGCGATGCCCAGAACGGACCCGCCCGGCCTGGCCGGTTCGAGGGCCGCATCCGCGTGAACGGACGGCGCGGCAGCCGTCGGGACATCGAAGGCGATGTCGACCGCGGCGGAGCCCAGAGCCAGGGCTCGACCGAGGTCGATGTCCACGGCTGCCGTGAGGTCGCTTCCGGCCGTGGCGCCAAGGTCGATGTCGACCTGCGCAGCCGCCTGGGCCGTCGGACGTCCGAGATCGATGTCCAGCTCGGCGCCGATGCCGATCCCGTCGACGTCGATGTCCACGCCGGCGTGCATCGCAGGCTCGTCCGCCGGAACGGGGTTGGTCACGTCACGCCCGAACGGTTCCTGCATTGCGTGCGCCCACAGATCGAGATCGAAAGGGACGCCCGGCTCGATGCCCGGGGCCGCGTGCGCCGACGCGTCTCGCTCGGGCAGCGTCGGGTCGATCCGGCACAGGTCGACATCGAAGCCGGGGAGGGCCGTCGCAACGGGCAGGGCCCAGGGCTCGATGTGCGCGTCGGCAGCGGTGCGCGGTGGCCGCCCGGCCGTCGGCCCGCGCAGGAACGACAGCGCGACTGCCGACGACGGAGCCGGCGCGTCGCCGGGGGCGCTCTCGTCCACCAGCGTGACGAGCGCCAGCGCGTTCGCCATGGCATCGGCGGCCGCCTCGACGCTCGCCGGGGCCACCGCGGCGAGGGGTGCAACGACCGGTGCAACGACCGGTGCTTCGACGCTCTCGGCGCTCGTGGCCTCGACCAGCGCGTCGGCGTCCTGGCCGATGGTTCTTCCGTCAGCGTCGTCGTGGCTCGCCTCCACCGCTCCAGAGGCCGGCTTGGCGGGCGAGCCGTCGGCTCTGGCTTCGACCGATGCATGCGACTGGGTGTCGATCGTCGCTGGCGCAGCCCACGCCGTTCGCGGCTCCGCCGGCGGGAGGGCGACGAGACCGAGAGCGGCCAGTCGGGCCAGCGCGTCCTCGGGCTTCGCGGCCACGGCCGCGGCCGGGGGCTGCGTCGCCGCCGCTTCGAAGCCGAAGACGTCGTGGAGCGACCCACGCGAGGCAACGAGCCGAACGTCGACGGCGGCCGTGGCCGCTGCGGGCAGCGACATGCCGAGGCCGGCGACGGCCATGAGCAGGGCGAGCTTGCGGGGCCTGGGGTTCACGTCTGCTCCGTCAGAAGTCGGACGAGCCGTGCTTGGGGATCACGATGCCGCCCAGGCCGTCGCGGCTGATGCCGTTGCCGAGCGGAGCCTGAACGGCGATTCGCCAGTCCGAGGCCAGGTTGAATCCGGCGCGATCCTGCCGGTTGCTGATCACGAAGAGGATCTGGTTCACCCACATCGCCTCGAACGTCGACCGGGGGACGGCGCGCGTGCCTCCGGACGGATCCCCGACCAGGATGCGGTGGCCACGGATTCCCTTGATCACGACGAAGTGGTTGTAGCCGCGCTCGTTGATCAGGACGATGGCCGGGATGCCTGCGCCGGCGAGGGTGTCCAGCGAAGCCTCGAAGCCGTTCGCCTCGAAGCCGTTGGCCTCGAGATAGCGCTTCATGTCGAGCAGCGAAAAGCCTTCGCGGCGGATCTTCTCCTGGTCTCCGTGCGCGAACATGCCTTCGAACACCGCCTGCTCGTCGACCGGGAAGCGGTAGTGATGGGTGAGCAGCGTCGACAGCGCGGCCGAGCCGCAGCTGAAGTCGTACTGCTGGCGCACCATCGTGCTGTAGCGCGCTTCCTTGAGGCTCGTGGCAGGCACGGAGAAGGCCCCGCCGATCTGGAACGGGAGCTCGACCGAGCCGGCGAGCGACTCGCTCGCATGCAGGCCCGCCAGGAAGGCGAGAAGAGCCGTCGTCTTCTTCATCGCGACGGCGTCACTTCACCTGGACGTTGACGATCGTCGCGTTCTGGATGAGCACGTTGTTGCCTGTGTTCTGGACCACCATGGGCAGGCCGGTCGTGCCTGCGAAGGCGCCATCCGAGATGACGTTGTTGCCGGTGGTCACGTTGACCGCCCGGTTGTCCGAGACCACGCCCCTCAGCTTCATGTCGTTGAGGACGTCGGCGCCGCCTCGGCGGCCGGAAAGCGTCTTGGGGTCGACCGGCTTGAGGGCCAGCAGGGGTGTCGCCGTCTTCGAAGCGGAGGACCGAGCCGTCGGCTCCGGCGCGACAGCGGGCTGGGCCGCGGCCGGAGCCGGTGCTTGGGCTGCCTCGGGTGCCGCCGCACGTTCTGCCGCGGCCTGCACCGCGGTGGGTGTCGCCGCCTGAGCCGCCGCGACACGGGGTGTCTGCTCGTCGGCAGCGACTGCGCCGCCCAACGTGAACGCCAGGACGAGGGCCGTGGCCAGCGCCCGGCGATATGCATGTGACATGTCTTTTCCTTCTTCTCGCTAGGAGAAACGCCGGGGACGCCGACCAGGCCGTCCCCGGCGCCTGCCTTCGTTACGGCCTCGGACCCACGTTGAGGTTGGCCTGCACGTTGACGCTCTGCTGGACCAGGTTGGCCACGCCGGTCGTCTGCGCGATGGTGAGGATGCCCGCCGCCGACTGAGCCGTTCCGCTCATCGTGTTGGACATCGCCCAGCTTCCCGCGTTGACCGTGTTGGTGCCGCCCGCGCCGCCGACCCCGCCGGTCGCGCCGTTGCCGACGCCGCCCGTGGTCGTGCCGCCGCTCGACTGGCCGCCGGTTCCGCCCGTGCCCGAGCCGCCCGCGCCGCCCGCTGCGCCCGCTGCACCGACTGCGCCGCCGCCGCCGGTCGCGCTGCCGTTGGTGGCAGACGTCGACGAGCTGCCGTTCGTGGCGCTGCCGTTCGTGGCCGCGCCGCCACCGCCGGCATTGCCGGCCGTGTTGGTCGCTGCCGCGCCGGCGCCCCCGGTCGAGGTCGTGCTGCCGCTGGTGGCCGTCGCCGTGCCGCTCGTGCCGGTCGTTGCGCCGCCCGTGGCCGTCGTCGCGCCGCTCGTGCCGGTCGCGGTGCCGGTGTTGCTGCCGCTGCTCGCCGTGGCCGAGCCGCTGGTCGCCGCGCCGCCGGTGCCGGTCGACGAGCCCGTCGCCGCGCCGCCGGTGCCGGTCGCCGACCCGGTGGCTGCGCCGCCGGTCGTGGTTCCGGTGTTGCTCGAAGCGCCTGCCGTCGCCGTGCCGGTGCCGGTGCCCGCGCCGGCCGTGCCGGTCGCCGCACCCGAGGTGCCCGCGCCAGCCGTGCTGGTCGCGCTGCCGCCCGCGCCGCCGGACGCCGTCGTCCCGCCTGCGCCACCGGCTCCACCGGAGCCGCCGACGCCGCCCGAGGGCACGCCGGAGCCCCCCTGGCCGCCGTTGCCGCCGTTGCCGCCATTGCCGCCGTCGCCGCTCGCGCCGCCGCCGCCGCCCGCTGCCGAGCTGCTGCCGCCGCGCGCGCCGCTGCCGGCGAGTGCGCTGCCGCCGCTGCCCTTGCCGCCGGCGTCGGCATCCGTGCTCGACTTCTGGCCTGTCGCGGCGAGTCCACCCAGCGAGGCGTTCGCGCCCTTGCCGTTGCCGCCCCACGACCCGTTCGCGGACCGGCCGTTGCCGCCGTCCGAATCCGTCTCGCTCGACGCCTTGCCGGAGGATTGCAGGTTGCCTGCCAGCGCGCTGCCGCCGCTTGAACGGGTGTTGCCGCCCGACGGATTGGCGTTGCCGCTGCTCGCGTTGGCGTTGCCGCCGCTCGAGTCGGACCGGCCGCCGTCACCGCCGCGGGCGCCACGGGCGTTGCCGCCGTCGCCGCCGTCGCCGGCATTGGAGCTGCCGTTCGTCGCGCTGCCGTTGGTCGATGCGCCCGCGGTCGCGCTGCCGTTGCTCGCCGCGCCCCCGGAACCGCCGTTGCCGCCGTTGCCGCCTGGGCCGCCGACCGCGCCGCTGCCGTTGCCGGCCGCGCCGCCCGTGGTGTTGCCGCCCTGGGCGTTTCCGCCGGTGCCGTTGCCGCCGTTGCCACCAGCCGCCGCGTTGGCGTTGCCGGTGTTGTAGGCGTTGTTGCCCAGCCCGTGCGTGACGATGTTGCTGACCGTGCCGCTCAGCTTGCTGACGGCGATCGCCTTGCTCGTGTTGAAGGAGCTGCTCATCGTCGCCGAAGCCGTGCTGCCGTTGTTCGCGGCGGCGGTGCCCCAGCCGTCGGCGTTGACACGTCCCCGGTTGTTGCGGTTGTCGCCCGTGCTCTTGTTGTTGTTCTGATCGGACTGGTTACGGTTGTCCGATTGGTTGCGGCTGTCCGCCTGGTTGCGGCTGTCGTTCGTCTGGCTCGCGGTGGAGTACTCGTTCGCGTTCGGTCCGGCCCCCGTCTGCGTCGACGTCGCGGTGGCCGTCTGGGTGTTCGACCCATTGGGGTTGTTGACGTTGTTCGTTGGATTGGCCTGAGCCGTTCCCATCGCACCCAGTGCCAGGGCGATGGAAGACGCAAGCAGCGTTTTCTTCATGGTTTGCTTCCTCGAGGTTGGTGGTGGTGGGATCGACCGTGACTGGTTCTCCCAAAGGACTTGCATTGCAAGACCGAGGCCGTCTCGATAAGGGCTTGATTCGCAACGACTTTCGCTCCCACGCGCGCGAGACATGTCCTACGGGGCAGCGGCATCCCGTCCGACATGCATCAGCCATGTGACATCGCACGTAAGCTTTGCCAAGGCCCTCAGATGGCCGCGGGAATCGCCCTCGCGACTTTTGGGTGAGTCGCTTTCCGGACACGAGACCTTCATCTGAAGTGTCACGTCCGCGAGACATCACGGACACAGAGCGCTTCATCGCGAAGCCGTCATGCCGTGCTTGACCATCAGGCGGTAGAGCGTCATGCGCGACACGCCGAGCTGGCGAGCGGCGACGGCGACATTGCGGCCGGTGCGCTGCAGCGTCGAGGCGATCGCCGACCGCTCCGCCTTCAGTCGGGCATCGTCGAGCACGTTCTCGAGCATGAAGGCAGGCGGCGTCTCCAGGCCGAGATCGCCGGGGCGGATGCAGCGGCCCTCGGCCATGATCATGGCGCGTCGCAGCCGGTTGATCATCTCGCGCACGTTGCCGGGCCAGGCGTAGGCCTCCATGGCGGCGAGCGCCGGGCGGCTGAAGCCCTTGATCCGGGGGTTCTTCTCGGCGCTGAACTTCTGGAAGAAGTACAGGGCGAGCGCTTCGATGTCCTCGCGGCGCTCGCGCAGGGGCATCACGCGCAGCGGAACGACGTTCAGGCGGTAGAACAGGTCGTGGCGGAAGGCGCCGCTGGCGACGGCGTGCTCGAGATCGACATGGGTGGCGGCCAGCACCCGAACGTCGAGCTTGATGCTGCGCTCCGAGCCCACGCGGTTGATCGTTCCTTCCTCGAGGAAGCGCAACAGGTTGGCCTGGAGGTCCAGCGACAGGTCGCCGATCTCGTCGAGGAAGAGCGTGCCCTTGTTCGCCGTCTCGAACAACCCGCGCTTTTCGGACACCGCGCCGGTGAAGGCGCCACGTTCGTGGCCGAACAGCTCCGACTGGATCAGGGTGGCCTGGATGGCAGCGCAGTTCACGGCGACGAAGGGGCCGCCCGCCCGCGCCGAATTGCGGTGCAGCAACTGGGCGATGAGCTCCTTGCCGCTGCCGCTCTCGCCCTGGATCAGGACCGGCGCGCCGGTGCGGGCGATGCGCCGGACCTGCCGCAACAGCTCGGTCATGGCCGGGCTGCGCCCGATGATGTGCTCTTCGCCGGGCCGGCTGCCGGCGTCGCCGGCAACCCGATGCAGCATCGCCCGCCCGTGCGCATGGCCGACGCAGTCGAGCACGCGGGGAAGGTCGAGCGGCAGCGTGTGGTGGTCGAACAGGTAGGTGAGGACGAGATCGCGGCAGCTGGGCAGCTGCAGCGCAGCGGCGCCGAAGCAGCCGACCCACTCCATGTCGGGATGCGCGGCCAGAAAGGCATCGAGGGCGGTGCACTCCGGCGCCGTGGGCTCCGCCTGGAGGAGTACCCCGACGAGGACCTTGTTCTCCGCCAACCAACGGCGCGCCGCCGGCAGGTTGCCCACGAGCTGCGCATCCCACCCAGCCTCGTCGAGCGCGTCGATGAGCGGTTCGGCCAGCGCGTGCGTGCCGATGCAAAGAACTCTTCTTTTCACTCGAACGCTCCGTCGGCGACGTCCAGGCCGCCGCGGCTCCACTCCCTTCTTGTTCGAGGTCACACCTTGTTGCACATGACCTTACGTGAACGGTCCGGCCATTGGAAGGACCGGCACCCCTCAGTCATGGGGAGAGATGTCACTAGTGCGTGCCGATCGATGCCGCACGACACTGCGCTCCGGGGAGGCTCCTTGTGGACAAACGACATCGTTTTTCGTGCGTGCGTGCCATCGGCTGCTCGACGTTGGCGATCGCGGGGATGCATGCCGCGGCGCAAGGCCAGGCTCCACCGGACGATGGCGGCGAGCGACTCGGCGCCCTGAAGCGGCAGATCGACGAGCAGACGCGACGACTCGACGCCCTCAAGCGGGCTCTCGCCGAACAGGAGGCGAGCCTGAACGAGATGCGCAAGGCCCTGAACGCAGAGTCCCTGGGGGGCGTGCGCGGCGGCACGGGCGCGGCGGCGAGCCCGGGGACGCAGGTCGCGCAGGGGCAGGGACAGGCGCAGGGGCCCGCCCCGGTCGGCCAGGCACCTGACGAGGCGTCGCGGCGCCCCGAGGTCGCGCCCATCTTCGAGCAGCCGGGCGTGCTGACGCAGCGCGGCAAGTACGTTCTCGAGCCTTCCCTGCAGTACGCCTACTCGTCGAGCAATCGGGTCGCGCTCGTCGGCTACACCATCATCCCGGCGATCCTCGTCGGCGTGATCGACATCCGCGAGGTGCGCCGCACGACGCTCACCGGAGCGCTGACGGGCCGCTTCGGCGTGAGCAACCGCCTGGAGCTCGAGGCGAAGATCCCCTACGTCTATCGCTCGGACACTGGCGTCGGACGCGAATTCCTGCAGGGTGCGGCGACGGACTCGACGATCTTCGATTCACGCGGGCACGGGCTCGGCGACATCGAGCTCACCGGGCGCTACCAGTTCAACGACGGTGGCATCGACAAGCCGTACTTCATCGGCAGCCTGCGCTTCAAGTCGCGCACCGGCAAGGACCCCTTCGAAGTCGAGACCTCGAAGAGCGTCATCGGCTTCCGCAACGACGGCATCCAGACCGAGCTGCCCACCGGGTCCGGCTTCTACGGCCTGCAGCCGGCGGTGACGGTGCTGTACCCCTCGGACCCGGCCGTCTTCTTCGGCACCGTGAGCTATCTCCACACCTTCGCCCGGAGCAACGTTTCGCGGCGTACCGACACGGGCGACGAGTTCCTGGGCCGCGTGGCGCCGGGCGGGATCTTCGGCTTCAACTTCGGGATGGGCCTCGGAATCAACGAGCGGTCGTCCTTCAGCATTGGCTACGACCATGCATCGGTCGGCAAGACGAAAGTCAGCGGCCAGCTCGCGGCCGAGTCGGTCCGCGTCCAGCTCGGGACGCTCCTGCTCGGCTACTCGTACCGCCTCGGCGACAACAAGACGCTCAACGTCTCGCTGGGGGCCGGACTCACGCGCGATACCCCGGACGTGACGCTGACGGTGCGAATGCCGGTTTCGTTCTGAAACGACAGGGGCTCCGAAGCGGCGATAAGATGTTTAGGACATGAGGATCGGCAAGCAGGGGAGTGCAGCGTCGGACGGCCGTTCGCGGTCGGCGGCGCCGCAATCACAGGGCCCGATCGCAGTCGACCTGGATCCGACGGTGCCGGAGGCGCCGCCCGAGCCCGAGGGCCCGGCGCGCATCCTCAAGCCCGCGGCGGTGCCCGACTGGCGCGGCTCGAGCTGGGACCTGCTGAACGGCGTCGAGGTCAGCGACGAGACCGATTCGATCCCTGGGGACTTGTTCGACAGCCTCTTCAAGCGCTGAGGTGACGCTCCTGCGTCGCGCGGCGGCGCGTCATGAAGCCCACCGCGCCGAGGCCGGCCAGGAACAGGGCGTAGGTCTCCGGTTCGGGGACTGGCGTGGCGAAGATCATGTCCTGATGCGTACGGCTCTCCAGCACCTGGACCAGCGGGCCGGGGCCGCCGAGCGACGTCAACCACGTCGTCGCCAGGCCGAGCGCAGCGGTCGCCGCGGTGCCGCCGAAGAACACCGCATCGCCGCTGGCGAGGTTGTAGGCGTTGGTGGACTTCTCGTACGCGATCTCCCAGACGGCAATCTGGAATGCCGCCTCGGCGATCGAGTTGCCCACCGCCCCGGCGCGTGCGTACAGCCGGCTGAGGTCCGCGTAGGCGTTCGCGTTGTTGAAGCCATGGGTGGTGTTCGGCCCGGTGTATTCGGGATAGAGAACGCCGAACGAGATCGTCTGGTACAGGTCGACGCAGTAGGTCTCGAAGGTGGGCCCGCCGTCGAGGATGGTCGCGAAACCGCCGGCGGAGACCGACCCGCTCTTGGCGCCGTTGCTCCCGCTCAGCGAGTACTGGACGGTCTCCGAGCCGTGCGCGAAGCCCGTGAAGGTGACGTTCGCGGCCTCGGCCTGTGTCGCTGCGGTGACGAAGCCGGCGAGGACGAGCGAGCCGAGGAGGTTCTTGGACATGGTGCGGACCACGGTGGCGCTTGCGCGATGGCCGCGACTCTAGGGAGGGCCACCCCCGCGTCCGAACCCCCCGAGCCCGGGATCGTGCGCGCCGAGCGGACGGACGGCGCCGCTCTCGCGTCCGTCAGTCCGGGCGCGGCTTGATCGTGATCGGCGAGTACAGCTGCTCGGCGGCCGCTTCCGGCTTCATCATCCGCCAGCGGTCGAGGGCCGCCAGATCGGTCACGGAGCGCGCGGCTTCGTCGGCCTTGATGAGCGGGTCGAGCTCCAGAACGCGGCGCACGCACCGGGCGATCCACTCGTCGTTGTCGCGCACGTACTCGCCCTCGGCCTGGATGCGCTCGACCGGGATGCGCTCGGTCTGCTCGAAGTGGCCGTCGCCGGTGAAGACATGCGTGCTCTCGAACGGCGCATGGCCGCTCAGGCCGCCGCTGCGCACCGCGTATTCGCTCTCGGCGGCCGTCTCCGGCGCGACCTGGCCGAGCGTCTCCCAGAGCCCGCTGGCGAGCGCCACGAAGGCCGTCGGCTCGGCGCCAGGGTCGAGCTGGCTGAAGCGGATCGCGAAGCGATCGACCCACTGTTCACGGGTGACGTTGAAGTCCATGTTCGAGCCTGCGCCGTTAGGGATGGGATTTCGCGGGCTGCCACTCGCCGCCTTCGAGCAGCTCGTGCGGCCCGAACTGGGCCTTGTAGGCCATCTTGCCGCTGCCGTTGATCCAGTAGCCGAGATAGACATGAGGCAGGCCGAGCAGCTTCGTCTGCTCGATCTGCCAGAGCACGTTGTAGGTGCCGTAGCTGGTCTTCGGCTCGGGCTCGAAGAATGTGTACACGGCCGAGAGGCCGTCGTTCAGGATGTCCAGGATCGACACCATCTTCAGCGCGCCCTGTCCGTCGGCCGAGGGCTCGCGGAACTCGACCAGGCGCGAGTTGACGCGGCTCTGCAGCAGGAACTGGGTGTACTGGTCGATCGAGTCGTGGTCCATGCCGCCGCCGATGTGGCGGCCGGCCTGGTAGCGCAGGTAGAGCTGGTAGTGCTCGGGGACGAAGCACAGGCGCAACACCCGCGCCTCGAGATGCCCGTGCGCGCGGGCTGCCCGGCGCTGGCTGCGGGTGGGCTTGAAGGTCGCGACCGGCACCCGCAGGGGCAGGCAGGCGCGGCAGCCGTCGCAATACGGCCGGTACGTGAACATGCCGCTCCGCCGGAAGCCGTTGGCGACCAGGCCCGAGTACGCGTCGGCATGGATGAGATGGCTGGGCGTCGCGACCTGCGAGCGGGCCATCCGCCCCGGGAGGTAGCTGCACGGGTAGGGAGCCGTGGCGTAGAACTGCAGCGAGGCGAGCGGAAGTTCTTTCGGGTGCGTCACGGGCGAGGACCTGTCGTCGCTTGCAGGGGGGCCGGTCGGATGCCGAGCTGCCCCCACGAGTTCAAATCATAGGACCAATCGTCGATGTCGGGCATCGCCAGGGCGGCGCGCAGGCGCGCCTGGAACTCGCTGCGGGCGATCTCCCGCCCGCCGAAGGAGGCGAGGTGGTCGGTGCGCTGCTGGCAATCGATGGTCTCGATGCCGTGCCGGCGGCAGAACGCCACCAGGGCGGCCAGCGCGATCTTCGACGCGTCGGTCCGGCGCGCGAACATCGATTCGCCGAAGAACATCCGGCCCAGGCCGACGCCGTACAGGCCGCCCGCCAGCTCGCCGTCGACCCAGGTCTCGACGCTGTGCACGCGGCCGGCGCGGTGCCAGGCGGCGTAGGCCTCGATCATCTCGGCCACGATCCAGGTTCCGCTCTCGCCGCCGCGCAGCGTCCTGGCGCAGGCCGTGATCACCTGCTCGCAGGCGGCGTCGATCCGGATCTCGCAGCCGGGCGTCGCCAGGAAGCGGCGGATCGTCTTCCTCAGCGAGCGCGCCAGCGAGAACTCGGCCGGCAGCAGCACCATGCGCGGGTCCGGCGACCACCAGAGCACCGGCTGGCCGTCGCTGTACCACGGGAAGATGCCCTTGGAGTAGGCCTCTTCCAGGCGGCGGTCGGACAGCTCGCCGCCGGCCGCCACCAGGCCGGGCGCCTCGCTGCCGACCGGCAGGGCCTGGCTTGCATCGGGCAGCGGGTCGGCGGGGCTCCTGAGCCAGCGGATCACGCGATGTCGCTGTCGGCCGCGACCGTGGCGATCGGCTTTTTCTGCGTCACGGCGACGCCGTTGCGCACGGCGACGATCTCGGCCAGGATCGACACGGCGATCTCGGCCGGCGTGCGGCTGCCGATGTCGAGCCCGATCGGGCCGTGCAGGCGGTCGATCTCGGCCGCGCTGAGGTCGAACAGCGCCAGCCGCTTCTTGCGATTCGCGGTGTTAACGCGCGAGCCCAGCGCGCCGACGTAGAAGGCCGGCGACTTCAGCGCCTCCAGCAGCACCAGGTCGTCGAGCTTGGGATCGTGGGTGACGGCGACGACGGCGGTGTGCGGATCGAGCTGCAGCTCGACGGCGAGATCGTCGGGCATCGCCTTGCTGAAGGTCGTGCCGGGCACGTCCCAGATCAGGTGGTACTCCTCGCGCGGGTCGCAGACGATGACCTCGAAGTCGAGGCCGAGCGCCATCTGCGCCAGCGAGCGCGACAGCTGCCCGGCGCCGATGATCAGCAGGCGCCAGCGCGGGCCGTAGAGAGCGCGCATCGTCCGGCCGTCGCAGCAGAAGGACTGGCCACGCCGGGCGGGCTCGACGCGGATCGAGCCGGTCTCCAGGTCGACGATGCGGGCGACGAGCTCGTGCCGGTTCGTGCGGTCGAGCACCTCGTCGATCCAGGCGGCGTCGGCGAGTGGCTCCTGCACGAGGCGCAGGTTGCCGCCGCAAGGCAGGCCGAAGCGCGCCGCTTCCTCCTTGCTCACGCCGTAGTGGATGAGCGACGGCTTGTCGACGCGCTCGCCCTTGCGCACCCGGTCGATCAGGTCGTCCTCGACGCAGCCGCCCGAGACCGATCCGGCGACGACCCCGTCGTCGCGCATCGCCAGCAGGGCGCCGGGTGGCCGCGGCGCCGAGCCCCAGGTCTCGAGCACCGTCACCAGCCAGACGCGGTGACCGGCGCGACGCCAGTCGCGCGCTTGCTGCAGGACCTGCAGGTCGAGACTGTCCATGCGCGGCATGGTAGCCGCGCCGCCGGATGCCCGCAGAAGCCCTACTGCATGAACCAGCCGTGGCTGACGACGAGCGACTGGCCGGTCAGGGCGTTGGTCGGAAAGGCAGCGAAGAAGAGGGCGACCTCGGCGACGTCGGCCACCGTCGTGAACTCGCCGTCGACGGTGGTGTGCAGCATCACCTTCTTGATCACGTCGTCCTCGCTGATGCCGAGCTTCTGCGCCTGCTCGGGGATCTGCTTGTCGACGAGCGGCGTGCGGACGAAGCCCGGACAGATCACGTTGGCGCGCACCTTGTGCTTCGCGCCCTCCTTGGCAATGACCTTGGCCAGGCCGATCAGTCCGTGCTTGGCGGCGACGTAGGGCGCCTTCAGCACCGACGCTTCCTTGGAGTGCACCGAGCCCATGTAGATGACGCTGCCGCCGCGGCCGGAGGCATACATGTGCGGCAGGCAGGCCTTGGTCGTCAGGAAGGCGCCGTCGAGGTGGATCGCGATCATCTTCTTCCACTCGGCGTAGCTGAACTCCTCGAGCGGATGCACGATCTGGATGCCGGCGTTGCTGACGAGGATGTCGATGCCGCCCCAGGCCGACACGACGGAAGCGATCGCGGCGTCGACCTGAGCCTCGTCGGTGACGTCGGCGGCGACGGCCATCGCCTCGCCGCCCTTGGCCTTCAGCTCGGCGGCGGCGGTCTCGGCGGCGTCGCGGTTGAGGTCGGCGATGGCGACTTTGGCGCCCTCTCGCGCAAAGGTGGCGGCGATCGCCTTGCCGATGCCGCTGGCGGCTCCGGTGACGACGGCGATCTTGTCTTGCAGCTGGCGGCTCATGCGATTCGGGCTCCGGGCAGGGGGGTCGGGGTGACGGTGGCGGACATCGGCTGGGGGCTGAGCAGGTCGAAGACCTGGACGCCCTCGTGCGGCTGGCGGTGCAGCCAGCGCGGGTCGGCGAGAGTCTGTGCCGTGTCGGCGAGGCCGGCGGCCCAGTGCTCCTGCATCGACGCGCGCGAGAACTCGTAGTCCTTCGACTGGCTCTCGTAGTGCTTGCTGCGATAGATCAGGTGGACGACGCTCACCGGCGCCTCGGTGTGCATGCGCGCGAACTCGCGCGCGTCGGGGTCGTCGCGCAGGCTCGCCGGAAGCTTGGCGACGAGTCGCTGCGCCGCCTGCAGCATCGCCTGGCGCTTGAGCTCGACGGTGGTGTTCAGCCGCGTCCGGCTCGAATAGCGGATGTCCTTCTCGCGCTCGCTGACGTCGGCGAGAGTCCTCGGCATCGCACCACGGGCAGCGAAGAGGTCGACCTGGAACACGGTGCGCGGCCGCGTCCCCGGCTGATCGAGCACGTGCTGCAGCGGCGTGTTGGAGACCAGGCCACCGTCCCAGTAGTGCTCGCCGTCGATCTCGATCGGCGGAAACCCCGGCGGCAGCGCCGCGCTGGCCATGACGTGACGGGTGTCGAGCATCTGCTCGCTGCTGTCGAAGTAGGCGAAGTTCCCGGTGCGCACGTTGACCGCGCCGACCGAAAGGCGGATCGCGCCCGTGTTGAGCAGCTCGAAGTCGACGAGCCGGTCGAGCGTGCGCCGCAGCGGCTCCGTGTCGTAGTAGCTGATGGCGCCCATCGTGCCCGGCGGCTGGAAGGGTGCTGCCGGGACCCGCGGCGAGAAGAAGCCCGAGACGCCGAACAGCATCGCGATGGTGGCGTTGGTCTCGTTGACCAGGTCGCGCGAGGCGTGGATGGCTCCGGCCGCTCCGGGCAGCGCGTCGGGCGCAGCGAACGGGAACGAAGTGATGCCCTCCCAGAACTCGCGCAGCCGCTCGATGCGACGCTCCGGCGGATTGCCGGCGATGAGCGCCGCGTTGATGGCGCCGATCGAGATGCCGGCCACCCAGTTCGGGCCGTGCCCCAGGCCCGACAGGCCTTCGAGGACGCCGGCCTGGTAGGCACCGAGGGCGCCGCCGCCCTGCAGGACGAGGATGCATTCGTCGCCGTCTCGTCCGCCTGGGCGCAGCGGCCGCATGGGCGCCACGTTGCTGCCGCGGGGGCGCTTGCTCAATGCCGGAACCCGGGGTCGGTGCGCCCGAGCCGGCGCAGCAGGCCGGGCCACACGAGCGAGGCGCCGCTGCCGCGCGTCACGGCCCGCGCCTGCTCGGCGGCGGTGCGGATGATGGACGGATCGATCTCGGTCAGCTCGCCGCCGTGGAGCGTCCCCCCGGCCTGGGCGCGAAGCTGGATTGCACAGGCCGCCTCGAACAGGTACATCGCCTGGAACGCCTCAGGGATGGTCGCGCCCACCGTGAGCAGGCCGTGGTTGCGCAGCATCAGGTACGAGCGCTGGCCGAGGTTGGCGACGAGCCTCGGCTTTTCCTCGTCGCGCAGGGCCACGCCTTCGTAGTCGTGGTAGCCGAGATTGCCGACGATGAAGATCGACTGCTGCGAGATCGGCAGCAGGCCACGCTTCTGCGCCGAGACGGCAACGCCGTTCAGCGTGTGCGTGTGCATCACGCAGCCCGCGTCGTGCCGGGCGGCATGGACGGCGCTGTGGATCACGAAGCCCGCCGGGTTGATGGGGAAGGGCGTGTCCTGAAGGATCTTTCCGGCGATGTCGATCCTGATGAGGCTCGATGCCGTGATCTCGTCGAACATGAGCCCGTACGGGTTGATCAGGAAGTGCTCGGTTCCCGGGATCTTGGCCGTGATGTGGGTGAAGACGAGGTCGTCCCAGCGGAAGAGGGCGACGAGGCGGTAGGCGGCGGCGAGGTCGAGACGGGTCTGCCACTCCTCGGCGGACACCTTGCCCTCCAGGCCGAGGATCATCTGCGAGAGTTCGGCGGGTGCATTCATGGTCCGTCTCCTGGCACGGCTGAAGCCATGCGCAAGTATCCCCGAGCGCCGAGCAGTTCACGGTTCGGCAGCCGGTTACAGCGATGGTCGATGAACGGTCGTGAATGCGGCGGGGAGGGCGGGCCACACTTCGTTACCCCTTCAGCGAGCCACCTCCGATGCACACCTCGTTCGATCAGACCCTCCCGCAGCCCTCGCGCTGGGACCAGGATGGCGCCGAGTACGTCCGGTCCCACATCGACTGGTGCGCGCGCTGCTCGAAGCGACTGGTGGCGATGAACCCCGGGCTGACGGCGGAACAGGCCCTGGACATCGCCCACGAGCTCAGCCTCGACGACCTCCTGCGGGCCAAGGCGCCCGAACTCGTCGCCGAGGACATGCACCCGGTCGACCTGCTGACCTGACCCGGCGTGCCTCGACCGAGTCACGCCACGTCGGCGGTGGGCTGCAACGGAAGCCCGTCGCCACGCGGCGCCGTCGCTTCGATCGGAGCCGTGCCCCCGTCGACCGTTGGGCTCGAGCGGCCGGTTTCGGGGTAGACGCCGCGCCAGAACGCGAGCGAGGTCATCTCCCCCAGCCGGGCCCGGTAGCTTCGCCGCAACGAGCCCACCTTCCTGTACACGAGCCACCACGCCTCGAGAAAGCCGCCGAGCTCGGCGAAGAAGCGCGGCCGGTCGTAGGTGGCGACGAAGCCGTTTCCCGACTGCAGGTGCTCGTAGAGCACGCGGCGATAACGGAACACGTCGCTGGCGGTGCCGTGAAAGCCCTTCACCTGCGCCATCGTGCGATCGAGCAGCAGCCATCGGGGCAGCAGGAAGGCCTGCAGGGTCAGGACGCGCAACAGCCGCCGCGGCTTCGATTCCCGGCGGCGGCGCGGGCCTTTCAGATTGAGCTGCGTGCGATCGACGGGGCTCATCTTCTCGGACGGCTGCAACGATGCGATCTGGGGCAGGACGGCCTGCATGTCGAGGTTGTCCCGGAAGAATCCGGGCCCCTCGGCGACATGGCGCATGGCCAGCGTGACCGCCCTCGCGCTGGCGTACTGGTAGCCGGCCAGCGCCTTCGCGAACAGCCGGCCGGCGACGCGCAGCACGGCCCAGGCCGAGCCCTTCGGCCGGAGCAGGGCCTGCACCAGGTGATAGCGCGCGTCCAGGTAGGAGGTCAGCGGCCCATGCTTGACGGCGAAGTCCTCGCCCAGGCAGGCGACGCCGTTGAGCGTGGCGATCTCGAACTCGTTGCCGAGCCCGAAGAGCACGTCGTCGCCGCGGACGAAGAACGGGAAGGGGTACTGGCGGACCTGGGCGATCGGGAAGGCGAAGAACCACCATCCGCCGTAGTCGGGCCTGGAGAGGCCTCGCTCGACGTGCAGGAGCTCGGGCACATGCCGCATGTCGCGGCCCTGGTTCAGAGGCAGGCACTTGCCCTCGAAGCGCGCACCTTTTTCCATCAGATCCCAGGGCGCAGTTTCCCGGAGCAGGGATCCGGCGACGGCGAGTCGCTCTTCGCGCGCGTACTCGAGCAGGGCCAGCGTGCGCGCGATCGACTCCGTCTCGCAGGACGCATCGTCGTCCATGAAGAGGGCGTGCGTGTGCCTGCCGGAGTCGATCAGGGACAGCAGCCCGCGCACGAAGCCGCCGGTGCCGCCGAGGTTGCGGTTCGGGATGTGCTCGACGGCCGGATGCGGAGCGAGCTGCAGGTTGCGCGAGTTGTCGACGACCGTGAGCGTCACCCGCCCGCGCAGGTCCGCGCGCTCGAGGAGCTGGCGCTCGATGCGTCGGATGGCCGGGACGACCTGCGCCTGGCGGTTGAAGTGCGTGATCACGAGGCCGAGCCGGACATCGTTGGCCGGGGCCTCGGCCGTCTGGAACGCGGCGGCCCGGATCGTCCCCGGTGTCAGCGCCCGCAGGCGCAGGAACAGCATGCCGTCGTTCACCTCGGCCCACTGGGGGATCGGCACCTCGGTGGCGCCGTCATCGTCGAGCACCAGGCGGTGCTCGGCCAGCCAGACCGAGGCCTGCGCGAAGCGGTGCAGGCCGATCGTGCACAGGAACTGGCCGGATCCGGCGATGCGCAGCGAGAGGGAGTCGATCCGGCAGTGCCGCTTCCACACGCCCACCGACAGGCCGTTGAAGAAGGTGTCGGCCCACATCAGCGCGCCGGTTTCGAAGTGCACCTGTCGCTGCGTCAGGTCGGCCCATGCGCCGTCGAACAGTCGAACGTACATGTCTTCCGGCACGCGCAGGTCCAGGTTCGGAAAGACCAGGCTATGCAGGATGTTCACGGCGGGAGTCCTCGGGCGGAGTCATGGGATCGGCGAACCGCGTCTCGTCACGTGAGGACCTGGGAGCGGACCATGCCGGCGTAGAGGCCGTCGGCGGCCATGAGCGTCTCGTGCCGGCCGGCCTCGACGATGCGGCCGTCGGCGAACACGTAGATGGCGTCCGCATGGCGGACGGTGCTCAGACGGTGCGCGACCAGGATCAGGGTGCGGGCGCCGCGCCAGCGGTCGATCGAGCCGTGGACGATGCGTTCCGAGGTCGAGTCCAGCGCCGACGTCGCCTCGTCGAAGACCCAGACGCTCGCCTCCTTGTAGAGCGCGCGGGCGATCGCCAGCCGCTGCCGCTGCCCGCCCGAGAGCCGGTTGCCGTTGCTGCCGATGCGGGTGGCCGTGCCTTCGGGCAGGGTGCGGACGAAGTCCCACAGGTCGGCGGCGCGGAGGCAGGCCTCGACGCGAGCCGGGTCGCGCTCCTGCGCGTAGACGACGTTGTCCTCGATCGACCCGTCGAAGAGCACGACGTCCTGCGAGACGACCGCGAACTGGCGGCGCAGCGACGCCTTCCTGAAGTCGGCGATGTCCGTGCCGTCGAGAAGGACCCGGCCGGACGACGGCGCCACGAAGCCCAGCATGGTGTTGACCAGCGTCGTCTTGCCGGACCCCGACGGGCCGACCAGGGCGATCGTGCGCCCGGCCGGGATCTCCAGATCGACGTCGATCAGCGCCGGCTGCTCGGCGCCGGCGTGCCGGACGGTGACGTTCTCGAAGCGGACTTCGCCGCGCGACGCCCGGATCTCGCGCTGGCCGGGGTCGGGCTCGGGCCGGGTGTCGATCAGGTCGAAGCAGGCGCGCGCCTGGACCAGGCCGAGGATGATCGGCTGGGTGATGTCGGTCAGGTGGCGCATCGGCGAGATCGTCATCAACAGCGTGGTGACGAAGGCGACGAAGTCGCCGACGGTCGTGCCGCCGCGATGCGCATCGGCGAGGGCGAGGGTGACGATGACCGCGACCCCGCTGCTCGCGACCAGCTGCGTCAGCGGCGTCATGGTCGCGCCGGCGACGACCGCCTTCATCGTCGTCCGCCGGAGCCGGCTCGCCTCCTTCTCGAAGCGGCGGCGCTCGAAGTCGCCGGCGTCGAAGGTGCGCACCACGCGCCAGCCGCGGGCGATGTCGTCGACGATGCCGATCAGGCGGACCTGCGACTCGTACGACTGGCCGGTGATCGCCAGGACGCGCTTCTGCACCTTGCGCACGACGACGGCGAGGAGCGGGATGATGACCAGCGCCGCCAGCGTGAGCTGCCAGTTCAGGTAGAAGAGGTAGGCGAGCAGGGCGATCACCGTCGTGCCGTCGCGCAGGACGGTGGTGATCGAGCCGCCGACGGCGTTGATCGCGTTCTGCGGATCGGTGATCACGCGCTGCGCGACCACCCCCGGGCTCAGGTGCAGGTGCAGGCTGGCATCGGCGCGCATGACCGAGCGGACCAGGTCGCTGCGCAGCGCGAGCACCGCGCTGGAGGTCGAGCGCGCGAACAGGTAGGCGCCGCCGAAGGCGAGCGCGCCGCGCACCAGGAACAGGCCGACGATGACGAAGGGCACGACCCACAAGGGAAAGCCGAAGTCGGCCTTGAAGCCGTTGTCGAGCAGCCACTTGAAGAGTGCCGGGACCAGCGGATCGATGGCCGACGAGGCGAAGAAGAGCAGCACCGAGGCGGTGATCGGGCCGCGATGCGGTCGGCCGTAGCGGGCGAGCCGGCGGGCCGTCGCGCGCAGGCCGGCCGGCGCCATCGGCGGCGGCGCCGGGGCCTGCGCTGGCGCGCCGGCCGGCTGCGCGTCCGGCGCCGCGGAGCGCGGCGGGCGCAGGCGGTCAGACTCCGGCGCGGTGCTTGCGGCGTCCATTGAGTCGCTTCAGCCAGAAGAGGATGCGCTCGCCGAGCGGCAGCGCCACCTCGCGCACCGTGCTCTCGAACGAGTACTTGGCCACCGCCCGCACCTCGGCGATGTGGTACTTGCGCAGAAGCTGGGCGGCGTCGCGGCGGGGGTCGAGCTCGGGATGATTCCGGTAGAGCTCGCCGCCGACCGGACGCGTGTGCCGCACCGGCGTCGCGTCGACGATCGCCATCCGGCCGAGGCCGGCTTGCCGGCACAGGCCGGGCCACACCCAGTCGAGGCCCCAGCCGCTGCGGCTCTCGACGAACGTCGGGCGGCAGACGTCCAGCGCGGCGCGGCTGAAGAGCGGCGCCATGACCTCGACGAAGCCCGTGTAGCGGATGTGGGCGCGCGAGTCCTGCAGCAGGGTGTCCCAGGTGTAGTAGGAGTCGCGCGTCAGCGCCGGCTGGGCCAGGCACAGCTGGTAGGCGCGGAAGAAGGCGAACATGCGGTCGATCACGGCACTGCTCGCGGCGAGGTCGTCGTCGGGGAACCAGAACGCGTCGTAGGCACCCAGCACGGGAAGGTGCTGCTCCAGCAGCGCCGCGATGCCCGGCCACTTCGGTCCGTGGCGCTCTTCGTACAGGTCGGCATCGGCACGGTGCCGACCGGGGCTGCTGCCGTAGTAGCTGATGAAGAGATCGAAGTCGCGATCCGGCGCGTCCAGCCATTGCCGGTGCAGGGACGCGTCGCCCGCGCGCACGACGACGAGGTTGCGGCGGCGGCTGCGGGCGCGCGAGCCGACGTGCGGCGGGACGTCAGACCACATCCTGCCGAGCCGGCCAGTCGACGACCCGCGGGCCGCGGCCGCGCGAGCGTGCCGGCTCGCGCGACTCCCTGGCGCGGATCGCCATGGCGTTGCACACCGTGTAGCGGGCCTGCAGCGCGAGCTTCCTGGCGCTGGTCAGCAGCGTGCGGTCGGCGCGCCGGTCCTCGATCGTCGAGAGCCGGCTCGAGGGCGCGCCCCGGACCGGATACGGATGCACGCCGAGCAGGTCCAGGTCGCACTCCCACCAGTGCCGCATGTCGACGTCGACAGGGCGGCCGAAGGGGCGGCGGTGCGCCAGCAGCTTCTGGGCCCCGCCGGCGGTGATCACGTAGGCCCCGGTCAGGCTCGGCACCCGCCGGTAGGCGATCAGGTCCCGCTGACCGAGCAGGCGCCTGCGGGCGCGCAGCTTCTCGGTGTCGCGGCCGATCAGCTTGACCACGTCCCAGGGCGGGCGCAGCCTGGAGACGGCGTCGATGACCTCCGGCAGGTCGGGGTCCAGCTGGACGTCGTCCTCGAAGATGGCCAGCGACGGGTCGCCCGAGCGAAGCAGGTGGCGCCAGGCGGCCAGGTGGCTGGCATAGCAGCCGATCTCTCCCGGCAGCAGGGGCTTGTGGTACTGCCTTCGGTTGAGCTCCTCGCTGTAGAGGGTCGCGCGCTGGCGCTCGCCCAGGGCGCTGCCGTCGACCGCCTCGAAGCGGATCGCGCGCAGCCCCAGCGCCTCGAACTGACGGCTCGCCGCGACCCAGCGCTCGTGCTGTGAAGCGAGATTGATGACGATGATCTGCATCGGGCCTGGTCGAGGAAGGCGGAAGTGAACGGCACCAGGCACACGGGCGAGACCCTGAGGCCGCGCCGAACCCACGTACGAACCCGGTGGTTCGGCAAATCGGATGCCACCGCTGCGGGCCCGCCCGGCGCGGCGGGGCACCCGGATTGCCGTCGGTCGGCTCGTTCCCCGGCAACGTGTCGGCCATGCGCATCCACCACCTGAATTGCATTTCGTCGTGTCCGCTCGGCGGGCGCCTGATGGACGGGGAGACACGCTCGCTGGTCGCGCGCGGCCATCTCTGCTGCCACTGCCTGCTGATCGAAGGCCAGCGCGGCCTGACCCTCGTCGACACCGGGTTCGGGATGGGCGATGTCGCCGACCCCCGCGGCCGCCTCAGCCACTTCTTCCTGACGCTGCTCAGGCCCGAATTCCGGGCCGAGCTCACCGCGGTGCGGCAGGTCGAGCGGCTGGGCTACGCCGCCGCGGACGTGCGCGACATCGTCCTCACGCACCTCGATTTCGACCACGCCGGCGGTCTCGACGACTTTCCGGAGGCCCGCGTGCACCTGATGGGCGCCGAGCGCGATCACGCCGTGGCGCAGAAGACCTGGCTCGATCGGCAGCGCTTCCGGCCGCAGCAGTGGGGCTCGCGCGAGCGCTGGCAGGTCTACGGCCCCGCGGCGGGCGAGCGCTGGTACGGCTTCGAATGCGTCAGAGACCTCGACGGGCTGCCGCCGGACGTCCTGCTCGTGCCGCTGCGCGGCCACACCTTCGGTCACGCCGGCGTGGCGGTGCGAAGCGGCGGTCGCTGGCTGCTGCTGGCCGGCGACGCCTACTTCTATCACCGCGAGATGGATGCCGAGCGGCCCTTCTGCACCCCGGGGCTGGCCATGTACCAGGCGATGATGGAGAAGGACCGTGCGGCCCGGCTCGCCAATCAGCAGCGGCTGCGCGCCCTCCGGCACGGGCACGGGGCGCAGGTCGAGGTCTTCTCGGCGCACGACAACGTCGAGTTCAAGCGCCTCGCCGGACGATCGCCCAAGGTCCCGGCGGCGGCCTTCGCCCCGGCGTGAAACAGGAACGGCTCTTGCCGGCGGCACGAGCGAGAACCCATTGCATGACCAGCGACGACGCCGCCGTTCCGCTTCTGAACGCCCTCGTGGCGCGGGCCGACCGGGCCGGCCACGTGATGCTCTCCGACGCCGAGGTCGACTTCGCCTTGTCGAACGAGGGCGAGAAGTGGCTCGTCCCGCTCGACGCGAGCAAGCGCCTCTACAAGCTCACCAGCGCGGCGCACGAGCGCCTCGGCCTTTCCGGCGGCTGATCCGTCGCCCCGTCTCGGCCGGCAGCGCTGTCAGCGCGGCGCGTCGCGGCGCAGGGTCAGGTCGCTTCCCGACGCGCGGACGACGAGCTCGCCGCCGACCACGGCGACGGAGTCGAGCTGCGACGGCACGGCGTGATCGGCAGCGTCGAACAGCGGGTTGATCGTCTGCTCGACCACCCGCCGGACCAGCGGGGGCGCGGCGCGGTCGCCGAAGGTGATGGCGTCGACACGCAGGAGCAGTTGCGCGCCGCGCGGGACCAGGCGACCGCGCAGCTCCGCGCGCGGCGAAGAGATGGCGGCGGGCAGGCCGGGCACGCCCAGGCGTCCGGCGATGGTGATCTCGTCGCTGCCCGAGAACGCCAGCGTTCCGGACTCCAGCCATGGCTGGCGGCCCAGGAACTCGGTGAGGTCCTGCTCGCGGAGGTGCAGCGCGATGGCGGCACGTCCGATCGACGTCACCCGGCGTTCGGCACGATCGACGACCACGTCGCCGAGGTTCACGTCGACGCGATCCAGCACCGGCCAACGCGGTCGCTGCACGCGCACGCCGATGGCGCGCACCTCGGCGATCCGCGAGCCGCCCGCGTCGGCGCCGCGCACCGTGACGTCGTAGCGATCGGCCGGCCCGACCAGGCGCGGCAGCGACTCGCGGATCGCGCCCTCGACGTGCCGGTCGACCGTGCCGGCGCAGGCAACGAGGAATGCCGCGAGCACGGCCGCCGCGAGGGTCCATGTCGGTTTCATGTGCGGCGGATTCTCTGCTGCGTCGGCGCGCCGATGCGGGCGCGGGGGCGCGACCGGCGCCGTGGCGTATTGATAGAGTCGGGCGATGAAGACCTACCGCATCGCCCTCATTCCGGGCGACGGCATCGGCAAGGAGGTGATCCCGGCGGGCCGTCGGGTGCTCGAGTCGCTGGCCGCCGCGGACGACTCGTTCGGCTTGGAGTTCACCGAGCTCGACTGGGGCGGCGACCACTACCGCGCGCACGGCGCCATGATGCCGGCCGACGGGCTCGACGCGCTGCGCGGCCACCACGCGATCCTGTTCGGCTCGGCCGGCGACCCGGACATCGCCGACCACATCACCTTGTGGGGGCTGCGCCTGAAGATCTGCCAGGGCTTCGACCAGTACGCCAACGTGCGGCCGACCCGGATCCTGCCCGGGATCGAGAGCCCGCTTCGCCATTGCGGACGCGACGACCTGGACTGGGTGATCGTGCGCGAGAACTCGGAAGGCGAGTACTCCGGCGTCGGCGGCCGGGTGCACCAGGGGCAGCCGATCGAGGCGGCGATGGACGTCTCGCTGATGACGCGTGCCGGCGTCGAGCGGATCCTTCGCTTCGCATTCCGCCTGGCGCAGTCGCGGCCGCGCAAGCGGCTCACGGTCGTGACGAAGTCCAACGCCCAGCGCCACGCGATGGTGATGTGGGACGAGATCGCCGCCGAAGTGGCGCGGGACTTCGGCGACGTGCACTGGGACAAGGAGCTCGTCGACGCGGCGACCGCGCGCATGGTGATGCGCCCGCGCTCGCTCGACACGCTGGTGGCGAGCAACCTCCACGCCGACATCCTCAGCGATCTGGCGGCGGCGCTGGCCGGCAGCCTCGGCCTGGCGCCGACCGCCAACCTCGACCCGGAGCGCCGCTACCCGTCGATGTTCGAACCCATTCACGGCTCGGCCTTCGACATCATGGGCCAGGGCATCGCCAATCCGATCGGCACCTTCTGGTCGCTCGTCATGCTGCTCGATCACCTCGGCGAGAGCGAGGCTGCCCGGCGCGTCATGCGGGCGGTGGAGCAGGCGACCGGCGATCCGGCCCTGCACACCCGCGATCTCGGCGGCCGTGCGACCACCGCACAGGTGACCGACGCCGTCTGTGCCTGGGTCGGCGGCGACCGGCCGGCACGCGGCGGCCGCCGATCCAATTCCTGAACCGACCCACAACGACCGAGGAGAGAGCCATGGTCCGTCATCTCGTCGCTGCCCTGTTCCTGGGGCTCGCTGCCGCGTCGCCGGCGCTGGCGCAGACGCCCGCCTGCCCGGCCGCCAACCTGATGTACTGGCAGGCCTTCCCGCCGGGCGGCGAGTCCGACCTGTCGGCGCGTCACCAGCAGCTCGTGCTGAAGAAGAAATGCCCGTCGATCGATGCCGTCATCCAGTACAAGGCCGGCGCCGGCGGCGCCCTGCTGTGGAGCCAGGCGAACACGCTCCCCGCCGACGGCCTCAACGTCGTCGGAATCAACCTGCCGCACATGGTGCTGCAGCCGATGGAGGGCAACGTCTCCTACAAGACCGACGACGTCACCCCGGTGTTCTGGTACCACTACACGCCCGACCTGCTGGTCGTCAACGAGGCGAGCCCGATCAAGACCTTCGCCGACTTCATCAAGGCGGCCAAGGCCGACCCGGGCAAGATCAACCTCGGCGGATCGGGGCTCAACTCCGCGAACCACGCGGCGCACGAGCGGCTCAACCAGGCCTTCGGGGTCAAGACGGCCTACGTGCCCTACAAGGGGACGGGCGACATGACGCTGGCGGTGCTCGGCGCCCACATCGACGGTGCCATGACCTACACCGCGTTCGGCATCGCCAACAAGGGCCGCGTCCGGCCGCTCGCCGTCGCCATGGAGGCGAGGCATCCGCTCATGCCCGACGTGCCGACGTTCAAGGAGCTGGGCGTCGACTGGGTCGACGGCGCGTTCCGAGGCGTCGGTGTGCCGAAGGCGACGCCGCCCGAGGCACGCCGGCGGCTGGCCGAGATCTTCGCCGCCCTGAATGCCGATCCGGAGATGAAGGAGCTCGCCGCGAAGGCCGGATTCGAGCTGATCAACGTCGGCGTCGCCGAGATGGATGCGTTCATGCGCACCCGGACCAAGGTCTACACCGACGTCGGGAGTCGCATGGGTCTTGGCCGGCCGAAGTAGGCCTTGCCGGCGCGCCGCGAGTGCGGCTAGGTCCGCTCGGGCCGCGCCGACGCCGTGCCGGTGTCGTAGACCAGCCGTTCGCGGCCGGTGCGCAGAAGGACGAGCGCCTGGCCCAGCCCGATCGCCGGGCCGCCGGAGAAGTCGAGCTCGCGCTGCGGATCGAACTCGATGCCGGTGCAGCTGCACGGGGAGGCCAGCGCCACCGGCACCCGCTGCTCGAAGGTGTGGACCTTGCCGCACGAGATGCAGCGCCACGAGGAACTCCGGGCGAAGAACGCCGGCGCCTGGGCGGGGGTCATGACCAGGCCGGTGTCGCCGTAGACCGTCTGCACCTCGTTCGGCAGCTCGACGCTCGTCGCCGCGCTCTCGGTGGACGGAGGGCGATGCGACAGGACGGATCGGCTCCACTCCAGGACGGCGTCGCGGGCTACTTCGATTCTGCTCATGTGCTGTCTTCGCTCCCTGCAGGAACATAGCTGTTCTTCAGGCAGCCGGGGGGCCCGACGCCCCCCGCGTTCGCGGGCGACGACGCACCGCTGGGACACTTTCCAGCGAATTCCGCACGCGGGGCCGGGTCGCAGCCGGGGCCGGCGACACTTCGGCGAGACTCGGGCACAGTGAATGACGCCTCCGTCGCCCGTCGCTTCGCGTGGCTTCGGAGCAACGAATGCAGGATGATTCGCCGATGATCGCCGCCGACCTCGACCGGGTCTTCGGCCGCGAGCGGCTGCGGATGCCGAGCGGCGAGCACGTCGAGGTGTTCCGCGAAAGCGCGCAGCCCGGCGAGCGCCTTCGCTACAGCAAGCGCTTCGTGCGCTCGCTGCTGGGCGACTTCCGCTCCTGGACCGAGCGCGAGTGGCAGATCCTGCAACGGCTCACGCAGGCTGGCCCGGCGCCGGTGCCGCAGATCGCCGGCTTCACGCCGGCCGCCGGCGAAACGCCGGCCCAGCTGCAGACCTTCGATGCCGGCGTGACCGTCGATCAGTGGACGACGCTGCGGCCGAGCCATCCCGACCGTCCGGCGGCGCGTCATGTGTTCGAGGACTGCGCCCACTGGTGGGCGCTGGCGCACCACTGCCTGCGCGTCCTCGATGCCGTCCATGGGCAAGGGCTGGTGCACCTCGATCTGAAGGCCGACAACATCTGCATCCCCTGGGATCGGGCCCGTTCGATCCAGCCGGCCGCCGACGAGATCAGGGCGTTGCGCTTCGGCGAGCTGAAGCTGATCGACTTCGCCTTCGCGGTGTTCACCGGCGAGGATCCGCCGCAGCCGCTGCCGCTCGGACGCCATACGCGCTACGACTATCAGTCGCCGCGCCTCCTCGAGGCCCTCGGCGCCGGTCGTCGCGGCCTGGCCGCACCGACCCGTCAGCTCGACTGGCGCTGCGACTTCTTCAGCCTGGCGGCGATGCTCTGGCTCTATCTGCCCGAGCTCGAGGAGCGCGGTGCATCGAGCTGGAGCCCCGAGCGTCACGCCCAGGCCGGTGTGCTGGTTCGGCGTCTGCTCGACGAGCACCAAGCCGAGCTCACGGCCCAGCGGCCGCACCAGGAGCTGATCGCGCTGACCCAGGTGCTGCTGAACCAGGCCGACCTCGCGGCGTCGCTGCGGCAGGGCTGGACCTTCAGCGCTCGCGACGACGGCGGCGGCGGGAGCTGGGCGACGCCGCTGACGCGGATCACCGGCACCGTGCGCCCCGAAGCCGACAGCTCCGAGCGTCAGCCGAAGGAGGGCGGCCGGGAGGCGGCAATGATGACCGACGCCGACCTGCCGCCGAGCCTGCGCAAGCGTCCGCCCACGAGCGGGGTGCGGGTGGCAAAGGTCGCCGCGGGGGTGGCGGGCGCGGCAGTCGTCGGCGCCATCCTGTGGACGCTCGAAGCGCCGCCGAGTCCGGGATCCGCGCCTTCGGCCGCCACGCAGGACCCCGTGCTGGCCGAGGCGCCGGCGACGCGCGACGGTACCGCTGCGGAACGCGGCGCCGCGACCGCCACGACTCCGGCACCGGCACTTCCGCCGGCATCCGTCGCGCCGGCGAGTTCGCCCGCGGCGTTCGCCGAGGACGTCGCCCGGACACCGCCCGCCGGCTCGGGCGCGGCCGCCAGGACCGACGAGCCGCGCGCCGTTGCCGAGATGACCACGACAGCGCCGGATGCGGCGTCCGATGCGGTCCGCGCGGGGAGTGCGGCGCCGGTGGCCTCGGCCCCGGCCGCCGCGAGCACCGACGCGACCGCGCCGGCACCGGCGCCGCGGACGGAGTCGCCGCCGCCGACCGAGCCGCCGCCGCGGACGGAGCCGCTGCCGCGGACAGACACGCCGCCGCGGCGCGAGCCGGATGCCGCCGCCGAAGCGGCCGTGGCCGACGAGTCCCTGGACGCGCAGGCCCTGGTCCTGCTCGGCGTCGACATCCCGCAGATCGCGGCCTGGGCGGATCGGCGGCTTGCACCCGTCCTGCGGCTGGCCGATCGCACCGACATGCTGCCGCGGCGCGAGGAACTGCGCGGTGCGGTCGCCGCGGCGCGGCTCGGGCCGGGCCGACCGGAGCTGAAGCTGAACGTGCGGGCGCAGGAGTCGCGGCGCCTCAACGAAGCGGCCCGGGTCGCCTACTGGGAACGCAGCAACGTGAAGGAGGCCGTACGTCTGCAGGTGCAGGCCTTCGCCGCCAACCCCCTCGACTCGGAGGTCGCCGGCAACCTGGCCTTTCTTCGTATGCGCCAGCAGCCGCCGCAGATCCGCGCCGCGCGCCAGCTCGCGCTGCACTCGCTTGCCCTGCCGGATCCGCGTTATCCGCTCGGCCGGGTGCAGGACTGGACAACCCTGGCGATCTCGAGCGCCTTGGTCGGCCGCGAGACCGACGCCCGCCACGCCTGGTACATCTCGCTGGTGCTCGCCCCCGATCGGCAGCGGCAGCGCAATGCCGCCCTGCGCGCTGTCTCGATCTACGGCGAGAAGCTGCGTCCGTCGGTCGAGGCCATGCTGCGGCGCGAGTTCCCCGCCGATCGAAGCAGCGGCCGTTCCGGCGCGCGCCGGCCGTCGGCGTGAGGCGAAGCTCGTGAAGGTCCTCGTCGGCACCGCGTCGTGGAGCGACAAGTCCCTCATCGCCTCGAAGAAGTTCTACCCGCGCGAAGCCGGCACGCCCGAAGCCCGCCTTCGCTACTACGCGACGCAGTTCCCGCTGGTCGAGGTCGATACCTCCTACTACGCCATTCCGCTCGCCCAGACGGCGCAGGCCTGGGCCGACCGGACGCCGGCGCACTTCACGCTCAACGTGAAGGCGTTCCGGCTGTTCACCGGCCACGCCACCACGGCGAACGTGCTGCCGCCGGACCTGCGCGCCGAGCTGCCGGCGATGAAGAAGCCCACCTTCTACTTCAAGGACGTGCCGGCCGAGCTGCGTACCGCCCTGTGGCACCGCTTCAAGGATGCGCTCGAGCCCCTGCGCGCCGCCGGCAAGCTCGGCATGGTGCACTTCCAGTTCGCGCCCTGGCTGCTGCGCAACCGCGACGGGCTGGCGCACGTGGCGCTCTGCGCCGAGACCATGCAGGGCTACACGGTCAGCGTCGAGTTCCGCAACCGGACCTGGTTCGACGACGCCCACCTCGGCAAGACGCTCGCCTTCGAGCGCGAGCTGAACCTGGTGCACACCGTCATCGACGGCCCGCAGGGCTTCCACAACTGCGTGCCGCCGATCTGGGAGTCCACCCACATGCAGTACTCGCTGGTGCGACTGCACGGTCGCAACCACGAGACCTGGAACATCAAGGGCGCGACGGTGGCTTCGGAGCGCTTCAACTACGACTACCCCGACGCCGAGCTCGAGGACATCGCCGCCCGCGTCGAGCGCCTGGCGCCCGAGACTTTCACGACGCACGTGATCATGAACAACAACATGGAGGACCAGGGCCAGCGCAACGCAGCCACCCTCGTCCGCATCCTCGAAGCGCGCCGCCGGGCGCGGGTGCCGAAGCTCGTGCAGCGCAAGCCCGCGCCCGAGCAGATCGAGTCGCGCGAGCAGGAAGACTTCGTCGGCACCGGCGAGTGGGTGGCCTGAGAGCGGCTAGGCGTTGCTCCGGGTCAGGGCGGCGAGCTCCCAGGCGCCATCCGACGCGTCGTGGCGCAGCACGTAGAGCTGGTCGTCGTCGGCGTCGACCCTGAACCAGCGCTGCGTCGGGCCGAACCAGCGATCGACGATCTCGCGCACGCCGAGGCGGCGCTCGCCGAACCAGAACGCGACCGGCTCCGGCTCCTCGCCGTAGCCGGCGCGGCACTCGACGCGAATCTTCATCCGGCCAAGATAACGCGAAATAAAATCGGCGCCTGTCGCAGCCTGCTTCGCCCCGATCCCGCCATGCGTTATTCCGCCGCCGAACACGACGCCTTCGCCCGCGCCTTCAACCGCGACAGCCTGGTCGTGCTGCGTCGCCACTTCGATCCGGAGCTGCTCCGCCGCTGGGCCCGCGAATTCGAGCCGCTGCTGGCCGAGAACGTCCGCGAGGAAGAGGACAACCCGAACCGCGGCCCGCGACGCTTCTACGTGACCTTGCCCTTCCGCGGCGTGTTCGCCGACCCGGCGATCTACGAAGACCCGGACGTGCTGGCGATCGTCGAGCGTGTGGCCGGGCCGGACCCGGTGATGTGCCAGCTCGCGAGCGACACGCCGATGAAGGGCTCCGACTTCCAGGAGTGGCACGCCGACACCCCGCTCCTCTTTCCGGAGACGAACGACAACGACACGCCTTCGTTCCAGATCGCGGTGAACTTCCCGCTCGTCGACGTGACCGATGAGAACGGCCCGCTCGAGACCACCTACGGCACGCACCGCATGAGCAAGGCGGCGGCGATGGAAGGGATTGCCGCCGGACGCATCGAGGCGCACCGCGAGGAGATGGCGCTCGGTGACGTCATGATCCGCGACGTGCGCGCCGTCCATCGGGGCACGCCGAACCGCACCGACGTGCCGCGGCCGATGGTCGTGATCGGCTACAGCCGGCGCTGGCTGCACCGGCCCGAGGTGAACATCCGCGTCCCGCAGAGCACGTACGACGGCATGTCGGAGCGCGGCCGGCGGCTCGTGCGCTTCAACCCGGTGGTCGGCGACGACGAGCCGGCGCCGAAGGTCGAGAGCTACCGCGCCTTCGCGTACTGACCGGCCGGTCAGGACCAGTTCCGGTCCGGCTTCATCTTCATCCGCCGGGCCGCATCGATCACGTCCTGCAGCTCGACGGGGTCGCTGAACGGATCCTCGTCGAGCTCGGTGACGCGGTTGAGCAGGCGCTGCCAGCGACGCAGCTCCTCGACGTAGGGCGGCGACGGCTCGCGCCGGAGCAGGCCACCTTCGTCGACCAGGTCGCACAGGCCGTTGTGCAGCCACTCGCCGGTGTGCCAGTCCGGCATGTCGACGCCGGGGAAGAGGCAGACGCCGTGCAGGTCGATGCCCTGCTCGACGGCGGCGAGCGCTTCCTCCATCACGTCCTTCAGCCAGTCCTTGCGGCCGTGGTGCAGGCCGCTCGTCTCGGCGATGATCATCGGCCGGCGGTAGCGATCGTGCACCCGCGAGAGCAGGTCGCAGAGCGGCTGGATGCGCTCGTCGTGCGGGTCGAGGGACTTGTGCGGGCCCTGCTCGCGGTACTCCATCTGGCCGAACGAATAGCAGTTGGCGCCGACGATGTCGAGCAGCTCGGGCGTGCCGCCGAGCTCGGGGCACAGACGCCCGGAGAGCACGTCCCACGCATGGCAGGCGTCGTCCTCCATCTCGACGCGCGCGGCCTCGGCCAGGTCGGGCCGATCCGGCGGCGGCACGACGCGGATCACCGGCTCGACGTGCACCATGCGCGCTTCGGCGTCGACCTCGCGAATCGCCCGGGCGCCGTCGAGCGCCGCCTTGCACAGCACGTCGCGAAAGCGGAAGCGCTGCTCGCGGCTCTTGCCGAACGGGCCCATCCAGCCCCATTCACCGCCGGCAAAGCCCCAGAAGGTGATCTCGTTGATCGGCGTGAAGCAGTGCGGGCCGCGCACGCGCGGGCACACGTACTCGGCCGCGGCGCGGCAGTAGCGGGCGAAGCGCGGCGCGAAATCCTCGCGCCAGGGATCGACATCGTCCGGGTAGCCGTAGTGGCACAGGTCCCAGATCGGCAGGATCCGCGCACGGTTCATGGCCGCGATGAACGGATCGATGCACGAGAAGTCGTAGCTCCCGCCCCGGTCGACGCTGGGCCACGGGATGCCTTCCCGCGCGACGGCGATGCCGAGCGTCCTGAGCAGCTGGTAGTCGGTGTCGGCCTGGATGTCGTGCTGCGTCTCGCGCACGAGGTCGCGCCGGCCGCGGTCCTTCCAGAGGAAGGTCGAGCATTCGAAGCCCGAGAGGAAGAAGGTCGGGAAGATTCCGGCGCGCTGGGTCATCCGTCGTCCTTTCCCCGGGTCCGGCTCATGGGCAAGCGACGCGCCCGCGACGGGAGGTCGAGAATGGCGCGAGGCGCGCCATGAGACTGGACGACGGCATTCGCAAGCACGGCTTCAGGGACTGGTACTCCCGCGAGCTGACGCAGGCGCATCTGCGTCTCCTGCTGCTCCTGTTCAGCGCCATCGGGCTGTTCGCGGCGCTCGAGCTGCTGGGTCGCCAGGCGCCGCTCAGCCAGCACCTGCTCAATACCGTGCTGCTCGTGGTGTGCCTCGCGGTGGGCGTGGGGTCGCTGCGGCGCTACCTGTTCCTGATGATGCGCGCCGAGGGCATCGCCCGCCAGGCCGTGTGCCCGAACTGCAATGCCTACGGGAGACTGAAGCTCTCCGACGAGAAGGCGGATCCAGAGGGTCGGGTGACGGTGGCCTGCCGCAAATGCGCGCACCCCTGGCAGATCTCCGACCTGGGATCCGACTAGGGCGCGCGGCGGCGGCGCTCAGCGAGCGGCGGGCTTGGGAACCCAGCGCGTCTGCACGTTCAGCGTCTCGCCCGGGCCGAGCGCGGCGCCGCCGGTGTCCGCCGGCGCAACGCCTTCGCGGCGCAGGTTGATCCAGTCGGTGCAGTTGGATACCGCCTCCATCACGAAGAAGTCCTTGTCGGCCGGGCAGTAGAGGACGAAATGATCGAGCGGCGCCTTGCCGAGCAGGCGCAAGGCACTTCCGTCGGGCCAGGTCACGCGGGCCTCGTGCGCGAAGCCGGTGAAGTTGTTGTCCAGGTCGAAATCGGCGAGCCGCATGCCCTCGCGCAGGGCGGCGACCGCGGGGTGCGTGGCGGAGAGCGTGGTCGGCATCACTTCGCCGTCGGACAGCCACATCGCGCCCACCTGCGCCTTCACCGATGTGCCCGTGCCCTCGCGGCGGTGCGGGAAGTAGGGGTGGTGGCCGAGCCCGGCCGGCATGCTCTCGGTGCCGCTGTTGCGCATCGACAGCGTGACGGTGAGGCCGTCGCTGTCGAGGTCGTAGCGCTGGAAGGCGGTGAACGGGAACGGCCAGTCCCCGGCGCCCGCCTCGACCATGCCGAGCTCGATCCACGACTCCGCACGTTCGAGGACGCGCCACGGGCGCATCCAGCCGATGCCGTGCAGGGGGTGCGGCGAGCCGGCCCGGTTCGGCGCGAGCTGGACGCGGCGGCCGTTCCAGTCGAAGCGGCCGTCGCGGATGCGGTTGCACCAGGGCACGAGCGGAAAGCTGGCCAGCTCGAGGGGCGTGCGCGCCTGCAGCGCCGCGTCCGTCGACGGTCGCAGCCAGTCGTGCCGCGGCTCGCCGGGGCCGGCGCGCGTGTAGAGGGCGGCGAGCGAGCCGCCGATCTCCGGGACCACTTCGGCAAACAGGGTGCCGGCATGCAGACGCTCGACGCCGACCATCCCGGGGGTGGCCGACCCGTCGTCCTGGACGTCAGGCTTCATCGGCCACGCGCCGTCGCTGCGGACCCGGCCGCGTCCTTGACTCGGACCGGATCAGACCGGCGAGCTGACGCGGGCGCCGGCACGCCGCCGGAAGAGGCCGTGGCCGGCCTGCGGCAGGACGACCTTGCGCAGGACGAGCGTGCCTTCGATGCGTTCGGCATCCGGATACTTCGCGGCTTCCTCCGCGCTCAGGCGGAAGGTCGTGCGGCAGGCGCGGCCCGTGCTCGCGTCGCGGTAGCGCCACTGCCAGTACTCCACGGTGGCCTCGGACGCGCGGCGGGTGCCGAAGAACAGCTGCATGAACATACGTCGTCCGATCTGGTAGAGCTCGAGCGATGAGGGATCGCCACGCGGTCAGCTTGGCAGCACTGCCGCCGCGCCGCCACCCCCTGAATGCATGCCGACGGGGCAGGAGCAACAGTCGGCAGGATGCGGACAACACGCGTGCGACATTTGCACGCGCGAGCGGCGGCCGCTGCCGACGGGGTTTTCCCGGGTCGCTACGGCGCAGTGCCCGTCAGGCGCTCGCGCAGCACCGTCTTCAGCACCTTGCCGTAGTTGTTCTTCGGCAAGGCGTCGACCCACACGTAGCGCTTCGGCCGCTTGAAGCGGGCCATGGTCGCCAGGCAGCGTGCATCGAGCGCCGCGGACGTGGGCTCCGCCCCCGGCTCGGCCACCACGAAGGCGACGACGACCTCGCCCCACTCGGCATCGAAGGCGCCGACGACGGCAGCCTCCGCGACGCCTGGCACGGTGAGCAGCACCTCCTCGACCTCCCGCGGGTAGATGTTCGAGCCGCCGCTGATGATGAGGTCCTTGCTGCGGTCCTTGAGGGTGAGGAAGCCGTCCGCATCGAGGCTGCCCACGTCGCCGGTGAAGAGCCACCTGTCGCGGATCGCCGCCGCGGTCGCCGCCGGGTCGCGCCAGTAGCCGGCCATGACGCTGTCGCCCTTCACCAGCACCTCGCCGACCTCGCCGGTCGGCAGCGCCTGTCCCTCGGCGTCCGCCACGCGCACCTGGACCGGCGTCTGCGCGATGCCGACGGAGGCGATGCGCTCGGCGTGACGCGGGTGCGCGGTGTCGGCGAGGTGTGCACGCGAGAGCGCGGTGCCCACCATCGGCGTTTCGCCCTGGCCGTAGATCTGCACGAAGCGCGGTCCCATGACGCGCATCGCGCGCCGGATGTCGGCGACGTACATCGGCGCGCCGCCGTAGACGATCGTCTTGAAGGCACGCGCCGACGCCGCGGGGTCGATGCCGGCGTCCTCGGCGTGGTCGACGAGTCGCCTGACGATGGTCGGCGCGACGAAGGTCGACAGCGGACCCAGGGTCCAGCCAAGCTCGAACATCTCAGCGGGATCGACGCCGCCCGACGCCGGCACCACGTGCCGCGCGCCGGCCATCAGATGCGGAACGGCGTACAGACCGGCGCCGTGCGACATCGGCGCGGCGTAGACCATCGCATCGTCGGCCGCGACCGGATCGACGTCGACGAAGTAGGCGAGGCCCATCGTCATCAGGTTGCGATGCGTGATCATCACGCCCTTCGGTCGGCCCGTGGTGCCGCTGGTGTAGAAGAGCCAGGCGAGGTCGTCCGGCGCTCGCTCGACGGGACTCGCCGTGAAGGCATCCGCCGAAGCGTCGAGCAGGGCGTCGGCCTCGGCCGACGCGACGTCGATCTGCCGTTCGAGGCCGGCGATCGGGTCGGGCGCGACGTCGCCGGTGACGAAGCCCCAGCGGGCTTGCGCGTTGGCGACGATCCATTCGACCTCGCGCCGGTGCAGCGTCGCGTTGACCGGCACGACGACCAGCCCCGCCCACCACGCGCCCCACAGCAGCTCCAGGTAGCGCGGGTGGTTGCGCATGAACAGCAGGACGCGATCGCCCGGCGCGAGGCCGGCCTCGCGGAAGCGCCGCGCAGCACCGGCGCTGCGGCAGGCCCACTGGCGATGGGTGGCATGAACCGCCGCACCGGCGAGGATGGCGGCGCGCTCCGGTGCTTCGCGCGCCTTGCGCAGCAGGAGGCTCGCGAGGCTCATCGTCGTCTGCCCGGGCCCGTCGCGGCCGGCTCAGGCGCCGATCGCCACGGGCCTGCGGGCCTCCGGGGCCAACAGCTCGCCCACGTGCGTCTCGACCTCGCTCGAGATGATCCTCGCCAGCTCCTTGCTGCGGCTCTTGACGCGGAACATCGGCCCGGCCACGAGCACCGCGAACTGCCGGTGCGGGACGGGCAACGGCATCGCCACGCCCCCGAGGTCGTGCGTGAACTCGGCCGCACCCTCGAACCAGCCGCGCTCGAGCGAGCGCTGGATCTCCTTCTCGACCGCCGCGACGCTCATCAGCGTCGTCGGCGTGTAGCGCTCGAAGGTGGCGCGGCGCAGGACGCTGGCGCGTTCGGCCGGCGTCAGCAGCGAGAGCAGGGCTCGGCCGGTCGCCGTCACGTGCAGCGGAATCAGCTTGCCCGGCTTGGCCGTGTAGCGGATCGCGTGCGGCGACTCCACCGCGTCGACAAAAACGGCGTGCGTGCCGCTGGTCGCCGCCAGCACGGCCGTTTCCTGCGTGCGCTCGACGAGCGCGCGCAGCAGGGCCCGGAACTGCTCGGGGATCGGCTCGGCGCTCTCGATCTGCTGCAGCAGCGACGACCACAGCGGCGACGGGTAGTAGCCGCCGCGGGCGCGCGGCTCGTAGAGGTAGCCGCGCCCGGCGAGCGTGCCGAGCAGGTTGAAGGTGCTCGAGCGGGGCCAGTCGAAATGGCGGGCGATCTCCGCCAGCGCCGCGGGTCGCCGGTGCTGGGCGAAGAACTCGATCAGGTCGAGCACGTTGGCGGCTTGCTTGACGTTCACGTGGGCTCTGCAGAAGGTGCTGCGCGACGCGTCTCGAAGGGGTTCATTTCATTTTGCCCGATGGGTGTCGGCGGGAACGAGGCGGTCGGAGGTCCAGAAGGGCAGGGCGGCGAGCAGGACGCAGACCATCGCCAGCACGAAGGCAGCGCGGTAGCCGCCGGTGAGGTCGTGCAGCGTGCCCGAGAGCAGCGCGCCGATGCCCGAGCCCACCGACATGCAGGCGTAGATCACGCCGTAGATCGTCGACTGGCCGGGCCCGGAGAACAGGCGCGCGCTGAGCCCGGCGATCAGCGGGCCGCGGGCGCCCTGGCAGATGCCGAACAGCAGCACGTAGGCAGCGAGCAGCCAGTGCGTCGAGCGGTACGACATCGCGAAGAGCAGCAGGATGCCGATCGTCGTGCCGATGAAGCTGATCGTCGCCGCCCGCCGGTGCCCGAAGCGGTCGGCGAGCCAGCCGGCGCTCGACATGCCGATCACCGACAGCAGCCCGGCGACGCCGAAGGCGCCTGCCGCCTGCAGCGGCGTGAAGCCGACGTCGACGAGGTACGCGACCGACTGGACGATGATCAGGTACATGCCGACGGCGGTGAAGAACATCACCTGCACCAGCAGCCAGAACGAGCGCTGGCCGAGCGCGGCGCGCACCGGGCGGGCCGTCGTGGCGGCGCTGCCGGTGGGTGCCGGCGACGGCGCCGGCGACGGGACCGGCCTCGGCCCCGGCGTCGGCAAACCGGCGCGGATCGCTCGCCAGGGCAAGGCCAGCGACAGCGGCAACAGCACCAGGAGGACGGCACCCAGCACGCCGTAGGCGCTGCGCCAGCCGCGGCTGTCGATGAGGGTCTGCGCGAACGGGACGATGAGGAGCGAGCCGCATCCGAAGCCGGCGTAGGCCAGGCCGAGCGCGGTCGTCATGCGGCCACGGAACCAGCGGCTGATCAGGGCCGCGGCGGGCACCATGCCCACCGCCGCCGCGCCGAGCCCGCCGAGGATGCCGATGCAGAGATAGAACTGCCAGAGCTCGTGCAGGCGGCCGGCGAGAAAGTAGCCGGTGCCGAGCAGGCCCAGGCCGCCGGCATAGAGCACGCGCGGCCCCCAGCGCTCGAAGACCATCCCGCCGAGCGGCGCCGCCAGGCCGCTCGTGATCATCAGCGTCGAGTAGACGCTCGTCATCTCCGTCCGCAGCCAGCCGAACTCCGCGCCCAGCGGCAGAAGGAACACCATGTAGGTGTCGCCCACGCCGCGGCCGATGAAGTTGAAGAGGAAGCACAGCGCGAGTACGCCGAGAGCCAGTCGGGCCGACGATCCGCCGGATGCGTCGGCGCCGTTCTTGAGCATGTACGGAATGTATCTGCTCCTGAACACGTCCGCATTGGCAGACTCGCCCGGCTGGCGCTCGGCGGATGGCACGACGGGCCGCGCCCGCAATCACGTGCTGCGTGCGTTGGTCCGTAGAGGTTTTCACTCAGTGTACAAAGCGTTCATGCTTGTGAATACTCGGCGACCTCTCGCGGTCGCTTCGGACGCCGCCCACCGAAACCACTCGACGACCGGCTGATGGGACCGCTGCACGGCACCAAGATCATCGACATGACGTCGGTCCTGATGGGACCGTTCGCGTCGCAGTCGCTGGGCGACATGGGTGCCGATGTCATCAAGATCGAAGCGCCGCAGGGCGACCTCGTGCGCCAGATCGGGCCGGCGCGGCACGCCGACATGGGCCCGATCTTCCTCAACACCAACCGCAACAAGCGCAGCGTCTCGCTCGACCTGAAGAAGCCCGCGGGCCTGCAGGTGCTGCGCCGCCTCCTCGCCGACGCCGACGTGCTCGTCTACAACGTCCGGCCGAACGCGATGGCGCGGCTGGGCCTGGACTACGACAGCGTCGCAGCGCTGAATCCGCGCCTGGTCTATGCCGGCCTCTTCGGCTTCGGCCAGGACGGGCCTTACGCGGCACGGCCCGCGTACGACGACCTGATCCAGGGCGGCTCGACGCTGTCGTACCTGATCGCCCGGGCCAGCAACGGACCGCCGCGCTACGTGCCGGCCGCGATGGCCGACCGGATCGTCGGCCTGACGGCCGTCGGCGGCATTTTGGCCGCCTTGCTGGCGCGCCAGCGCACCGGCCGCGGCCAGCGTCTCGACGTGCCGATGTTCGAGACCATGGTCGGCTTCATCCTCGGCGACCACCTCGGCGGCCTGAGCTTCGAGCCGCCGCTCGACGAAGGCGGCTACGCGCGCCAGCTGTCGCCCGAGCGGCGCCCGTACCGCACCAGCGACGGCTACATCTGCGCCCTGGTCTACAACGACACGCAATGGCAGCGCTTCCTCCGCGCCATCGGCCGCGAGTCGCTGCTGCAGGAGGATGCGCGCTTCGCGACCTTCGCCAACCGGTCGCGCCACATCGATTTCGTCTACGGCGAGCTGGCCGGCATCTTCGAGCAGCGCAGCACCGCCGAGTGGATGGCCTTGCTCGAGGAGGCGGACATCCCGATGATGCCGATGCACGACTTCAAGAGCGTGCTCGCCGATCCCCATCTCGAGGCCACGGGATTCTTCAGCACGGTCGAGCACCCGAGCGAAGGGACGATCCGTTCGATGCGCATGCCGATGAGCTGGTCCGACAGCACGCCCGAGCCGATGCGGCACGCGCCGCGCCTGGGCGAGCACAGCGTCGAGGTGCTCGAACAGGCGGGCTTCAGCGCCGACGAGATCGACGCGCTCATCGCCGCCGGCGCCGTGCAGGCCTGCGTGCCGCGCGCGGCGACGACGGGGAGCACGGCATGAACTTCGCGCTCACGGAGCAGCAGGAGAGCATCCGCGAGGCGATCACCAAGGTCTGCAGCCGCTTCGACGACGCCTACTGGTTCGATCGCGACCACGACGGGCGCTTTCCGGAGGAGTTCTATCGGGCGGTGGCCGATGCCGGCTGGCTCGGCATGTGCATCGACGAGCAGTACGGCGGCGCCGGCCTGGGGGTCACCGAGGCGGCGATCATGATGCAGGCCATCGCCGAGTCGGGCGGCGGCATGTCGGCGGCGTCGGCCGTGCACATCAACCTGTTCGGCCTCAACCCGGTGGCGGTGTTCGGCAACGACGCGCAGCGGCGCCGCATGCTCCCGCCGGTCGCCAGAGGCGAGGTCAAGAGCTGCTTCGGCGTGACCGAGCCGAACACCGGCCTGAACACGACCCAGCTCAGGCTGCGCGCGGAGAAGAAGGGCGACCGCTACGTCGTCAACGGGCAGAAGGTGTGGATCTCGACCGCGCAGGTCGCCGACAAGATCCTGCTGCTCGCGCGCACGACGCCGCTCGAGGAGGTCGCCAGACCGACGCGCGGCCTCAGCCTCTTCTATACCGACTTCGACCGCAGCCGCATCACCGTGCACGAGATCGAGAAGATGGGCCGCAAGTGCGTCGACTCGAACGAGCTTTTCTTCGCCGACTTCGAGATCCCCGCCGAAGACCTGATCGGCGAGGAAGGGCGTGGCTTCGAGTACATCCTGCACGGCATGAACCCGGAGCGCGTGCTGATCGCCGCCGAGGCCGTCGGCATCGGCCGCCTCGCCCTCGCGCGCGCCGTGGCCTACGCCAAGGAGCGCGTCGTCTTCAACCGGCCGATCGGCCAGAACCAGGGCATCCAGCACCCGCTGGCGCAGAACTGGATGGAGCTCGAGGCGGCCCACCTGATGGTCATGAAGGCGGCCTGGCAGTACGACAACGACATCGACTGCGCCGCCGCCGCCAATGCCGCCAAGTACCTCGCCGGCGAGTCCGGCTTCAACGCCTGCCAGCAGGCGGTGATGACGCATGGCGGCTTCGGCTACGCCAAGGAATACCACGTGGAGCGTTACCTGCGCGAGGTGATGATCCCGCGCATCGCGCCGGTCAGCCCGCAGCTCGTGATGTGCTTCATCGCCGAGAAGGTGCTCGGCCTGGCGAAGTCCTACTGAGCAGGCAGCCCTTGGCACCCCCCACCCACGTGCACGCCGGTCCGCTCGCCGGGCTCAAGGTCGTCGAGTTCGCCGGCATCGGGCCCGGGCCCATGTGCGGCATGCTGCTCGCGGACCTGGGCGCGCAGGTCCTGCGCATCGACCGCGTCGAGCCGAGCGGTCTCGGCATCGAGCGCCCGGAGCGCTTCGACCTGCTGCTGCGCGGCAAGCGCACGATCGCTGTCGACCTCAAGAAGCCGGAGGGGTTGGCGCTGGCGCGGGCGCTGGTGGCGGGCGCCGACGCGCTCATCGAGGGCTTCCGCCCCGGCACGATGGAGCGCATCGGCCTCGGCCCCGACGAGAGCCTGGCCGCGAACCCGCGCCTCGTCTACGGCCGCGTCACTGGATTCGGCCAGACCGGGCCGCTCGCCGCGAGCGCCGCGCACGACCTCAACTACATCGCCCTGTCGGGTGCGCTGCACGCGATCGGCCGCGAAGGCGCTGCGCCGACGCCGCCGCTGAACCTGATCGGCGACTACGCCGGCGGCGCCATGCTGCTCGCCTTCGGCATCGTCGCAGCGTTGTGGAACGCCAGATCCAGCGGCCGCGGCCAGGTCGTCGACGCGGCCATGATCGATGGCGCCGCGTCGCTGATGACGCCCTTCTTCGGCCTGCAGGCGGCCGGCCTGCACGATGGGCCGCGCGGCACCAACCTGCTCGACTCGGGTGCGCCGTTCTACGAGGTCTACGCCTGCGCCGACGGCGAGTACGTCTCGATCGCGCCGATCGAGCGCAAGTTCCGGCGTGTCCTGCTCGACCGGCTGGCCGCCGCCGGCGTCGCCACGGCCGGACTGCCCGACTTCGACGACCGCGCGCGCTGGCCCGAGTTGCGCCGGCAGCTGACCGACATCTTCGCCGCGCGCACGAGCGAGCAGTGGCGCGAGCTGCTCGAAGGCAGCGACGCCTGCTTCGCGCCGGTGCTGTCGCTGCGCACGGCCGGGCGGCACCCGCATCACGTCGAACGAGGCAGCTTCCTCCGCATCGACGGCATCGAGCAGCCGGCGCCGGCACCGCGCTTCAGCGCCACGCCCGCCGGCACGCCGCACGGGCCGCGGCCCGAAGCCGACGGCCGCGACTGGGCGCTGGCGTGGGGCGTGCCGGCCGGGGAGATCGATGCCGCGCTCGGACCGGCGGCGATGACGACTGAACCGAAAGCCGCGCGATGAGCGCGGTGCGTTACGAGCAGACCGGCGGCGTCGTGACGATCACGATCGACCGGCCGGCGCAGATGAACGCCATCAACGCCGAGGTGCGCACCGGGCTGTTCGAGGCATTCACGCGCTTCGAAGGCGATGCATCGGCGCGCGTCGCCATCCTCACCGGCGCCGGCGACAAGGCGTTCTGCGCCGGCATGGATCTCAAGGAAGCCGCGGCCAACTCGCTGGCCGTGCCGCCCAAGGGATTCCTGCCGCTGATCGGCCAGGGCCTCGACGTCACCAAGCCGACCATCGCGGCGGTCAACGGCGTCGCCTTCGCCGGCGGCTGGATGTTCGCGCAGATGTGCGACCTCTGCCTGGCCGCCGAGCACGCCACCTTCGGCATCACCGAGGCCCGCGTCGGCCGCGGCATGCCGTGGGCAGCGCCTCTGGTGACCATGGTCCAGCAGCGCGCCCTCATGGAGCTGCTCCTGACGGCCGAGCCGATCAGCGCGCAGCGGGCGCGCGAGATCGGCTTCGTCAACCACGTCGTGCCGGCGGCCGAGCTGCTGCCACGCTGCGTCGCGATCGCCGAGAAGATCGCTGCCAACGCGCCGCTGACGGTGCGCGCCGCGCGCGAGCTGGTCTATCTGTCGACCGAGATGGGGCGCTCGGCCGCGCAGCGCGCGGCGACGCACCTGTTCGAGAGCGTCTACCTCAGCGAGGACGCGCAGGAGGGTCCGCGCGCGTTCCGGGAGAAGCGCAAGCCCGAGTGGAAGGGGCGTTGAGCGCGATGGCCGCCTCGGCCGCCTACGCCAGGATGCGCCGGGCGATCGACCGTGTCGACGGCGCCCTGATGTTCATCGGCTGCCTGATGCTGTTCGCGCTCATGCTCGTTGTCGTCGCCGACGTGACCCTGCGCTATCTCTTCAACGCGCCGCTGCAGTGGTCGTACGAGGTGATCTCGAGCTACCTCATGCCGGGCCTGTTCTTCATGGCGGTGTCGCACACGCTGAAAGCCAACGCGCACGTGTCGGTCGACATCCTGCACAACTACGTCGGCCGGACGACGCGCTACGCCTTCGAGGCGGTGTGCACGGTCGTCGCCTTGCCGGTGTTCGCGATCTGCACCTGGGTCTCGGCCCAGCACACCTGGCGGGATTTCCTGACCGCCGCGACCTCGACCAGCGGCCTCGCCGTGCCGACGTGGACGATCAGCATGATGCTGCCGATCGGCTTCGGTCTGCTGTCGCTGCGGCTCCTCCTCAACGCCTACGGCTACCTCGCCTCGCTCGTGTCGCGCCGCGACGTGGCGCCGCTGCCGCCGATCTCCGGCACCGAGGAGCTGACGCCGTGATCGCCATCGGCATCACGGTGCTCCTGTTCTCGCTGCTGACGCTCGGCATGCCGGTGGCGTTCTCGCTCGCCGTCGCGGGCAGCCTCGGCCTGTATCTCATGGGCGGACTCGACGTGCTCGCCGGCGTCATCACCACCGCTCCGCTCTCGACCGCCGGCTCGTACGAGCTGATCTCGATCCCGATGTTCATCCTGATGGCCGAGTTCGTCATCCTGAGCGGGGTGGCCGACAACCTCTTCAAGGCGGCATCGACCTGGGTCGGCCGCGTCCCGGGGGGCCTGGGCATGGCGACGGCCATCGCCGGCGCCGGCTTCGGCGCGATCTCGGGCTCGAGCACCGCATCGGCGGCAACCCTGTCGTCGACGACGATGCCGGCGATGCTGAAGCAGGGCTACGACCCGAAGCTGGCCGCCGGAGTGGTGGCGATTTCCGGAACCCTGGCCATGCTGATCCCGCCGAGCATCGCCCTGGTCCTCTACGGGATCATCGCCGACGTCAGCATCGGCCAGTTGCTGATCGGCGGCGTGATCCCTGGGATCCTGGTGACGCTGACGATCATGGCCACCGTGTGGGCGCTGGTCATGATCGACCCGACCTCGGCGCCGCGCGGCAATGCCTACACGATGGGCGAGAAGTTCCGCTCGCTCGCGGTCGTCGGGCCGATGCTGCTGTTGTTCATGGCCGTCACCGGCGTCATCTACACCGGCATCGCGACGCCCACGGAAGCATCCGGCCTGGGCGCGTTCGGCGCCTTCCTCCTCGCGCTGCGCGAGGGCACCGTCAACCGCGCCTCCCTGAAGAAGGCGCTGGTCCACGCCGCCCATGCCAGCTGCATGATCATCATGATCGTCGTCTGCGCCAAGATCTTCGGCTACTTCCTGACGCTGACGCAGAGCACGCAGGCGATCGTGCAGTGGGTCAGCAGCCTCGGCCTGTCGCGCTGGGTCGTCCTCGCCTTCATCCTGTTCGGCTACCTGGTCCTCGGCTGCCTCATGGACCAGATCGCGATCCTGATCCTGACCGTGCCGATCGTGCTGCCGCTCATCAAGGCGCTCGGGTTCGACCCTGTCTGGTTCGGCGTCATCGTCATCGTCGTCGCCGAGGTCGGCCTCGTGACGCCGCCGGTGGGCCTCAACGTCTTCGTCGTTTCCCGCTATGCCAAGCGGCCGCTGCAGGAGATCTTCGCCGGCGTCTGGCCGCACGTGTTCAGCCACCTGCTGCTGCTCGTCGTCCTGGTGGCCTTCCCTTCGATCATCCTCTGGCTTCCCACCCAGATGGCGCCATAGGCACCCGTTTGCGGCACCATCGCTCACCGACCCCACAGAAAGGCTCCCCATGACCCCGTCGTTCAAGAAGGCAGCGCTGGCGCTGGCCGCCGCCGTGTGCCTGGCCGGCAGCGCGTCGGCGCAGACCACCAAGATCAAGGTCGCCGACTCGTTCCCGGTCGGCCACTACCTGCCGAAATACATCACCACGCCGATGATCGAGCGGCTGAAGGCGAACCCTGCCGCCAAGGGCTTCGAGTTCGAGTACTACCCGGCCGAGCAGATCGGCAAGGCCAAGGACTTCCTGGCGCTGACCCAGTCGGGCGTGATCGACATCGCCTACGTCGCTCCGGGCTTCGTCTCCGACAAGATGCCGCTGTCGGTCGTCGCGGAGCTGCCGCTCGAGTTCAGCGGCTCGTGCCAGGCGACGATGGCGTACTGGAACCTCGCCAAGCCGGGTGGCCTGCTCGACAAGAAGGAGTTCGCGCCGAACGGCGTGCGCCTGCTCTTCACGACCGTGCTGCCGCCGTACCAGATCGTGACGCGCAAGCCCTTCGCGAGCCTGAAGGACATCGAGGGCATGAAGATCCGCGCCTCCGGCTCGGCCAAGGAGCTGGTGGTCAAGAAGCTGAAGGCCACGCCCGTGCTGATGCCGACGCCCGACGTCTACGAGTCGCTGTCGCGCGGCACCATCGACGGCGTGCTGTTCCCTTTCAACAGCCTGCCGCCGTACGAGATCCACAAGCTGTCGAAGACCGGCACCATCGGCGAGAACTTCGGCACCTTCGTCGCCAACTGGGTGATCAGCGAGAAGCGCTACCAGTCGCTGCCGCCGGCCCTGCAGCAGGACCTGACGGCGATGGGCGAGCAGTTCACCAAGAGCGCCTGCGCCCAGATCGAGAAAGACGAAGCCGGAGACATCGAGAAGGTGAAGGCGGCGGGCGTCAAGCTCACGCCGCTCTCGCCGGCCGACAAGGCGGCGGTGGCGGTGGTCATGCAGGACGTTGCCAAGGACTGGGCCGAGACGCTCGACAAGCGCGGCCGGTCGGGGACCGAGGTCCTGAACGCGTTCAAGGCGGGGCTGAAGTAGGTCGAGGCAGGCCAGCCTGGGAAGCGCCGCCGTGATCGAGGCGCTGTCGCTGCAGCCCTTGCCAGCCGAGGCCGAGGCGCTGCGCGGCGACGTGCGGGCGTTCCTCGACCAAGCGCTGGCCGGCATGCCGGCCGACATCCGGGCGAGATCCTGGCTCGGGTCCGACCCCGCGTTCAGCCGCAAGCTCGGCGAGCGCGGCTGGATCGGCCTGGCCCTGCCCCAGGCCTACGGCGGCGGCGGCCGCGACGCCTGCGCCCGGTTCGTCCTCGTCGAGGAGCTGCTGGCGCGGGGCGCGCCGGTGTCGGCGCACTGGATCGCCGAGCGGCAGAGCGCGCCCATGATCCTGCGCTATGGCACCGAGGCGCAGAAGCGCTTCTTCGTGCCGCGCGTCTGTCGAGGCGAGCTCTTCTTCTGCATCGGCATGAGCGAGCCGCAGGCCGGCTCCGACCTGGCCAGCGTGCGCACGCGCGCTGTGCCGACGTCGACCGGCTGGCGCCTGAAGGGCCAGAAGATCTGGACCACCAACGCCGACCACTCGCACTACATGATCGCCCTGGTGCGGACCTCCGGGGATCCGGAGCAGCGCCAGCGCGGCCTGTCGCAGCTGCTCGTCGACATGCAGACGCCGGGTATCACGGTGCGGCCGATCGAGGACCTCACCGGCGACAAGCACTTCAGCGAGGTGTTCTTCGACGATGTCGACCTGCCGCACGAGGCGCTGGTCGGCGCCGAGGGCTCGGGCTGGGAGCAGGTGACCGCCGAGCTGGCCTACGAGCGGAGCGGCCCGGAGCGGCTGTATTCGAGCATCGTGCTGTTCGACCGCTGGCTGGCGTACCTGCGCGAGGCGAAGATCGACGACGACCCATCGCTCGCCGTCGCCGGCCGCATCGTCGGCCACCTCGCGACCTTGCGCTCCATGTCGGTCGCCGTCACCGCCAAGGTCGGCGCCGGCGCGAGCCCGATGACCGAGGCATCGCTGGTCAAGGACCTCGGCACCGAGCTCGAGCAGTTCATCCCCGCGGCGCTCGCCGACGCGATCGCCGCCACGGCGGCCGCTCCTCCGGCGACGCGTCCCGAGGTGCCGGCCGAGCTGCTGCGGACGCTCGCCTACGTCACCCACTTCGCGCCCACCTTCTCGCTGCGCGGCGGCACGCGCGAGGTGCTGCGCGGCCTGATCGCGCGCGGGCTGGGGCTGCGATGAACGAGCTGTCGGCGCCGTTCGAGCGCCTGCTCGCCGACGCCTGCACGCCCGAGGTCGTGCGCGAGGTCGAGCGCGGCGGCACCGCGAGCGCGCTGTGGTCGCGCATCGCCGCATCGGGGTTTCTCGACGCGCTCGTGCCCGAAGCGGCAGGAGGGGCCGGGCTGCGGCTCGCCGACGTCTTTCCGCTCTTCGTCAGCGAGGGGCGTCACGCGCTGCCCGTTCCCGTCGCCCACACGCTGCTGGCGCGGGCGGCGCTCGCGGCAGGCGGCGCCGAGGCGCCCGACGGTCCGATCGCCATCGCGACGCACGCGCGGTCCGGTCCCGGTGGCGCCTGGTCGTGCCCGGGAACGCCGTGCGGAAGGGTGGCCGAGTGGGTGGCCGTGGCGTCGGGCACGGGGTGGATGCTGCTGCCGACGGCGAGGGCAGTGCGTCGAGGGGGAGGCGTGCACGGCAGCCTGCGCGCCGACCTCGACTGGGCCGCGCCACCGGACGACGCCGTCGCCCTTCCGGTGTCCGTCGACTGGGCGGCGGCCGGCGCCGCCCTCGCCGCCGCCCAGCTGGCGGGGGCCATGCAGCGCGTGCTGCAGCAAAGCGTCGCCTTCGCCAACGAGCGCGTCCAGTTCGGGCGCTCGATCGGCAAGTTCCAGTCGATCCAGCACCAGCTGGCCGTCATGGCGGAGCACGTCACGGCGGCGCACATGGCGGCGGAGATCGGCTGTGCCGGAGCCGGCCCGCTGCCGGACCCGCTGCGCGCGGCGCTCGCCAAGGCGCGTGCCAGCGAGGCGGCCGTCGTCGCGACGGCGACCGCGCACGCCGTGCACGGCGCCATCGGCGTCACCGCCGAGCTCGACCTCCAGCTCTTCACGCGCCGCATCCACGAGTGGCGCGCCGATTTCGGTGCCGAGACGCACTGGAACCGCGTCCTCGGCCGCGCCCTGCTGGCCTCCGACGCACCGCTCGCGCTCGACTTCATGCGCAGCGCGCTGATCCCCCGCAACGAAGACATCCGGCCATGACTCCTTTTCTCCTGTTCGAGCAGTCGGGACCGGTGGTCACGCTGACGATGAACGCGCCCGAGACCCGCAACGTGCTCACCGGCAACAGCGCGCCGCAGGAGTTCGTCGACGCCTGCGCCCGCATCACCGAGGACACCTCGGTGCGCGTCGTCGTGCTCACCGGCGCCGGCACCGTGTTCTCGGCAGGCGGCAACCTGAAGCACATGCAGGAGCTCTTCGACGAGCCGCCGAGCGCCATTCGGCACTGGTACCGTCAGGGCGTGCAGCGGCTCGCGAGCGCGCTCTACAACCTCGAGGTGCCGACGATCGCGGCCGTCAACGGCCCGGCGATCGGCGCCGGTTGCGACCTCACCTGCATGTGCGACATCCGCATTGCATCGGAGAGCGCGTCGTTCGCCGAGAGCTTCGTCAAGGTCGGCCTGATCCCGGGCGACGGCGGTGCCTGGCTGCTGCCGCGGGTGGTCGGCATGTCGAAGGCCTCCGAGATGTCGTTCACCGGCGATCCCGTCAGCGCGGCGGAGGCGCTGGCCTGCGGCCTGGTCTCGAAGGTCGTTCCGGCCGATCGACTGATGCCCGAGGCGCTGGCGCTCGCCGCGCGCATCGCCGTCAATCCCGGCCCCGGGCTGCGCCTGGCCAAGCGCCTGCTCCGCGAAGGCCAGCACATGCGGCTCGAGAGCCTGCTGGAGATGTCGGCCGGCTTCCAGGCGGTCGCGCACAAGACGTCGCACCACGTGGAGGCGGTCAACGCGTTCGTCGAGAAGCGCAAGCCGGATTTCTCGGGCAGCTAGCGCAGGCTGGGAGGGCAAGGGCGGCCTCCCAGGAACGCGCATACTGCGTGTCAACTCCGAAAGAGAGCCAGTGGCAGCACTCGATGAAGTCTCTCTAGCGATGCTGAACGCCTTGGCGCTCCGCGCCGACAGCGCCGGTCACATCCTGCTGACGCCCCTCGAGCTTCGCTTCGCACTCTCAACCGCGGGCGATCAATACCTGCTGCCGATCGACAAACTCCGAAGCCTGTACAAGCTCACGCCTCTGGCTGCGGACTTGGGCTTGAAAGTCGATCACAGGGAGCCCGCGAGTCGTCGGCGCTCGCCGTCCGAGGCTTCCTAGTAGAGAAGTTGCCCGGAGGGTGCGGCCCCAGGGCAGTCTATTCGTCGCCTTCAACTCGGCCACCGAGGCGCGCGCGTATCGGCGTGACAACGGGGCTACCCGGCCTCGTCCACTCGAGCAGACTGTCGCGCAGTCGTCGAGAGTACCCGGAGCAGTAACTCCTCGTCGACCGGTTTGACCAGGTGATGGGCGAATCCTGCCGCTGCTGAGCTCTCCCGATCCGTGTCCTGCCCGTACCCGCTCAGCGCGATCAAGGTGCCCACCCGCAAGCCGCCGGTGCGGATAGCCCGAGCCAGCGCGTAGCCGCTCATGTCGGGCAATCCGATGTCCAGGATGGCTGCGTCGAAGCTGGTGCCCTGCATCAGGTCCAAGGCGTGGCGGGCCGTGTAGGCCCGCTGCACGCGATGTCCGCCAAACTGCAGGAGTTCGGCCACGGAGTCCGCGGCGTCCCTGTTGTCATCCACGACCAGAAGGTCCAAGGCCGCCGGCGCGGCTGACGCCGCAGGCGCGTCCACCGTGCCTGGCATCACCTGCGACGCAGGAGGCGCCTCCGGCAACTCGACGACGAAGCGGCTGCCGCCGCTGAGACCGGCGCTGTGGGCGCTGACACTGCCGCCCTGTAGTTCCACGAGACCCCGCACGACCGCCAGCCCCAATCCCAGTCCACCCTCGGACCGGTGCGATCCGCGCTCCCCCTGGGTGAACGGTTCGAACACCCGCGCCAAGAGTTCGGCCGGGATTCCCTGGCCGGTGTCCGTCACCTCAATGCGGACTTCACCCTCGGACCGGCGCACGGCCACCTCGATGCGAGACCGCGGCGCCGAGTACTTGGCCGCGTTGTCGAGCAGGTTGGCAACAACCTGGGTCAGGCGCAGCGAGCTGCCCATGACTTCGAGGTGCGGCTCCTCCTGTTGAAATTCGACGTGATGCCGCTTCGCCTCCATCAGCGGCCGGACCTGTTCCAGAGCACTCGCGACAGTGCTGGCGACGTTCACCCGCTCCCGCTCGATCGTCATCAACCCACGCGTGATGCGCGAGACATCCAGCAGGTCGTCGAGCAATCCGCTCATGTGGCCGACCTGTCGAGCGATGATCTCGCTGGCGCGCGCGATTCGCGGTTCATTGCTTTGAATCCGCTTGAGCAACGCAGCTGCCGTGCGGATGGGCGCCAGAGGATTGCGCAGTTCGTGGGCGAGCATCGCGAGGTACTCGTCCTTGCGACGGTCGGCCTCCCGAAGGCCTTCTTCGGCCTCTTTCAAGCTGGAGACGTCCGTGTTCGTGCCGAACCACTGCACGATCGCACCCGAGGTATCCCGCAGTGGCGCCACGCGCGTGAAGAACGGGCGGAACACGCCACCCTTGCCGCGCAAGGGGAACGTCATCTCGAAGGCATGCCCCGTACGCAAGGACTCGCGCCATTGCCGCACCACCTCGGGCAGCGTGTCGGGCCGATGCACCCGCTGCCAGCCCCAGCCCTTCATCTCGTCGGGGGTGCTGCCGGTGTAGTCGTACCAGCGGTCGTTGAACCAGGTGATGTCGCCGCTCGCGTCGGCTATCCAGGCCAGGTTGGGAATGGTGTTGGCCAGTTGGCGCAGGCGCTCCTCGCTCTGGCGCAGCGCCGTCTCCGCGGCGATTCGCTCCGTCACGTCGGCCGCGGCGCCGACGACGACGGTTTCCCGACCGCCATCCTGCTGGGCCCGGCCCGTGAACTCCACCCAACGCAACTCCCCGTCACGGCGATGGATGCGTCCGAGGAAACCGAACGGTGCGCCTTCCTCGAGCGTCTGCCGCACCGAGGCGCCCAGTCGGACCGCGTCGTCCGGGTGCACGAACTCCGCCATGAATCGCGCCCCCGTGACCGGCAACTCGCCGGGAGCGATGCCGAGGATCTTGTAGGGGAGGTCGTTGTGCCACTCCACCAGATCGCGGAGCGGGCGCCAGGTGAAGAGCCCCAGCCCGCTGGTGTGCGTGGCGAGCTGGAGGCGATCGTTGCTCTGACGCAATGCCTGAGCCGAAGCTTCAGCCTCGGCTCGCCGGGCCTCGAGAGCGCGGTTGGCTTCCCGGATCCGCTCATCGGCCGCCTGCAAGCCGTCGAGGACCCGGTCGGTCTCGAGCAGTCCCGTTGGCGCGGTCTCGAGCGCCCGTCCCGAGCCGACTGCTTCGGAGGCGGCTTGCAGCTGCCGCACCGGCCGGATCAGGCGCCGGGCGATGAAGATGGCGGCGAGCAGCGCGCAAGCCAGGAGCAAGGCGGCCAGCGCCGCGAAGGCAGCGACCACCCGCAAGGGCGCGGACATCGCGCTCAGCGGCACGCCCACCACCACCGCCCAGCCGTAGTTGGGCGCCTTGCTGAACGTCGCATGGATGGGAATGCCGTCGATGCTCACCGATTCGAAGCTGCCCTCCGCGCCCCGGGCCAACTGCGACAGCAGGCGTTCGCTCACGCGTTTGCCGACGAACGTCTCCGCTGCGATGTTCCTGGCGACCACCACCCCGTTCGCATCGAGGATCGAGGCCACCCAGCCGTCCGCGACGCGCTGGTCCTGCAGGACGGACTGCAGCGCGGAGGCGAAGCCGCCGATGGAGAGGAGGTAGATCGGCCGCCCATCGCGCACCACCGGCACCTGCAGGGCAAAGCTGAACTGCCTGCCGATGGGCGCGAAGTAGAGGTTCGAAACCACGGTGGCAGAGGGGCCCGCGGCCGCGCGCTCGGGTGCCAGCGGCGAGGTCTTGGGCAAGGGTGAGCCGAAGGGCACGCGCGTGTTCACCAGCTGCGACCCGTCGAGGGTGTGAAGGACCACCACCTTGTCCCGGGTCGGGGCGATCTGCCTCGCGTACTCGTGAAAGGCCTCGAGGTCGCCGTGCGTGAGGGTGGGCGAGCCAGCAAGGGTCAGCACGATCGCTTCGCGCCGGGCGATTTCCCGGTCCACCACGAGGGCCAGGGCCCGCGTCGTGTCCTGCAGGCGCGCCTGGAGAGACTGCTTTTCTTCCTTGTAGGCGTAGAGCAGTGCGGCGAGCGCGGCGATCAGCGTGGGGAGGACGGCGGCAGCGACCAGCGCCACCAGCCAGCGGCGGACCGTCGGGCTGCTTTTGGACACCGCGCATTCTGCCCAGTTCTCGCCCGTCCGCGGCGCCTGAGTCAGCGCAACGACCGACCGTGAATTCGTCGCTTGTCATTGGCGCCATCAGGCTTAGTCTGTGCGTGCAGACATAGAGGTTGAACGTGATCGCACGAAGCGCAGCCGAGCAGACCCCAGTCGAGCTATCTCAGAGCCTCCGCATTGGCGCATCAGCAGGTCGGTTCGATCTTGCGACGACGGTGTTCGCACTCATGGATGTCCGCCGGGCCGCCAATCAGACGCTTGAGCAGAGCCGCGGCGAGCGTGAAGGACGCCGGATCAGCGAACTTCTCGGCTGCTTCTCGCTGTCGACCTAGCTTTCGTCGCGCTCAAGCGCTTTCCACTGCGTCGGTGTGCGCCACCGCACGCGCGATCTCGTCGGCAGAACGGCCGTCCTGGGGCAGCTTGGTGTCGAACACGGCGTGCACGACCCGCAAGTTCGTCAGCCGCCTCCTTTGGTTTGTCGCCATGCTCGACATCACGCGTCCGGACGAGGCAGGCGCCGCGGTGGCGGCGGCCGACCAGCGGTTCGCACTCGCCGCATACTCGCTCGGGCATCCACGACAACAAGGGGGGCGGCATGACGGCAGTGGCTCTGACAGTGAGGGGCGTCCGTGCCCGACCCGTTGTCCTGCCCTTGAAGCGTCCCATCGTCTCGAAGGTGGGCCGGTTTGATGAGTGGCCGCTGATCCTGATCGACCTGTTCACGAACGAAGGCGTGGTCGGCCGAAGCTATCTGGAGCCCTACCTCAAGCAGGCGGCTCGCTACCTCGTGCCCGCGCTCGAGGACCTCGGCGCCGCGGCCCAGGGCCAAGCCGTCGCGCCCTTCGACGCCTACCGGCGCGGCATCGGCTCGCTGCACCTGGTCGGGCGCGAAGGGCTGACGCTGATCGCGGTGTCCGGTCTCGACATGGCTGCCTGGGACGCCATGGCGCAGGCCGCGGGGCTGCCGCTCGCCGTGTACCTGGGCGGCAGCCTGGGCCCGGTGCCGGCCTACAACAGCAACGGCCTGTGGCTGCTGCCGCCGGACCGGCTCGCTGCCGAGGCCGCGGCGCTGGTCGCCGAGGGCGGCTTCACGGCGTTGAAGATGCGGCTCGGCCGGGACCGCCTCGGCGACGACCTCGCCGCGATCGCCGCCGTGCGCGAAGGTGCCGGCGCCGACGTCAAGCTCATGTGCGACTTCAACCAGGGGCTGTCTCTCGGCGAGGCCCTGGCCCGCTGCCACGCGCTCGATGACGCCGGCCTGACGTGGTTCGAGGAGCCGATCGCCTACGACAACATCCTCGGCTGTGCGCAGTTGGCCCGAGAGCTGAAGACGCCGCTGCAGCTCGGCGAGAACTTCTACGGGCCTCGCCAGCTTTATGGCGCGTTGCAGGCCGGCGCTGGCGACCTGGTCATGCCGGACATGATGCGCATCGGCGGCGTGAGCGGCTGGCTGCGCTCGGCCGCGATCGCCGGCGCCGCCGGCATCCCGATGTCGACCCATCTCTATCCAGAAGTAGCGGCGCACGTGATGCGGGTCACGGAGACGGCGCACTGGCTCGAATGGCAGGATTGGGCCGATCCGATCCTGGCCGAGCCGTTCGAGGTCCGCGACGGCCAGCTGCTCGTGCCGGACCGGCCCGGCCAAGGGATCGCCTGGAACGAGGCGGCCGTCAAACGCTTCGCGCAGTGAAGCGCGATCGCGGGCCGTGTGATCTCGGCAGCAGCACGAACCGCTTCGAAATCCCGACGGTCGGCTGCCGAGCGAGCTTGTCGTCTTCTCGCTGCGAGCGGCTGCCTGGGTCAGGCACCGTGCAGCTCGTGCGCCTCGCGTGACAGCGCTTCGCGGTGCTGCGGCGCCGCCAGCTCGATCATGGCCTTGACGCGAGCCTTGAAGGGCAGGCCGCGCAGGCGCACCGCGCCGTTCTCGGTGGCGACGATGTCGACGTCGCTGCGGGCGGTGGTCACCGGACCGCTGAGCCGGCCGACGATGCGCGACAGCGTGCCGCGGCGGGCGGCGCTCGGCAGGGCGATGATCGAGGCGCCGCCCGGCGACCGGCGGGCAGCGCGGACGAAATCGACCTGGCCGCCGACGGCGCCGATGTAGTCGCCGCCGATGCTCTCGGCGTTCACCTGGCCGGTGAGGTCGACCTCGAGCGCGGAGTTGATCGACACGTAGCGCGGCAGCCGCGCCAGCACGTCGGCGGCGTGCGTGTAGTCGATGGGGCAGACCTTCAGCGCCGGGTTGCGGTGCGCATGGCGGTAGAGCCTGTCGTCGGTGCCGAACAGCACGCCGGTGATGCTCACGCCGACGTCGATGCCCTTGCAGGCATTGGTGAGCGCGCCGCTCTCGACGAGGTCGACGAGCGAGTCGCCGACCATGCCGGAATGCATGCCGAGGTCGCGACGGTTGGAGAGCATGGCGATGATCGCCTCGGGGATCGCACCGAAACCGACCTGCAGGGTCGCGCGGTCCGGGATGTAGGCGTCGACGTGCGCGGCGATGCGGCGCTCGAGCTCGCCGATCGGCGCCGACGGGAGCTGGATCGGCGGCCGGCTCGTCTCGACCAGGACGTCGATGTCGGCCTCCGTCAGCGCCACGTCGCAGGTCGTCTGCGGCACGAGGCGGTTCATCTCGGCGATGACGACGCGTGCCTTGTCCACCGCGGCGCGGCTGTGGTCGGCGCCCAGGCCGAGGCTGTAGCGGCCGTGCTCGTCGGGGGGGCTCACCTGCACGAGCGCCACGTCGCAGGCGATGGTGCCGTCGGCGATGAAGGCCACGTTCTGCGAGACGTGGCCGGGGATCACGTCCAGGGCGCCGGCCTGGATCAGGCGACGGTTGGTGCCGACGCCGCCCATGCCGGTGAGCTCGATGCCGTCGACGCCGCCGGGCAGGAAGGTGTCGGAAAACATCGCGGCGAGGAAGGCGCGCACGCCGCCGAGCTCGCGGCGCTGGCGCACCAGCGCTTCGGTCAGGGTCAGCGGCTCGGCCGTGCCCTGGCCCATGACGATGCCGTCGCCCGGTCGAATCCAGTCGCGCAGCTGCAGCTGCGCCGGATCGAGCCGGATCACGCCGTCGCTCCGCCCGCGAGCCGCGCCAGGTGCTCGCCGAACGCGACGAGCCGCTGCGCCCGCTTCAGCAGCGGGCCGTCGATCATCTTGCCCTCGAAGTCGACCGTGCCGATGCCGCGCGCGGTGGCCTCGTCGTAGAACGCGATGAGCCGGCGCGCGTGCTCGAGCTCGGCGTCGCTCGGCCGGAAGACGCGGTTGGCGACGTCGAGCTGGCGCGGCAGCAGGCAGATCTTGCCGTCGTAGCCCATGTCGCGGCCGACCTCGGCGTCCTTCTCGAAGTGCTGGTCGTCGCGGATCTCGACGACGGCCTGGTCGATGGCGACGATGCGTGCCGCCTTCGCATGCAGCAGCACCTGCGAGCGCGAGTACATGACCTCCACCGAGCTCGGGGTGCGACGCGCGCCGAGCTCGCTGGCGAGGTCCTCGGCGCCGAAGTACACCGCCGCCAGGCTCGGGTCGGCGCGGCACAGGGCGGCGGCGTTGGCGACGCCGCCGATCGACTCGAGCCCGCCGACGATGAAGCGGGGCCGGGCCCGTGGCCGGTCGCGATCGAGGCGACGCATGCGGTGCAGCGCCGGGAACAGCGCGTCGCCGCTCTCGAGCTTGGGAACGACGATGCCGTCGACGTCGCTGTCGAGGGCGGCGGCGAGGTCGTTGAGGTAGTGGTCGGACCCGGGCTCGTTGACGCGCACGGTCAGCAAGCCGCGCAGCCCTTGCGCGCGCACGCCCTGCACGAGCGCCGACAGCCCGTCGCGCGCGCTCGCCTTCTGCGCCGGCGGCGTGCCGTCCTCGAGGTCGATCACATAGCCATCGGCGGCGAAGCGCGTGAACTTGCCGACCAGGTCGGCCCGGTTCGCCGGGGCGAAGAAGAGGCTGCGGACGATGAGCATGGCGGTGATCCGGTCAGGCGCTCAGGCGAGCAGGCGGTCGAGTCGTTCCTTCGATTCGAGCAGCTCGTGGAGCATGTCGTGCACGACGCTGCGCACGGAGGTTTCGGCGCTCATGTCGCCGACGATCTGGCCGACGGGGTAGGTGAGGAACTCGCGGGCCCGCACGCGCTCGACGCGCGTGCGCCCCTGGCCCCACCACAGCAGCGCCTGCAAGGGGGCGGGCAGGGTGTCCGGCGCGCCGGGCGCGTCCCAGGCGTCGGTGAAGCGGCTGCGCAGGGTGCGGCAGGGCTTGCCGGTGACGCTGCGCGTCAGCACCGCGTCCTCGGAGCCGGCCTCGAACATCTTCTCCTTGATCTCGGGGGTGACCTCGCTCTCGACCGTCTTCAGCCAGATCGAGCCGCACCAGACGCCTTCGCAGCCGAGCGCCAGCGCCGCCGCCATCTGGCGGCCGCGGCCGACGCCGCCGGCACCGAGCACCGGCAAGGGCGCGACCGCGTCGACGATGCGCGGCCACAGCACCATCGAGGTCGTGCTGCCGGTGTGGCCGCCCGCCTCGGTGCCGACGGCGATGACGAAGTCGCAGCCGACCTGCTGGTGCCGCACTGCATGCTTCGGCGCTCCGGCCATCGCCGCGACCTTAATGCCCTTGGCATGCGCCCGCTCGACGAGCTCGGGCGAGGGCGAACCCAGCGCGTTGACGATCAGGCTGATCGGATGCTCGAGCGCGATGTCGATCATCCGCGCGCTCTCCTCGGGCGTGAAGGTGAACTCGCCGACCATGTCCTTCACGATCTGCTCGGCGTCCTCTTCCGGCAGCGGCGGAATGCCGGCGTCGTCGAGCAGGCGGCGGACGAAGTCGCGCTGCTCCCGCGGCAGCAGGCGCTCGGGGTCGAACTTGCGGTCGCCGAGCTCCGCGTAGCTGGCCGGGTTGAGGATGTCGATGCCGTAGGGCTTGCCGTCGATGTGGGCGTCGATCCACGTCAGCTGCTCGCGGACGCGCTCGGCGCTCATTCGCGCCATGCCGAGGACGCCGAGCCCGCCGGCCTTCGAGACTTCGACGACGACGTCGCGGCAGTGCGAGAAGGCGAAGAGGGGGACCTCGATCCCGAACATCTCGCACAGTCGGTTGTTCATCCGCAGCCCGCCGGCCACGCGGGTATGTTCATGCTCATGAATCGATAATCCTTGGATGTGATCACGCTGTCAAATCGGCGAGGCGCCCGGTCAGTGCGGGGCAGCGGCAGGGCGGCGCCGGAAGCGGCCGGGTCAGGAGCCGGGCCGCGTCGGCTCGGCCAGACGGCGCAGCCGGAAGTAGCGGCTGTCGTTCGCCGGCAGGGTGACGCGGCGCACGCCGAAGCCCATGGCGGCGACGGTCGACACCGGCTGGAACGGGCCGATGGTGCTGCGCGACGCTTCGAGGAGATAGGGCCCGGGCGGCAGCGCGCGCGTCTCGATGACCGTGCCGGCCGCCGTGCGGGTGGCGCGCAAGCCGCCGAAGGGACGCGCCAGCGGATCGCCGACGAAGAGGCCCTGGCCGGGCATGAGGACGCTCTTCCAGTAGGCCTCGACGAGGGACTCGCCGCCGAGGTAGCGACCCATGACGACGCCGATGTCGGGGAACTTGGCCAGGAAGTTGCACGGCTCGATGCTCGCCCCGTAGCTGCCGGTCGCGCCGGCGGCCAGCCACTCCAGGACGGTCGTCTGCCCCGCGCCCGAGAGCACGCCGCCATGCGAGGTGAGGTGGTCGGCGATGGCGCCGTCGAGAAAGCGGTTGCTGGCGATGCCGGCCACCTGCGCCACGCCGGTGAAGTGGAACATCACGTCGGGCTTGCCTTCGAGCGCATCGGCATCGATGCGCTCGATCGGGTACGCCGTCCCGAGCATCGTGCGCACGTGCTCGAAGCTGGCGGCCCGCACGTTGCGGTGCGGGTCGCGCGTGCTCAGCAGGTAGGCCTTGCCGTCGGGCCAGCTTTCGTCCGAGCGCAGGCCGCGGTCGATCATCCGCTTGACGCTCTCCACGTCCTTGCCGGCCAGCAGCATCGCCGGCCGCATCCGCAGGTCGGTGAACGGGGCGGTGCTGCGGCTGTTGAAGTAGGGCTGCGCCTTCGTCATGTGGCAGCCCTCGGCGCAGTAGGCGCCCGGATCGAAGCCGAGCGCGAACGCGGACGTGACCGACATGCACTCGACCCGGAACGGATACGTCCACGCCAGGGCCAGGGCCTGCACGTCGTGGCCGGCCTTGGCGTCGAGCACTTCCCGGACGCGCAGGTACTCGCCGAAAGGCATCACCGGCTGGCCTGGCGTGAAGCGGACGTGGATGACTCGCTCCTCCGGGATGCCTCGCTTGGCCGCGTAGTAGCGGGCGACCTCGACGCTCGCCGGGTCGGCGTCGTTGACGACGATGGCGACGTCGCGGCTGCGCAGGCCGATCGGCGGCAGTGACAGGCGGAGTTGCTCTTCAGGGCCGGCGGCCGTGCTGGCGCGCTGCGCCGCGGCGGGCGGCGCGACGGCGGCGGCGAGGACGACGGCGAGGACGGAGGCGAGCCCCGAGGCGAGGCAGCGTGCGGAGCGCCGCGCCGGGCGCGAGGCGCGCGCCGACGAGCGGGCCTGGCAGAGACAGCGCAACGCGGATCGAGAGCCCATCCGCCGATTCTCGGCGCACGCGCGAGCCGGCGGACAGGCGAGCGGGGCGGTCAGGCGAGCGGCGCAGTCAGGCTGTGTCGGATTCGATACCCGGTGAGCGTGGGTCGCGCTCCTGCGGGGCGTTGTCGGGCGCCCGTCGGTCCTCGTCAGCGGCGGAGCGGTCTTGCTCCCCAGCGTCGGTCGGGCCGGCCGGATCGCGCTCGATCTGTTCCCCGGATGCGGCCGGCCTGGCGTCGGCCCCGGCGCGCCGCCAGGCGTCGTTGTCGTGGGGCAGCTGGGTCATCGCGATCTCCTGTTCGATGCGGACCACCGGTTCGGGCAAGCGACATTCCTCCGGCCGTCGCGATCGCCAATCTCCTACGGATCGAAGGACATCGACGGCGGTCCCCTGCGCTTCGCCGCGGTCTGCACAATGCCGCGCGCCGGTCCCGCGCCGAGCACCAACCAGACCATGCACCCTCGCAAGCGCAGCGACCACCTCCGCTCCCGCGTCGCCTCGAGCCGCGGGCTCGGCGCATGAGCGAGCCCGTGCCTCTGGCGAGCTGGCTCGACGCTGCGCCGCTCATCGACATCCTGCTCGGCACCATCGTCCTCGCCGGCATGTGGGGCGGCTGGCGGCGCGGCTGGCTGGCCGCGAGTGCCGAGCTGATCGGCCTCGCCGCCAGCCTGCTGTTCGCGTTGTGGGCCTATCCGCACGGCGTCGCGCTGCTGGCTTCGCAAGGCCTCGACTGGGGCGTCTGGGCGCCGCCGCTGACCTTCCTCGCCGCTTTCCTGCTCGCCCGGCTCGTCCTGGCGCTGCTCCTCGGCCGGCTCGTCGCCGCGGTGCCGGCGAAGGCGCACGCGAGCCGGCTCAATCGCGCTCTGGGCGTGATCCCGGGCGCCGGCAACGGCCTGGTGAACGCGCTGGTGGTGGCGATGCTCCTGCTCGCCTTGCCGCTTGCCGACGGGTTCAGCCGCAAGGTCGCCGACAGCGTCATCGTCGCTCGCCTCTCGCAGCCTGCCGAGTGGCTGGAGGCGCGGCTCGGCCCAATCTTCAACCCGGCCTTCGAGCGCACGCTCAGCAAGCTCACCGTGCGGCCGGGATCGAGCGAGTCGCTGAGCCTGCCGTTCACGGTCGCCCAGGCGCCGCCGCGGCCCGATCTCGAGGCGCGGATGCTCGAGCTCGTCAACGAGGAGCGGGCGCGCGCCGGCCTGCGCCCGCTGCTCGCCGACCCCGAGGCGCGCGACGTCGCCCGGGCCCATTCGCAGGACATGTTCGCGCGCGGCTACTTCTCGCACGTCACGCCCGACGGCAAGGACCCGTTCGATCGCCTGCGCAGCGCCGGCGTGCGCTATCTCAACGCCGGCGAGAACCTGGCCCTGGCGCGCAACCTGCCCATGGCGCACCAGGGCCTGATGGATTCGCCGGGGCATCGCGCCAACATCCTGCGGCCGCAGTTCGGGCGAGTCGGCATCGGCATCCTCGACGGCGGCCGCTACGGCCTCATGGTGACGCAGAACTTCCGCAACTGAGCGTCGGCCGCGGCTTGGCGTCGTCGACCGAGACGCGAGGTCGCACCCGAGCGCACCGACGGCTAGGCCGTGCCGCGGTCGGGCCTGATTCGGCCGATGTCCTCGCCCGCCACGCCGAGACGCGTCCGTGCCTGCATCGCCGGACTCGTGCGCAGGACCGCGCGTTCGATGGCGGCGCCGGCACGACGCACGAGGAAGCGCTGCCATGGCGGCAAGCGCCACGGGTGGCCGAGGCCGATGCGGCGCCGCAGGTGCTCGGGAACGACGTCGACCGCGGCCTGCACGAGCACCGCCTGCACGGGCCGCAGCGTCGGCGGCAGCGCCGGCATGCGAGCGACGATGCGCAGGAAGTCGTGAACGATGGCCGAGCCTTCGAGGCTCGCCTCCATGCGTGCGAACAGGGCCTCGACGTCTGCCTGCGAGCGGGGTGCGCAGGCGCAGCCGTAGAGACGGGCGAGCGGCTCGCCTTCGGCATAGAAACGGTCGCGTTCCGACGCCGACAGCGGCCGCACGTACGCCTCGTAGGCGGCAAGGAAGCCGAACGAGGCCGTCGCATGCACCCACTCCAGGAGCTCGGGGTCGCTGGCCGCGAACGAACGTCCGTCGGGAGCGAGTCCCTGCACCGACTCGTGCCGGCGACGGACCGCAGCGATCATCGGCAGGACGCGGCTGCGCGGTCCGTACACGCTCATCATGGCGGCGTAGCCGGTGCGCTGCAGCCGCTCGAGCGGCCGCTCGGGAAAGGACGTGTTCTCCCACACGCCGGTGCGCACCCGCGGCTCGCCGAGCTCGAGGATCACGGCGGCGACGCCGCCGATGAAGAGCGACAGCGGGTTCGCGAACACCTGCCACGACACCGAGTTCGCATCGAGCAGCGCCGGCTCGGCGTGCGGCTGCAGGAAATCGTCGTTGAGCTCGCCGCCTGGCCACAGCAGGCGCGTGAGCCCCGCTTCCATCGCCCGGCGAAGCGGTGCGGGCATGCTCATGGTCCGGGGCCGCACGCCCGGTCGATCACTGCCGGCCCTGGCGGTGCTCCCATTCCGATTCGGCCAGCCCGTCTTCGGTGAGCCAGCGCCGCCAGTAGGCGATGTCCTGCTCGTTGAGGCCGCTCGCCTCCTGGAGCGCATGCAGCTCGCCCTCGGCGGCGATCGCACGCGCCCGCGACGCTGAGATGCCCAGTTCGGCACCGATCTCCGAGCACGACTTGCCGGCCTGCCGCATGAGGTGGACCTGGCGGGCGCGAAGGCGGCGCTTGATCGACGACGGCGACGGCACGCATTGCAGGTAGGCCTTCGGGTCGCGACCGAACCTGGGGCCCTTCACCGGCTTGGCGAGCGCTGCCTCGATCTCGCGCAGCGTCATCTCGGACATGGCTTTGCCCATGGCCGATGGTAGGCAGCCGCTCGTCGGCCGGCGGCGGAGACTTAGCGGCAGGCGTCACATCTCACGCCGATGCGTGAGCGCGGGTGACATCGGCAACGGCGCGCCGCGGCGCCCCACCACCGTTCAGCTTCGCACCGCGCTCGCCGACGCAGCGACGAAGCGGCGCGGACGGCGTCGTCCGGCGAGGCCGCCGAGGGCACCCGCGATGGCGCCGAGCACGAGTGCGCCCGCCGCTGCCAGGGCCGCCTTCGACGAGGCGCTCGCCGCCGCGTCGGCGACCTGCCGCGCCCTGCTGCCCGCCTCGGCGCGACGCTGCGCGAGTTGCGCACCGAGGCTGTCGACGGCGCTCGTTCCCGGCGGCGTGGCGTCGCGGATCGCCTCGGCGGCCGGACCCGAGGCCGCCGTGACGCTGCTCGTCGCCAGCTCGGCCGTCTTGCCGACGACCGCAGCGCCGCCGCGCACGACCGAGCCGACCATGGCCGTGACGAGGTAGACGGTGACGATGGTGCCCAGGCCCCAGGTGAGCAGGCCGTGCAGCACCGCGTCGGTCTTCTCGAGCGAGCCGCACAGGTGGCCGGCGACCCAGCCGCCGAGGAACAGGGCCACGGCGCTGCTCACCGCCCACCAGATGCCGGCGCTGATGCCGAAGGTAGTCGCGTCCGGCGAGCCGTAGCCGAGCGGATCGAAGGCGCCGAGCCCGACGCCGGCGCCGACGAGGCTCAGCACCAGATGCACGACCACGGCGATCACCATCCCGGCGAGCACCGCGCCCCAGGACACGTGCCGCGCCGGCAGCGGCAGGGTGGTGGCGGACTCCCGGACGACGGCGGGGTCGTCCGTCGCCGATCGTTGCAGCGTGCTCATCGATGGGTCTCCGGTTCGCGGGCCGTCGCCGGCATGCGGTCGACGTGCACCTCCGTCCGCCGCACGGTGTCGCGCACGACCTCCTCGTGGTGGACGATGCGCTTGCTGATCTCCACTTCCTCGATCACGCGGGCGGTCTTGCTCACGACGGCGACCTCGACCATCTCGCGCACGTCGAGGACGCCTTCGGCGAAGGCCGCGAGGTCCGCCTCGCCAGCCGGACGGTCGGCGGCCCGGCGCTCGACGGTGGCGCGCTCCTCGCGCAGGTGGACGGCCTGCTCGACGGGCGCCTCGACGACGCGGCTGGACACCCGGACCACGCCGCTCCGCTCGGTGCGCCTGCCGACCTCGAGCTGCTCCTCGAGCACCGGCAGCGTCTCGGCGCCCGCGGCCTCGAGAACCTGTTCGGCGCGGTTCAGCTCGGCCTCGCTGGTCACGCGCACCGTGACGCCGGACCGCTCGGCGCTCGTGTCGTGCGCACCGCGGCCGGTCAAGGCCACGGCCGCTTCCGCGAAGCCCGCCTCGAGCAAGCGGGCGCGCGCGGCCTGGGCGCCCTGCTGGCTGTCGAACACGGCGAGAAGCACGTTCTCCATGCTCAGCGCCCCTTCCGCGGCGACGCTGCGCTCGCGGCGTCATCCGATTCGGCCGCGGCGATCTCAGTCGGGCTCGGCGGCTCGAGCCGCTCGATCTCGATGTGCTCCTTGCGCAGCTCCACCGTCTGCGGCTGGCGGTGCGTGCCGTGGACACGGGTGACGCGGATCTCCTCCGTCAGCACGAGGCGCTTCTCGGTCACGATCACTTCCTCGATCACCGGGATCACAAGGGTGTCGCCCTCGTAGCGCGGCTCCGGAATGTCGTCGCTGCCGAGCGGCGCGTTGACGGGGACCCGCTCGATCTCCACCTTGTAGTTGCGCAGCAGCTCGTCAACGGTGGCGGTGCGCGTGTCGACGCGCTTGCGCAGCCGGTAGCCGCCGCCCACGACCGCACGCTTCTCGACGTGGAGGAACTCCTCGATCACGGGCAGGATCACGCGCTCTTCCCGGGCGCCGCCGTCGCCATCCGGCTCCACGCTCGCTTCCTTGCGAGAGTCTCCACCCATCGAGTCGCGCACCATCCGGCCTCCAGGCGCCTCCGCTTCGACGCGCGGCGCGAACGCAGTTGGCGAGCGGCATGCCCGACGGCGATCGCCCGCCCGGACCGCAGCGCCGGCACAGGGGAGGTATGTCCTCCCCATGAACGAGGGGGAGGGACACTGAGCCGCGAAACGAGGCCGGAGCGAAACTCGTTGCGCTTACTCGCGAACACCGGATGGACGACCAGCACTTTCGCTTGCGGGGGATTCCGGCCGAGTTCCCGCCGGATGCCGACGGCGGCGTCGATTGCCGGAGCCAGGGCCGTGCGCTGGCCTACCTCCGCCACGCCGTGCTGCAGGGGGACAGCTTCGTCGTGCTCACCGGCGAGGCCGGCATGGGCAAGACGGCGCTGCTTCGCCGGCTGCTGCAGAGCCCGGCATCCGACACTCTCGTGTCCGCTTTCCTCGCGGCGCGGCGCTTCGACACCGCGGCGTTGCTGGCGGCCGTGTCGCGCGCCTTCGGCGCGCCGGTGGACGGCCATTCGGCGGCCGAGCTGCGGGCCGGCCTGCAAGCCTTCCTGGCGACGCTGACGGCCAGCGGCCGACGGGCGCTCCTCGTCGTCGACGATGCGCAGCAGCTGCCGGCAACGGCCGTGACGGAGCTGATCGAGCTCTCGAAGCTGCGCTCACGGCGCGATGCGCCGCTGCAGATCGTGCTGGCGGGACGGACCGAGCTGCGGTCGATGCTGCAACGATCGCTGCTCATCGGCACGGCCGAGCCGATCTTCCTGTTCTGCGAAGTCGGGCCGCTGGGCGCCGGCGAGGTCCGTGCCTACGTCGCGCACCGCATGTGCCGCGCTCAGCCCGACGCCTGCCCGTCGCTGAGCGAGGATGCATGCAACCGCATCCATCGCACGACCGGCGGCGTTCCCGCGGCGATCGACCAGCTCTGCGATCGGCTGCTGGCCGCAGCGCAGCCGCGGCAGCTCCAGCGCATCACCTCGGCCGCGATCGACCGGGCGCTCACCGCCGAGCCGCCCCCGGTGCCGGCCGATGCAGGCGCGGCCGACGTGAGCGCCGAGTCGCCCATTGAGATGGAGGCGGCCGCGAATGGCCGGCGGCGCACGGCCGTCCGCAGCGCCCGTGCTGCCGGCTCGGGCCCGCGCGGCGCCGTGCTCCTGGTGACGGTGCTCGTCATGGCGTCCCTCATCGCCGGCGTCGTCCACGAGTACCACGGCGTGCTGGCCGAGGCCCGCCTCTCGTCGCTCGCGCAGGCGACGCGCGTCGCGCCGGCGGCTGCGCCTGACGTCCTGCCGGCCGTTCCGCCTGCGCTGCCGCCGGTGCTTCAGTCGGCCGCCCAGCCTGCCGTTCCGCCTCTGGCCGTGCCGGCGGCCGCTGCGGTGGCTGCCGAGACGGCGCGGGTGTCGCCCGCCGATGCCGTGCCCGTGGCGGCCGCGGTTCTCTTTCCCGAGTCGAACCCCTGGCAGGCCCTGCCGCCGGAGGCTCTCGTGCCGCCGGCGCAGGCCCCGGAGTCACCGGCGGAGCCGGCGGCGGCGCTGCAGCCCGGCCCGGTGGTCGAGGCATGCAGTGCCGCGGTGATCGCGCTCGGGCTGTGCAGCTCGCCCGGCGCTCCCTGAGCACGGCATGCGATCCGGCCTGCGCTCCATCGTTCTCGCGTTGACCCTCGTGTCGAGCGGGACGGTGGCGGCCCAGGCGTCGGCCGATCCAGCCCCGGGCAGCGCGACTCCCGGCGGCCCGCCGCCGAGCGGATTGCCGAGCGGTCCCGGCTCCGTCGCGCAGATGCCGGGAGGGCCGACGCCGGGCGCCCCGTTGCCGCGCCGTGCTGCGGTCAACCCGGGCTCCAGCAGCGGCGCTTTGGTCGGCACGGTCCCCTACAAGATCGTCACCGCCTCCGAGCGGGGCACCTACATCCAGATCGGACGCGACCTCGCCAAGTTCGTGGCGCCCGAGGCGGGCATCGAGCTGGAGGTGCTGCCGTCGGCCGGCTCGGCGGAGAACGTGCAGCGCCTCCGCCGCGAGCCCGGCGTGAAGCTCGCGCTCGTCCAGTCGGACGTCTACCAGGCCTTCCTCGACCAGGCGGCGGCGGGCCATGCCGAGGCGCGCGAGCTGATCCAGCCGCTGCGCCTGATCATGCCGCTCTACAACGAAGAGATCTACTTCATCGCGCGCGCCGATGCGCCGCTGACTCACGTGCACGAGATCCGCAACGCCCGCATCAACGTCGGACCGCTGCGGAGCGGCACGGCCATGTCGGCGACGACGCTCTACCGCCAGCTGTTCGGCGAAGCGATGCCCGACGCGCGGACGAGCTTCCTCACCAACGAGGAGGCGCTCGTCAAGCTGACCGGCGACCGCAGCCTCGACGTCGTCGTGGTGGTCGGCGGTCAGCCGACCAAGCTGCTCGCCGACATGAAGCCGGAGGCGCGCCAGCTGATCAAGCTGCTCCGCTTCGACCCCGCGCATGCCAGCAGCCGCGAGGCCCTGAAGACCTATTTCCGGGCGACCGTGCGGGCCAGCAGCTACCCCAACCTGCTGTCCGAGGACATCGCCGGGCTGGCGGTCAAGGCCTACCTCGTCACCTACGACTACAACCTGGGTTCCACCGTCAACCGGCTGACCCGTTTCGCGCGCGCCCTGTGCGGCCGCTTCGACACGCTGCAGGCGCAAGGCCACCCGAAGTGGCGCGAGGTCGAGCTGGGGCTGCCGGAGCTGAGCCGCGGCTGGTCGTACTACCCGCCGATGGCCAGGGAGATGAAGAACTGCATCGCCCAGCGCTCGCGGCCCGCGCCGGTGGCCAAGGTCTGCACGCAGCAGGAGCGCATCCTCGGGCTCTGCAAGTAGCGGCTGCTGCCTTGCGGCCTCAGGGGCACAGCTCCATGCGCTGGGTGACCCCGGCGATGGTGTCGGTCACGAACCAGAAGTAGTACTCCCGCCCGGTGATGTTGATCGATTCCCGGCCGGTCGGCGTGCCGCTCCGCGTCGCGTAGACCACCGGGACGACCCAGCCACGCTCCGAGCTGCGGCCCAGGCCGAGCGGGCAGCCGCCGGGCTCGGGCTTGCCGTAGCTGATCTCCACATTGGTCTGCGGCGTCGGCATGCGGAAGGCGAAGTAGTCGCTGATCGTCTTCTGGTAGCCGATGGGTGCACGGCCGCGGATGGGCGTGGGCGCCTGCGGCTCGGGCGCGCTCGCGCAGCCGGTCAGCAGGACCAGGGCCCATGCGCCCGTCCACCGTGCTCGTTGCGTGCGTCGTGTGTCTTTCAGTGCGCTGGCAGTCAGGGGCATGGGATCGGGAAGATGGCGCACCGGGGCGTGCCCGCCATGAGACGGGCCGCCGCCTTGCGATGCAACCCCTTGAGTGAGTGGACGGCCATGGAGGTTACACCGGCGTCAGCCGCCTCGGCCTTCGATCAGGACGGCAGGAAGTCGACGGGCCAGCTGACGACCATCACCTCGACGTCCTTGGCGCCGAAGTCGAACTGCCGGATGCGCGCCAGCAGCTTGGCCTCGAGCTCGGGCGTCTTCAGCTCGCTCGAGACGATGCGCAGCGCCGTGACGTTGCCGTCGGCGGCGATCGTCAGCGAGAGGACGACCTTGCCCTGCAAACCGGGCTCCTCGCGCAAGGCCCGGTTGTAGATCGAGTAGATGGAGCCCTTGTTGCGCTCGAAGACGAGGCGCACGTCCTCGATCGAGCGCGACGCCTTGCCGCTGCCGCTGCGGGCGAGCGTGCCGCCCGCGCCCGCGCCGGAACCGCCGCCGCCCGAGCCGCCGGCGCCGCCGATGCCGCTGCCGGTGCCGTCGCCGCGGCCGCGCGCCCCGCCGCCGCCCGGCCCGCCGCCACCGCCGCCGCCGATCACGCCCTCGACCATCGTCGTCGAGCGGCCGGCGAGTCCGCCGCCGCCGGTGTTCCTGCTGTAGCTCGCGGTGTTGATGCCGCCGGAGCCGCCGGCGACGTTCGACGTGATGAGGGCGCGCGTCGGCACGCCGGCCTCGGTTCCGGCACCGACGCCGACGCCGCTGCTGGTACCGACGCCCGGGCCTGGGGCGATGTCCTTGCGGAGCTGGACCGCGACCGGGGCACCGTGCAGCTCCTGCAGGTCGTCCTTCATGGCCAGCAGGCCGATCCCGGCCGCCTTGCGTCGCGCCGCCTCGATCTCGCCCGGCGGCTTGTCGGGCACCGGCACGCGTGCCTCGGGCACCGGCGCCTCCTTGTTCAGCGCCACCTGGGGCGGGCCGGCGGGCAGGCGCGCGGCGGGCTTCGGCGGCTCGGGCCGTTTGGCATCGGGCTTGGGCGGCGTCGCCGCGGCCTGCGTCTCCACCGGCCGGACCGGCTCGGCCTTCTTCATCGCCGGCGGCGGCGCTGGCGGTGCGGCCGCCTGCTCGAGGACGATGCGCGCCATGGGCAGCGGCACGGCGTGGGCCGCGCCGGGGTCGGGCTTGAACACGGGCAGCCAGGGCAGGGCGAGGCCGGCGAGGGCCATCGCCGTCAGCACCGAGGTCGCGATCCGCTTGAAGCGAAGGTCGTCGTCCTCGATCGCGGCCCAGGCGAGCACGGGCTTGCGGAACGACACGCCCGGCAGGGCCAGCGCGGCGCTCACAGGTCCTCCCGCTGGCGCACGGCGAAGGACACGTCGGCGAAGCCGGCCTGCGAGCCGCTGACCATGATCTTGCGCAGCAGGCGGTAGGGGATGTCCTTGTCGCCCATGATCGTCAGCTGCCGGCTCTGCGCCTCGTTCTCCTTGCGGATCACCTGCCGTCCGGCCTGCTGCTGCAGCTCGGTCTTGAGCGGCTCGATGACGTCGCCCGGCGCGGCGAGCGCGTCGGCGACGAGCGCGACCTTGCGGCCGTCGACAACGACCTCGTCGCGATTGACGATCACGACGACCGTCTCGCGCGGCGCCTTCTGCGACGCCGATTCCGGCAGCTTCACCGACTTCGGGCTGGCCAGGATCTCGACGCCGCCGGCATTCCAGAGCAGGAAGAAGATCAGGATCGTGAAGACGTCGATCAGCGACACGAGGTTCATGTCGACCAGCGTCTGGTTGCGGTTCTTGCGCTCGGCGCGGCGCTGCAGGGGCGTCCGCTTCATGGCTTGCGCCCCGCCGGCGTCGCCGGCGCAATCCCGCCCGAAGCGTTGAGCAGCGGCGCGTCGCCGATCGAGATGCTGGGGAAGTAGTCGACCCGCACCTGCTTGCCGTTCTGCACCTGGTGCCCCGAGCGGACCGCGTCCATCACCCTGACCAGCGTCTCGTACGAGGTGGCGTTCTCGGCCAGCACCGTGGCGTCGTCCTGCTGCGGGAACCTGTTCTTGATCGCGGCGATGAAGAGGCCGAGCGCCTTGGTGTCGGGGCCCTTGCCGGGCACGTTCGGGATGCGGTCGAGCAGCCCGCCGTGCTTGTCCTGCACGTCGAGCCCGTCGGCGCGGACGACGACCTCGAGCTTGAGCGGCTTGTCCGGGTCGAGCTTCTGGATCGCGTCGCTCGACTGCGCCGGCAGCGACAGGTCGATCACCGCCAGCCGCGTGAACACCGCCGTCGACAGCAGGAACGGCACCAGGACGACGATCAGGTTGATGAACGCCGTGATCTCCAGGTGCGCCGGCGTCTTCTTCAGGCGGCGGACTCGCATCGCCTCTCCTTGATGGGTGGCGAGCGGATCAGCGCGCGGGCGCCGGTTCGGGGCGGACGCGCGCGACGACGTTCAGGAAGCTGATCTTCGCCGCCTCGAGGCCGTCGACGATCTCGCTCGTCTTCGCCTGCAGGAAGGCGTGGATGAGGAGGAACGGGATCGCGACCATCAGCGCGAACGCGGTGTTGTTCATCGCGATCGAGATCGATGCCGACAGCATCTCTGCCTTCTCGGCCGGGTTGACCTGCGCCACCGCCGTGAAGCCCTTGATCAGGCCGATGATGGTGCCGAGCAGGCCGACGAGCGTGATCACGTTGGCGAAGGTGGCGATGTAGTGGGTGCGCTTCTCGAGGCGCGGCACGATCTCCATCATCCCTTCCTCCATGGCCGCATCGAAGTCCTCGCGGCGGCCGGGCGCCTGCATCCGCGCCAGGCCGTAGTGGACGATCCTGCCGACGGCGGCGTCGGACTTCGCGGTCGCGCTCTGCACCTCGCGGAACTGGCCGTTCTGCAGCATGGGCTGCAGCTGCGACCAGAGGCGGCGGTTGTCGCTGCGCGCGCGGCTGAGGAAGACGAAGCGCTCGATGGCGATGGTCAGGCCGAGCGCCATGATGAGCAGGCTCGGGTAGAGAAAGACGCCACAGTCCTGGAAGAACTTGACGACGGTGCTGTAGGTGTCCATGGCGGATCTCCTGGTCGATGCGAAAGGGGTGCCGGCTACTTGGCGGCGGGAGCGGGTCGGGCAGCCGGGGCCACGGCCGGGGCAGCGGTGCCTGCGGGGGTGGCGGGCCTGGCGAGGGCCTGCGCGTCGTAGCGGACCTCGCGCCGGAAGACGTCGCGATCGACCGGCGCGAGCGCCTCGTCGAGCACGCTCACCGGCGGCCGCCCCGACAGGTCGCCGGGCAGCGGCTTCTTCCACGGCACGATGTAGAGAACCTTCGGCAGCTCGCGGTTGCCGATGATCGGCGTGCGGTCGAGCTCGGCGCGGTCCTGCGCCAGCGCAGGGCCTGCACCGCCGGCCGCCAGCGCCGTCGCCATGGCGAGCGCAGGGAAGGGCAGGGTCGTCATTCGAGCTTCTCCTGGAGCATCCCGACCCTGATCGGCGCCGGCTTGCGGTTCTTGAGGTCGGTGACCCATTTCGTCACGGTCACGTCGCTGCCGGCGAGTGCCAGGTAGCGGCCGTAGAGCTCGAGCGCTCGCAGCCCGTCGCCGAGATAGAGGTCGTGGAGGATGCCCAGGTTGAGCACCGGCGCCGCGTAGCCGGCATCGAGCGCGATCGCCTTCTCGTAGGCCTCCCGCGCCTGCGCGAAGCGGCCTTGCTGGCGATAGGCCACGCCGAGATGGTTGAAGTAGATCGGCTGCCGCGGGTTGATGCGCGTGGCCTGCTCGAATGCGGCGATCGCCTCGTCGAGGCGGCCGGCCTGGCGGTGCAGGACGCCCAGGTTGGCGTGCGGGCCGCCGAGGTCGGGATGGGCCTGGGCCAGGGCGCGGAAGGCGCGCTCGGCCTCGCCGGCGCGGCCGTTCTTCAGCGCCTGGCTGGCCTGCTCGAAGGCTGCTTTCACGGCCGGCGCGACCGGCGCTTCCGGAGGCGGGCGCGCCGGCCCCGCCGGGGTCGCCGCGCTCGTGGCCGTCGCGGCGGTGGACGGGGCGGGGCCCATGGCGCTTCGCGCGCTGCCGAACGTGTCGCCGACGGTGCTGCAGCCGGCGGCGGCGATCACCGTCGCGGCGACGAGCACCCGCGCCACCGCGCTGCGCAGCTCAGCGGATCGCATCGATCGCTCCTTCCGTCACTTCGCTCTTGCCGTAGCGCACCGGCCGCAGCTCGCGCAGCGCGGCGAAGCTGTCCTTGACCCACTGGTCGTAGACGCCCTGGGTGGCGCGCCGCGCGTTGACCTCGTGCAGCTCGATCGCCTTCTCCTCGAAGGGATAGGCCTGCTCCTCGAGCAGAACGTCGTACTGCTCGCGCTCGACCCTGGACAGGCGCTTCGGCCGCTCGGAAGAGAGCAGCGCCTTGCCGAAATCGCGGTAGAGGGTGGCGATGCGGTAGGTGGCGGCCGTCGTCACGTCGGCGACGCCGTAATCGGCGGCGACGGCATAGGCCTTCAACGCGTCTTCCATGCGCGCCTTCTTCAGGCGCAGCTGCTGCTGCAGCGGCTCGACGAGGGCGACCCGGCGGTACTGCTCGGCGGTCGGCTCGGCGACCGCGAGCGCCGCCGTCGCGCCGAGGAATCGCGTGCGGTACGTGCGCGCGGCGCCGCCCGCCTGGTCGGCCTGCAGGATGTCCTTCATGAGGGCCGCTTCGCGCGCCGCATCGCGATCCTGGCGGGCGATCGCCGCCAGGCGCCAGCGCGCCTCGACCGCGGGCTCGAGCGGCTGCGGGTGCTGGCGCAGGTAGGCCTCGTAGGCCCGAGCGGCGGCCGCGCGGGCCTGGCCTTTCTCGTAGAGCTCGGCGGCCTGCCATTGCGCATCGCGCATGACGGCCGGGTCCTTGCTCGCCGCGGCGATGCGCTCGTACTCCGCGCCGGCCTGCGGCCACTGCTTCTTCTCGAGGTAGGCCACGGCGAGCTTGCCGCCGACCTCGGCCTGCAGCGGATGGTTCGGGTAGCGCTTGCGAAAGTCCTCGAGCGTCGCCGCGGCGCCCTCCCAGTCCTTCAGGGTGAGCAGCGACGCGGCGGCGTCGTACTGCGCCGTGGCTCGGATCGCCGACTGCGGCGCCACCGCGGCGACTCTCGCGAAGGCGGCGACCGCCTCGCGTCCCTTGCCCGCCTCGCGCGCCTGCTCGCCCTGCTTGTAGACAGCGGCGGCCTGGCGCTCGACGAGATCGTTGCGGCCCGGCTCGCGCTCGCCGGTGAGGCGCAGCGCCTCCGCGTAGGCGCGCTCCGAGCGGTCGAAGGCCTGGCTCTCGAAGGCGGTGTGCGCGAGCACGGTCCACGCCACCTTGCGCTGCGCGTCGGCGGCGGCCGGGCCGAGGTCGACGACGCGTTGCGCCAGCGCCGCCGCGGCGGGCGCGTCGCCGAGGGCGTAGAGCTTCTCGGCGGCGTCGGCGAGGACCGGGCCGGTCCTCGCATCGCTGCCGAAGGCATCGGCGAAGCGCACCGCGCTGGCGACGGCCGCCCGCTGCAAGGTCGCCTTCTCGGCGGCCGCGGCGCGCTTGTGCTGCTCGCCCCGGGCGAGCAGGGCGGCGTAGCCGGCGTCGGCGCTCCGCTCGTGGCGCGGATAGCCGTACGCCGTCTTCTCGTACTCGTCGCTCGCTTCGGCGAACCGGCCTTCGTCGTACAGCAGCTCGGCGAGCAGGAAGTGGCTCTTCGGCGCCTCGGCGTCGGCGGGGAAGGACGCGATCAGCTCGCGGTACCAGACGATCGCTTCCTGCGCGTCGGCCTTCGCCTTCGTCTTCTGCGCGCTCGCGTGGTGGTGGCGTGCCAGCTCCACCAGGGTCGTTCGCACCAGCGGCTGCGCCTTCTCCCAGCCCTCGGGGTTGGCGCGGCGGAACTCGCTGTCGCGGCCGTAGCGGCCCACGTATTCCTTCTTCGCGAGCAGGGCCTGGGCACCGAAGCCGGTCTTCTCGTAGATGTCGATGACCCGAGCCTGCAGCACCGGTGCCTGCGCATGCAGCGGGTTGCGCCGGCCGAACGCGCCGAAGGTGTCGGCGGCGTCCTTGGTCCGCTCCTGCCGGATGTAGAGCTCGCCGAGCTGCTCGTAGACGCGGAATTCGTAGCCCTTGCGCGTCGGCGAGTCGACGAAGGCGGCGATCGTTGCCGCGCCCTTCAGGTTCTCGAGGCTGATGCTGACGACGCGGAAGGTGTCCTCGACCAGCTCCCGGTCGGCGCGCGACAGCCCGTGCAGGGTCTCGAGGCCGCCCTCGCCGGGCCGGTCGCCGACCTTCAGGTCGAGCACGGCGAAGAACGAGGCCAGTGCCTCCTCCAGACGCGCCTGCTTGTAGAGCGACCAGCCGTGCATGTAGAGCGAGCGGTCGTGGAAGCCGTTCGCCGGGCCGACGGCGAGGACGACCGAGAAGGCCTTCTCCGATTCGGCATAGCGGCGCGCCGTGAACAGCAGCTCGCCGCGGCGGAACTGCGCCTCGTCGCGGTGCGCCGTCGCCGGGAAGTCGGCGACCAGGCGGTCCAGCGTCTTCAGGGCCGTCTCGAGGTCGCCGCCTTGCTCGTGCGCCCGCGCCAGCTGGTAGAGGACGCGGTCATTGCCGGCGTCGTTCGGGTTGGTCTTCAGGTACTCCTGGTAGCGGGCGATCGCCACCTTGAAGTCGGGCGCGTCGGCACCGGCGACCCCGGTCGCTCCGGCCGCACGGCTCTCGGCCCGCTCCATTTCCAGGTCGCCGATGCGGCGCATCGCCTCGCCGCGCTGGCCGGCCGTCGGTGCGATGGCGAGGAATCTCTGGTAGGCCTCGATGGCCTGCGCTTCGCTCACCTGCGGGAAGGCGCCGTCCGTCTGCACCGCGATGCTGCGGCCGGCGAGGGTGCGCAGGGTTGGCTCGTTGTCCGGCGAGCCGCCGCGGCCGAAGGCGCCGCAGCCGGCGAGCGTGCTCGACGCCAGCAGCGCCGCCAGCATCGTCAGCCGCAGCGTGCGGCGGCTAGCGCTTCGCGGTGCCATCGATGCCCTTGGCGTAGGCGCGGTCGTAGAGCTGGGCCACGGCGAAGCGGGCCTGCGTCTCGTAGGCGGCGAGGCGATGCTGCTGCCTGGTCAGCTCGGCGACCGCGATCTCCTGTGCGGCGACGCGCTGCTCCTGGCCGAGCGAGGCGACGTGCGGGATCAGCACGCCGAGGCGCGGGTCGAGGGCGGCGATGCGCGTCCGAAAGGCCTCGAAACGCGCCGGCTCGGTGCGCTGCGCTTCGGCGAGCGCGGCGTCGCGGCGGCTCGCGCCGACGAGACCCGCGTCGACGCTCGCAAGCTCCTTGCCGAGCGTCCAGGCGCGGTCGATCCGCGCCTGCGAGAGCTGCCAGGCGAGCACGCCGGAAGCGATGCGCAGGCGTTCGCGCGTGCGCACCAGGTCCGCCTGGGTCTCGGCATCGGCGCCTGGCATGGCCGCGAGCGCGTCGACGGCCTGGCGCGCACTCTGGAGGCGGGCGAGCAGCGCCGTCTCGCGGTCGTCGGCGAAGGCCTCGCCGTCACCGGCGCTCTCGCCTGCCGCGATCTCGCCGGCGAGGCCGTCGCGGCGCTTGTGCAGCGCGTCCAGCGTCACCTGCCAGGGTCGGCCCTGCACCGGCGGCAGCTTCTGGGCGAAGGCCTTGCGCCGCGTCGCCAGCATGTCGCCGAAGGTGCCGAGCTTGTCCTTCCATTCGTCGAGATTGCGTGCCAGGAAGCGCAGGTCGCGGTAGTTCTTGAGCGCTTCCTGGAACTCGTGCCGCGCCAGCACCTGCGCCAGGTGGCGTGCGTGCGGCATCCCCGTCGGAAGCTCGCCGATGCTCCAGAACCAGCCCATCTCGTCGCCGGGGTTGCGCTCGACCAGGGCCTCGAGGAGGGCGCCCTTCCTGATCGCCTCGATCGACTCGCGCAGGGCCCGCCCCTCGCGCTCGAACGACGCGATCGCCGCGTTGTAGCCGTCGAGCGACTGTGCGTAGGCGCCGAGCTCGGCGAAGGCGTAGGGGACGGCGATCTGCGCCTCGAGCACGGCGCTGTCGCTGAAGTCGCGACCGGCGAGCTCGGCCCATGGCACGAGGGCGAGCTTGGGCTCCTTGAGCGAGTCGGCGGCCCAGCCGAAGCCGAGCAGCGCCTTGTTCGCCGACAGGCTCTTCAGGCGCACGCGCTCGAGATACGTGCGTGCCTCCTTCGGCCGCGCATCCGCGAGGGCGGCGAATCCGAGCGCCAGGTTGGCGCGGTCGCGCAGCGCCCGGTACTCCTCGTTCTCGGCGCCCTGCCTGCCGAGCTCGTCGAGGACGGCGCTGCCGCGCGCGACGTCGCCGGAGCGGAGCAGGGCGACGCCCAGGTTGTAGCGGACGTAGCGTGCGCCCGGGGTGCGCCCGGCCTTGCCGTCGAGGATGCGGGCGGCGCCGGCGTGGTCGTCGCGCGCCATGAGCAGGTGCGCCGCGAGCAGCAGGCGCTCCTCCTCGAGTGCGCCCGGCAGCGCCTGCTCGACCTTGGCCAGCGCCGCCTCGGCCTCGGCCAGATAGCCGCGCTGGTAGCGGATCTTGGCCAGGTAGAACCAGGCCCGGTCGCGCACCGGCGGCTGGGCGCCGCGTTCGATCAGCCGCGCGAAGATGTCGCCGGCCTCGCGCGTCTGCCCGTACGAGAGCAGCATGCCGCCGCGCAGGACCTCGGCCTCGTCGTCGTGGCGGGAGACGCGGTTGAAGTGCTGCGACGCCATCAGCGTCGTCACGGCGGTGAAGTAGTGGTCCTGGAAGAAGTGGAACAGCGTGTCGCCGTAGTGCGGATCGCGCACCTCGTGCTCGAGCCCGGCGGCGCCGGCCGTGCACGAGCCGGCGAGCGCGAGCGCCGCCGCCAGGAGGCGGACCCGTCGCGCTCGCACCGTTGCCGCCATGGCGCGTCGCCTATTGCCAGAGCTTGACGTCGAACTCGGGCTGCAGCTTGCCCATCGAGTCGCGGATGCGCAGCTCGATGTACTTGGCCTCGGTCGACTTGTCGAACTTCAGGGTGGCGCCGCGCCTGTAGTCGCGGTCGTGCGGACCCTTGCCGGTGAAGAAGGCGACGATCTCGTGCTCGCCGGCCTTGAGGTTGCCGACCCAGACGCGCTGCACGCCGCCGCGATGCAGCGCCTGCACCTCGAGCGGCGTGTAGAGGTAGTTGGCGACCAGCTTGTCGTCGAGCTTGATCTGCACCGAGTCGAGCTCGAACATCTTGCCGACGTCCATCGACACGAACAGCGCCACCTGCGTGTTGGCCGGGAAGAGCAGCTCCTCCTCGAGGACGAGCAGGTCGCGGTTGAGCTTGATGACCTCGCTCTTCACGTCCTGGACGCGGCCGTCGAGGGTCGCGGCCACGGGCGGGCTCGCGGTCACAGCGGGCACGCTGGCCGCCGCTGCCGGTGCGGTGGCGCCCGCCGGGGCCGCAGGCGCCACGGTCGGCTGCTGCGCCGCCGCAGCGAACGTGGCCAGGGTCAGGATCGCGGCGAGGAGAGGGCGATGCAGTCGCATGGTCGAGTCCCGGTCAGAAGGTCGCCGACAGGTAGAGCTGGAAGATGCTCGCGCCGTAGCGGTACGCGGCGCCGGTGCGGATGTCGGTGAAGTCGCTGAAGCTGAAGTGGTTGTATTCGTAGGCACCGACCAGCTTGGTGTCGAAGCGGCCGCGGAGCTTGCCCAGCGAGTAGCTGACGCGGCCGCCGCCGCCGACGTTGCTGTAGCTGCCGAGCTGCCGGTTGCGCGACACGTAGGTCGTCTCGACCGCCGCGTTGTCGCTGTAGAAGCTGGCCTTGCCTTGCGTGTAGTAGCGCAGGAACCCTTCGGCGAGCCAGCTGCCGCCGACGTAGCGGCTGTAGCCGATCTCGGCGGTGTGCGACCGGATCGCCCACGTGTCGTAGTAGTAGCGGTAGTCGGCGTGGATCGCGTCGCGCGAGCCCAGATCGCCGAGCAGGCGCAGCTTGATGGCGCGCGCCGACCGGGTGCGCGGCGTGCGCTCCGGCACGGCGGCGCCGAACACGCGCGCGACCCGGTACGGGCTGCCGAGGAAGCCCTCGTCGGCGAGCACCTCGAGGTTGGCGCTGGCGATCCAGCGCGGCGTCAGGATCTGCGTCAGGCCGAGCCGGTAGCGCCAGTGCTTGGCGCTGTCGGCGAACTCGGGCGAGTTCTTCTTCCTCACGTCGTCGGCGCCGCGCGAGAAGCCGAGCGAGACCGTGCTCATGCCGCCGAACACCTCCTGGGCGAGGTCGATCGAGGCGGCGCTGGCGGTGTAGTCGGGCTCGCGGCTGGTCGATCCCGAGATCGAGATCGTCGAGTCGCGATACACGTAGTCGGCCGACAGGCCGTACTCGTGCCGGGTCTCGCGGTACTTGCTGGCGGTCGTCACGACGTCGATCGAGGCGTTGCTCACCGCGTCGAGGTAGTACGAGGCGCCGATCGAGACCTTGTCGGCGATCGACTTGCGCACCAGCAGGGCCGGCCCGTAGGCGTTGACGCCGCCGCCGCTGTAGCCGTGGAACAGCGCCTCGGCGCGGTCGGCCGGCAGGTCGACGGCGCGCGCTCCCGGCGCGAACAGGCTGCCGACGACGCCGCCGATGAGGGCGAGGAGGCGGCCGCCGGCGCCGCGCTCAGTTGCAGCCACAGCCGCCTCCCTGCACGCCGGTGGCGCCGCGCGAGCCCTCGCGCACGTCGCGCACGTGCTCGCGGTGCTTCTCGGCGAGCGAGCCGCGCGACAGGCTCATGATCGGATCGGCCAGGCGCTCGCGTTCGTAGGGCTTGACCCAGGGCTGGATCGCGCAGCCGCCCGAGAGCAGCAGCGCGGCAGCGGCGAGGGCGCCGGCGACGCAGCGCTGCAGCGATCCGCTCACTTGAGCAGCTCCCGGATCTGCTTCTCGTAGTTCTCCTCGTAGCCGGCGAAGTAGCCGCGGTGCACGTAGCGGACGGTGCCGTCGCGGTCGATGAGCACCGTCGAGGGCATCGTCGCCAGGTCGTAGAGCTTGCTCACCGCCTTGTCGGTGTCGTAGAGCATGGGGAAGCTGACGCCGAGCTTGGCCGCCACCTCGGCGGCCTTCTTCGGGTCGTCGTCGACGTTGACGCCGAGGAGCACCAGGCCGGTCGACTTGTACTTGCGGTGCAGCCGCTCGAGCTGCGGCATCTCCTGGCGGCACGGGCCGCACCAGGTCGCCCAGAAATTGACCATGACGACGCGGCCGCGCTGCTCCTTGAGGCGCAGGTTCGGGCCTTCCATGGTGCGCAAGGTGAAGTCGGGTGCCGACGACTGCGGCGCGATCGCGCCCGACGCGATCGTGGACGCGGCGAGCGCGAGGGCGAGGACCACGCAGCGAAGGGGAAGTCGGCGCATGTCGGCTCCGCTCAGAAGTAGAAGGCGAGGCCGCCGGTCAGCTCGAGGTTCTGCGTGTTCTCGCGCCGCCCGAGCAGGTCCACCGAGTAGATGTGGTCGCGCAGGTCGACCTGCAGCGAGGCCCAGTCGGTGAGGAAGACCTTGAAGCCGACGCCGAAGTTGTAGGTCGACTTGCGCTGGTTGACGAACTTCGTGCTGCCGACGCCGCCGATCACGTAGAACTGCGACGGCCGGGCCCGGCTCGAGAACAGGAACACCTCGCCGGGCAGGATGTTGTAGCCGACCGAGAGGTTGTAGTAGTTCAGCCTGTTGCTCGCGCCGGCGAACACGCCGCCGGGCAGGATCTGGCGGAACGCCTCGTCGCTGACCTTCGTCTGTGCGTACACGCCCTGGACGAAGAAGTCCTCGCTGACGTGGTAGCCGAGGCGCACGCCGTAGACCAGGCTGGTGCCGAAGTTCTCGGTCGCGTAGCTGCCGACGTAGGTTCCGATCTCGACGTCGTTCGACGGGTACCTCGGCACGCGCACGTCGCGGCGATCGACCTGCGGCACGACGATCGGCTCGCCGGCGGGGCGCGGCGCCGGTGTCGTCTGCGCCAGGGCGGCGGGGGCGAGGAAGGCGCCGGCGACGGCGAGGCAGGAGCGCAGGAGTGGGAGGGTCATGGTGTGGGGTTCGTCGCCAGGGCGACTAGAAGAAGAACGAGACGCCTGCAGTCCAGGCGCGGTACTCGGTGGTCCTCGAGTCATCGACGAAGACGGTGAAGAGCGAATAGTCGGCGCGCAGCACGAAGCGGTCGGTCAGGTAATAACGCACGCCGATGGCCGCGTTGGCGAGGTTGGCGCTGGTCGTCTCCGCGCCGACCAGGCTCAGGTTGGGGAAGTTGCGGAAGCGGCCGACGCCGATGCCGACGAAGGGCGAGAAGCGCCGGTCGCTCCACGGCTCGGCCATCAGGTTGAGGTGCCAGAAGTCGGTGCCGGAGAAGACGCCCTGCACCTGGCCGAGCGTGCCCTCGACGTGCAGCGTCTCCGAGACCCGGTAGCTGCCGTGCACCTTCAGCATCGGCTCGCGCTTGAAGCGGCCGTAGGCGCCGCCGAGCTGGACCTTGCGGCTCAGGTAGTCGTCGATGAGGACGTCGCGGAAGCGCTTCTGCTCGCCGGAGGCGGTGAGCGTCGAGTCGAGCTGGCGCCGGTGCACCCAGCCGACCTTGTCGCCGGCGGTGCGGACGCGGAACCAGTCGGTGTGGCGCAGCTCGATGTCGATCTGCTCGCCGCGGCCGGCGACGAAGAAGACCGGGTAGCCGCGCCCGGGTCCGGTGCGCAGCTCGATGAACGGGTCGGCGATGACGACGCGGTCGGCCCGCGGGTTCGCGGGCCGCTCGCGCTCCGGAATCGGCGCGGTCGTCGGGGTCGGCGCCGGGGACGCGGCCGCGGCCGGGGCCGGCGCCGAGGTCTGCGCCGCCACGCCGGCGCCCGTCGCGAGCCAGGCCGCGAGCACGGCCGCGGCGAACGAGGTGTGCGTCCTCATTGGCTGTTGCACGCGCCGGTGGTCGCGTCGGCGGGCGTGAACAGGTTGGCCCCGGCGGAGCTGAACTCGTCCTGCCCGGCAGGCATCGGATGGCCGATCCAGTAGGCGAGGATCCTCGCATTCGGGTCGTCGCTGCTCTCGAACACCACGCCGCCGCCGTGCAGCACGCCTTGCACCAGCGGCTTGGTGAGGAGCCGGCTCTGCGTCGCCGCGCCGACGATGGCGGCGGCCTGCGCCGAATAGAAGTTGCGGTACATGTCGGTGGCGCGCACGACGTCGGCCGTGTTCGCGGCGTTGGCGAGATCGACCGGCGTGGCGTTCGGCACGACCCGGAACGCGCCGCCGGTGCCCTGCACGTTGTGGTGGCAGCCCGACGAGGCGCAGGTGTTGACCGAGGTGGCAGAGCCCTGCCGGACCGGCAGCTCGGCCAGGAAGATCGGGTACACGCAGCGCTGGAAGTACGCGAACGAGAGCTCCTGGCCGCCGCTCGACGCCGGGTTCTTGACGTCCGCCGGGTTGTCGAAGGGGTTCGAGCCGCTGCCGCCGCCACACGAGGCGAGCGCCAGGCCGCAGAGCAGGGAAGCGGCAGCGCCGGCTCGGCGGCCCGCCCACGTCAGGGTGTGGGGCATCCGGTCGAGATCCAGTTGGCGATGGTGGTGTAGCCGGCGCTGCCCATCGGCAGGACGGCGCGGACCTGCCCGAGCGCGCCGGCCGGATGCGGGGTCGTCGACGGCCGGCTGAGCAGGTAGTTGCTCGCCGGCATGCAGGTGTTGGAGATCATCGCCAGGGTGGCGTTGAAGTCGCCCTCGGCGCTGCCGGTGAGGATGAAGCGGTTGCGGCGGAAGTCCGGCGGCGTCGAAGGGGTCGGCCCGGTCCCGCCCGGCGCGTGGCAGCCAGTGGCGCAGCTGGCCTGCAGCACGGGCAGCACCTGGGCCGTGAAGCTCGCCTGGCTGAGCGTCGTCACCGGCCGCACGTTGCCGTCGGCGGGGTTGTTGACGTACTGGCCGCCGAGGTCCATCCATTCGGTGACCAGGCGGCGCTCCGCGGCGTTGAGCATCGTCGCGTGGTTGGGCGCGCTCGCCGGCGGGCTCGGGTGGGCGATGCGCGCGGCGGCCCCGGCCTTCAGCGTCTCGCCGAAGAGGATCTCGGTGAGCCGGCTCGAGCGCGCCATGCCGACCGCGCCGCCGGCGCCGGTCTCGACCAGCGCCGGGCCGCGCACGACCATCGGCACGCCTTCGTCGAGGCGCGTGACGGGCTGGCCGGTCGCCGCGTCGATGACCGGATCGCCGAGCATCAGCTCCTCGTACGACACGACGCGGCCGGTGCCCGCCGTCGTCGCCCGCAGGTCGAGCCTGGCCGGGTCGGCGTGGCAGCCGGTGCAGGTCTGCGCACCGGCGACGCCGCGCGCCCGGGTCCAGATCGGCGCGATGTGCGTCGGGTAGTTGATGAAGCCGTTGCTCGGCACGGCCGTCGCCAGGTCGTCGGCGGGGTTGGCGTTGCCGGTGTAGCGCACGGCGATCGGCGCTCGTGCGGTCACGCCCGGGCGCGAGGCGTCGGCCCAGACGTCGGTGAAGGCGAGGTCGGGCTTCAGGTCGAGGGCGGTCGGGTCGAGGCGGGTGCGCAGGGCGGCCATCGTCTCGCCCGAGAGATGGGCGCCGGCCATTGCCGGCACGATCGCCGCGGGCACGGTGTTGACGACCGTGCCGGAGTTGATGGCGGCGCCGCGGCGCGGGCTGTGGCAGCCGTCGCAGGTGCGCCGCTCGCCCGGCCGGACCTGGATCCAGTTCAGGTGCGTCTGGATGCCGCGGCCCTTCGCGTCGAGGATCGAGAAGGCGAGCGGCACGTCGGCCGGCACCACGAGCTTGAACGAGCCGTCGGGCTCGACCGGGGCGTAGCCGAGGATCTGCTGCTGCTCGAACTCGGTCTCGCCGATCGCCTCGCGCATGCCCATCGACGTTGCCGGCGGCGAGACCGCGCGCGTGGCGCGGACGAAGCGCGCCGGCGCGCAGCCGTAGGCGGCGTCGGCCGGGTCCTTCATGCGGACGAGGTCGGCGACCTGCGCGCGCGTGTCCATCGCGTCGAGCGGTGCGCGCTTGGCGATGCCGACGCTGCAGCCGGCCGGCAGGTCGACGGCGCTCAGCATGCCCTCGCCCATCCGCTCGAGCCCGTCGGTGTCGTAGACGCTGCGCACCTCGATCAGGGCCTTGCCGAGCGCGGCCAGGGTGGCGTCGGGGGCGGCCGGGTCGATGGCGGCCGGCTCCGCACGCGCCTGCACCGCCACCGGATCGGTGTACATGAAGCCCGGCGGCGGGGCCGCGACGATCAGCCAGGTCTGCGGGCCGGGGTCGTACATGTAGATCGCGTAGGAGGCGGGCACGTTGTCCTGCACCGCGTCGGCAGCGCGCTGGTCGCGCGTCATCGTGTCGTCCTCGAGGCGTGCCCGCTCGTCCGCGGTGAGGTTGACGCACGGGATGACGACGCCGTTGCGCGTGACCTCGCACGGCCGGAAGGCCACGAGCACCCGGTTCGTTCCGTCCCACACCGGGTAGGGCGAGGTCACGCGGCCGAACATCGACAGGCCGCGGCCCTGGTTCAGCGGCCGGTCGGTGACCTCGGCCTGGCCGCCCATCGGCGCGACGCTGCGGTTCGCCGGCGTGTTGTGCTCGGAGTACCGGGCCGCGTCGATGAACATCAGCGAGCCGCCTTCCTGCGTCCCCGAGAGCGACATGAGCGACGAGGACAGGAAGCCGGCGTAGGAGCCGGTCGGGTCCATGTCGCGCGGATGCAGGAAGCTGTTGCCGGGGCTCTGCGCGCCGTAGAGCACGAACATGTCGGTGCCGTCCGGCTTGCTGCGGAAGATGGCGAAGCGGTTGCGCGGCCCGACGTGCTCCCAGCGCGAGAACATGATGTCGCCGTTCGGGCGCACCACCGGGTTGCGGTCGTGGCTCTGATTGACCGAGATCTGCGTGATCGCGCTGCCGTCGGCGTCCATCGTGTGCAGGTTGAGGACGCGCTCGCGCTCGTACTCGTCGAGGCCGAGGTAGACGGTGCCGGTCGCCTGGTTGGTCTTCGACTTCGTCTGCCGGTTCGACGAGAACACGAAGCCGCGGCCGGCCGGCAGGTAGGCGGGATCGACGTCGTCGCTCTCGGCCGAGGCGGTGATGCGGCGGAAGGTGCCGGTCGTCAGCGTCGCGCCGGTGGTGTCGTACTCCCAGATGTTCCAGGCGCCGGTGCACGCCGGCTGGCCGCCGATCGTCGACGTGTTCGTCGTCGGGCACCGCATCGAGAAGACGATCTTCTTGCCGTCGTACGAGACCTCGGGGTCCGAGGCGTCGCCGTTGCCCTGCGTGAAGCGGGCGGTGAGGTTGTGCTCGACGGCGCTCGCCGACGACTTCTCGCGCAGCATGAGGTCGCCGCCGGCCGCGAAGGGCGTGCCGTCGGTGGGATTCATGCCCATCGTGTTGACGCGCTTGACGTAGGCGAGCGGGAAGTCGCCGGCGACGAGCAGGGTGTCGCTGCTGCCCGTGCCCGAGCCGCAGGCGACGAGGGCGCCGGCCGCGCCGAGCGCCGTGACCATGCCCGTCGCGATCCGCAGGTGCTTGCCCATTCCGGTCTCCCCTGGTGTGGTCATCGATCGGGTCGGCTCGACGGGGCGAAGAAGCCCGACGAGTGGTGCAGCTGGCCGGCGGCGTCGACGACGACGGCGTCGACGCCGCGCTGCGCCTCGACGAGGGCCATGCCCTTGTCGACGCCCTGCACGAACACGGCCTTGGACAGCGCCTCGGTGACCAGGCCGTTGGCGCCGAGCACGGTGACGCTGTGCACGCCCACCGGCGACTTGCCGGTCGCCGGATCGATGAGGTGATGGAAGCGCTCGCCGCGCTCGTCGAAGTAGCGCTCGTAGTCGCCCGAGGTCGACACCGACACGTCCTCGAGTGGCAGCATGGCCACGACCCGGGCGCTGCGCCGCGGATCGCGGATGCCGATGGTCCACGGCCGGCCGCGCCGGTCGCCGATGACGCGGCTGTCGCCGCCGGCCGCGACGTTGGCGTGGCGGATGTCGAGCCCGCGCAGGATGGCCGCGGCGTTGTCGACGGCGTGGCCCTTGGCGAAGCCGCCGAGGTCGATGCACATGCCCGGCACAGCGAAGCGAACGGTGCCGGCGCGCGCGTCGAGCTCGAGCTTCTGCCAGCCGACCGCCGCACGCGCGCGCTCCAGCGCCGCCGCATCGGGACGCGTGCGCCGCCGATAGTCGTAGAGGCGGCCGACCGCCGCGTAGGTGATGTCGAAGGCGCCGTCGGTGAGCCGCGCGAACTCCTGCGCGCGGCCGAGCAAGGCGCACATCTCCTCCGACAGCGCGACGGGCCCGTGCTCCGCGTCGCGGTTGATCCGCGACAGCTCGGAGTCGTCCTTGTGCGGGCTCATGGCACGGTCGATGCGACGCATCTCCGCCATCACGGCGTCGATGGCCGCCTCGCCCTGCGCGGCCGACTCGCTCCAGAGCTCGACCTCGATCGAGGTGCCCATGATGGCTTCGTCGCGCTGCCGCCAGCCCGGTCCGTCGCCCGCGCCGGCGCTCGGGCGCGCCGCCGTCCCGGACGCTCTCGCGGGTTGTGCGGACGGTCGCGGCAACAGCCGCGCGGACAGACGGGGAATGGCAGCGCCGAACATCGCTGCAGTTCAACATCCGGCACTGCGAAAAGGCGCAAGCATTCGTAAGGAACGACGACGGCGCGTTGCACCGCGGTACTTTTTCGCGCCTTGCACGCGACGCACAATCACGTGATCGCAACCGCCGGAGTGCGCACATGAAAGGCGACGCCCAGGTGATCGAGTACCTGAACCGCCAGCTGAGGAACGAGCTGACGGCGATCAACCAGTACGTCCTGCACTGCCGCATGCTCAAGAACTGGGGGCTGCGGCGCATGGCCAAGCACGAGTACGAGGAGTCGATCGAGGAGATGAAGCACGCCGACCGGCTGATCGAGCGCATCCTCATGCTCGACGGCCTGCCCAACCTGCAGGATCTCGGCAAGCTGCTGATCGGCGAGACCGCGGTCGAGATCCTCGACTGCGACCTGCGCGCCGAGCTCGACTCGCAGGTGCTCCTCAAGGAAGCGATGGGCTGTTGCGAGAGCGTGCGCGACTACGTCTCGCGCGACATCCTGGGCGACATCCTCGAGGACACCGAGGAGCACATCGACCACCTGCAGACGCAGATCGGCCTGGTCGCCAAGGTCGGCGAGCAGAACTGGCTGCAGTCGCAGATGGGCGAGCCGTCCTAGGCGCGAAACCGGTTGAGAATGATTCGCGTTTGAGATAGCATCGCGGCCTCGCCTCGCTGGAGGCACTGTCCGGACCGGGCTGGCCCATGATCGTCTGCATCTGCCAACGCGTGAGCGATCGCGACATCGTCCGGGTGGTGCGCGACGGCGCGAGCTCCTTCGAGGATCTGCAGATCGAGACCGGCGTGGCTTCCCGCTGCGGCTGCTGCCGGAGCTGCGCGCAGCAGATCTACGACAAGGCCTGCGCGGAGCATGGCGCGCGAGCCCACGCGGGCCCCGAATCCCGGGCCACGTCGCCGGCCTATGCGTGAGGCTCCGCTGCGGCGACCGGTGGATCGTCGAGAATGCGGCGATCGGCACGTGGCATGGACGAGGAACAGCAGCGAGGGGAACGCGGTCGTCGCCTGAAGGCGCGACCTGCACGCACGTCGCGCGGCGCCCACGGACCGGGCGCGGCGAACGGAACGGCGTTCCGTTGCAGCGCCGCGCTCGCCGCCGCTCTCGCGCTCGCGGCGGCGCAGGAAGCCTCGGCCCAGGGCGCGACCTCCGGTGCCGGCCCGACGTCCGGCACGGCGCAACTGGCCCCGGTGGTGGTCACGGCGACACGGACCGAGAGCGATCCCTTCGACGTCCCCGCCTCGACCGAGCGCGTGGAGGGCAGCGGCATCCGCAACGCGCGGCTGCAGGTCAACATCTCCGAGTCGCTGGCCGGCGTCCCCGGGCTGCTCGCCCGCGACCGGCAGAACTACGCGCAGGACGTGCAGATCTCGGTGCGCGGCTTCGGCGCCCGCTCGACCTTCGGCATCCGGGGCGTGCGCCTCTACGTCGACGGGATCCCCGCCACCCTGCCCGACGGCCAGGGGCAGATCACCAACGTCGATCTCGGCTCCGCCGATCGCATCGAGATCCTGCGCGGCCCGTTCTCGGCCTTGTACGGCAACTCGTCGGGCGGCGTGATCCAGGTGTTCACGGAGGAAGGTGGCGGCGCACCGAAGTTGGGCATCGATCTCGCCGGCGGCAGCGACGGCACGGGTCGGCTCGGCCTCAAGGCCAGCGGCGGCGGCAGCGGGTTCGGCTACGTGCTCAGTGCCAGTGCCTTCACCACCGACGGCTACCGGGAGCACAGTGCTGCCGAGCGCCGGATCGGCAACGCCAAGATCACCCTGCGGCCCGACGAGGGCAGCACGCTGACCCTGATCGCCAACGCGGTGTCGCTGCCGAAGGCCCAGGATCCGCTCGGCCTGACACGGGCTCAGTTCGAGGCCGACCCGCGCGGCGTCGATCCGTCGGCGCTGGCCTTCAACACGCGCAAGACCGTCGACCAGACCCAGGCCGGCGTGATCTACGAGCGCCGCATCGACGCCGTCCACTCGGTGCGCGCCCTGCTGTACGGCGGCAGGCGCAAGACCGAGCAGTTCCAGGCGATCCCGGTCGGGCCCCAGGCGAGCCCCCTGCACCCCGGCGGGGTGATCGATCTCGAGCGCGACTACCTCGGTGCCGACCTGCGCTGGACGGCGCGCACCCTGCTCGCCGGGCGCCGCTTCGAGCTCGTCGGCGGCTTGGCCTACGACGAGCTCTCGGAACATCGTCGCGGCTACCGCAACTTCGTCGGCACCACCCTCGGCGTGCGCGGCGAGCTGCGCCGCGACGAGCACAACGAGGTGGTCAATGCGGATCCCTACCTGCAGGGGTCGTGGCAGTTCGCCGATCGATGGAACCTGCACGCCGGCGTGCGCCGCAGCAGCGTCCGCTTCCGCTCCAGCGACCAGTTCATCCAGGGCAGCAATCCCGACGACAGCGGCAGCGTGGAGTTCAAGGCGACGCTGCCGGTGCTCGGCCTGATGTACGCGGTGACGCCGGACCTGCGCGTCTATGCGACGGTCGGCCGCGGCTTCGAGACGCCGACGTTCAACGAGCTCGCCTATCGCCCGAACGGGGAGACCGGTCTCAACCTGGGCCTGCAGGCGTCGCGGAGCGACAACGTCGAGGTCGGCGTCAAGGCGAGGTCGCCGCGGTGGGGCGTCGCCAACGTCGCCTTGTTCGAGACGCGCACCGAGGGGGAGATCGTCACCCAGACGAACGTCGGCGGCCGCTCGACGTTCCAGAACGCAGGCAAGACGAGGCGTCGCGGGCTGGAAGCCGCGTGGTCGGCCGAGCTGGGCCACGACCTGCAGAGTCAGCTCTCGTGGACCTGGCTCGACGCGCGCTACCGCGATGCCTTCACCACTTGCGCCGGCACGCCCTGCACGACCCCCAACCTGACCATCCCGGCCGGCAACCGCATCCCGGGGGTCGCCCGGTCGGCCTTGCACGCGTCGTTGGCCTGGGTTCCGGCGCTCGGCTGGCGCGGCGGGATCGAGGCACGCGCCCTCGGCCGCATCGTCGTGAACGACGCCAACAGCGACTCCGCCGGCGGACATGCCGTCGCCAACGTCCACCTCGGCTACGTGGCCCAGGTCGGCGCCTGGCAACTGAGCGGCTTCGGCCGCATCGACAACCTCTTCGGCCGCCGCTATGCGGGCTCGGTGATCGTCAACGAGGGCAACGCCCGCTTTTTCGAGCCGGCGCCGCAGCGGACGTGGACGGCCGGTGTCGCGGCGGTGGTCGCGTTCTAGGCGTGCGACGCGTCGGTCATGGACCTCGCTGGTCACCCGCCGGATCGGTCCGCGCAGGGGCGAGGCGGTTCGATGCGATAGATGAAGTGCGCGTTGCGATCGATCGGGTTGTCCGGCCGCAGCGGCCCGCGCGCGACGCGCTCGAAGCCGGCCCGCTCCAGCACGCGCCACGAGGCCACGTTGGCTTCGTTGACGGGCACGACCACGGCAGGGGCCGTGGGGTGATCGATCCAGATCCTGGCGACCGCGATGCGGATCATGTCGGTGCCGAGACCCTGCCGCAGCGCGGCAGGGTCGCCGACGAAGTAGTCGATGCCGAGGGCCTCGGGTGGAACGGCGAGCACTGGCGCGAGCTCGTCCAGGTACTCGGGGTTGTCGGCGAACCGGTAGCGCTGGAGCAGCCCGATCGGGCGAGCGCCGGCCGAGACGATGAACACGTCGGCGGGATCGCGGCCGTCGACGACGGCGCCGAAGTCGCGTTCGAGGGCGGCGTCCGACACCTCGTGGTTCCACCAGCGCTCGACGTGCGGCTCGCGCAGCCACGAGCGCAGAAACGGGAAGTCCCGACGGTCGAGGTTCCGGAAGGCGAGCTCGTGCATGTCCCGGTGGCTGCGGGCGCGGCGTTGCCGAAGGCGTAGGCCATGAGTCTGCACTCGGTCCGCGCCTTCCTCGCGGAGCACGCGCCGGAGATCGAGATCCTCGAGGCGACCACCAGCACGGCGACGGTGGCGCTCGCCGCCGCCGCGCACGGCGTGCAGCCGGCCCAAATCGCCAAGACGCTGTCGCTGCGTCTGGACGGCGAGCCGATCCTCATCGTCATGAGCGGCGAGGCCCGCCTCGACAACCGCAAGTACAAGGACCGCTTCGGCGCCAAGGCCAAGATGCTCGACGCCGCCGAGGTGCTCGAAGCGACGAGCCACCCGGTCGGCGGCGTCTGCCCGATCGGCCTGCCGCGCCCGCTGCGGGTGTACGCCGACCTGTCGCTGCGCGCCTTCGACGTGGTCGTGCCCGCTGCCGGCGACACCCACACGGCCATGCGCATCACGCCGGCCCGACTCGTCGAGCTGGCAGCAGCGGAGTGGGTGGACGTCGCACAAGGGTGAACCGGGGCGCGCCGACGACCTCTGCCCCCATCCCATGACGGCTCCCGACCTCGCTCGCCTGCGCCCCGTGCCGGTCGACGACCTGGTTCGTTTGGGACGGGACCACGACGGCGGCTACGTCGTCAGCGAGCGCTGCTTTCGCGATTGCGGCGTGCTCATCGGCCTGGGCATCAACACCGACTGGTCGTTCGAGGAGGCCGTCCTCGCCCGCCGTCCGGGCATGGCGTTGATCGGCGTCGACGGCACGGTCTCGGCGGGCCGCCTGCGCCGCGATGCCTGGTGGCACGGCTTGCGCGCCGCGGCCGTCGCTGCGAGAGGCCGCCTGAACGAAGCCCGTGCCGAGTGGGCGGCGAGCCGCGACTACCGGCAGCTCCGCGTCGCCTTCCGCGGACCGACGGCATGGCGATCGAGTTCCACGACTGCGACCTGATGGCGACGCACGTCGATTCGCTGCTCGAGCGGCTGAGGCAGCACTTCGTCATCGTCCACGTGCACGGGAACAACTACGGACCTCTGATCACCGGCTCCGCCTGTCCGAGAGTGCTGGAGATCTCGCTGCTGAACCGGCGCCTGGTCAGCGCGGCGGAGCTGGCACGCCCGAACGCGAGGCGCTACCCGATCGAGCTCGACCAGCCGAACCGGCCGGACAAGGCCGACTACGTGCTCTTCACCTGAAGGTGCCGCCCGCGCCGCCCTCAGGGGCGCTCGCGTCGCTTTCGGAGCGCTCGATCGCGTCGCCCCAGAGCGCTGCGGCAGCGTCGAAGATCGACGCCCGCGACAGCGCACCGCCGTTCTGCGCCAGGCGGACCCAGGCCAGCGTGTCGTGGTGGCTGCCCGGGATCAGGTCTCGCCCGCGCTCGGCGAGCAGCCAGGCGTGCAGCCGCGCGTAGCGCGAGCGATGCCGCTGCCACGTCCACGCCAGTCCGACGAGATCGGCATAGCCTTCCTCGCGGCGCACCGCGCGCATGCCCCGGTACGCGTCGGCGAGGTCGCCGCGCCGCGTCGCCGGCGCGTCGGGGTTGAAGCGCGCCGGCGAGGTCATCCAGGTGCCGTCGAGGTAGCGCCGGCAGTGGCCGAGCTCGTGCGCCGCCATCAGCTCCAGGGCGGCGTCCAGGAGGTCGGGCTCGATGCGGTCGAGCGTGGCCTGCGCCTCGTCGTTGCCGCGCATCGACAGCACCATCTTGCAGCGGCCGTCGACGAAACCCAGCGCCAGCGGCGCCGCGCCGGGCGTCGGCTGCGGCTGCACGACGATGTCGAGCGGCACGCTCGCCGCCCTGGCGAACGCGACCACCGGCCAGATGCCGCGAACCCAGCGCGTCTCGAGCGCCGTCAGATCGGCGGCCAGCGACGACGCGGGCGACAGGCACAGCGCCGCCACGAAGCAGATGAGTGTCCGCATGCAACCTCCCGGAGCGGCTTCTTCGACGCGAGCGTGGCCGATCTCCGCCGGGAATGGTGGAGCGAGAAAGATGCCAGCGCCACCGGGAGATCGTGCAAACGTCGCGCTTTCGCACGGACGCGGCGACCGGCGCGGCGGGCGATCGCCGTTCGGCCGGCGAGGTCGCGTGCGGCGCTCAAGGAGCTTGGCGCGCCGGCCGATATGGACGCATGACCGTCACCACCACCTTGCCGGGCAACCGCACGGATCGCACCCCGCTCCTGACCTGCAGCAAGTGCAAGCGGTTGCGCGAGAAGAGCGGGGGCGTGTTCTTCGGCGCCGTGTTCGCATGCCGAACCTGCTTCGAGCAGGGCTACTCGAGGCGCTCGAGGACGTTCGGCTAGGGAAGGCGGCTTCGCCGCCCGCCGCCGCCCGCAGGCGACGGACTCAGCGCGACCGCTGACCGGACACGAGGCGCAAGGCCGGCGCTTCCCGCGCGGTCTCGGCTGCGACGGGGGCGCCACAGAGCCGGTTGACCTCGGCCAGGGTCTGGTTGCTGCGGCGCAGCGCCCGCTGGGCTTCCTCCAGCCGGACCACAGCCGTCAAAACCTGTTCGGCAGCCTCGGCGCAGGCCTGAAGCGCTGCTTTGGCGTCGGCGTAGGCCTCGGCCTGAAGTGACTCGATGTCCATGCACTCCTTTGGCAGGCAACGTGCCGCGCGAACCCGATCAGCGCGTCGGGCACCGGGTTTGGGGGAGTGCGACGCCGCCACCGTGCTCGGCGAAACTAGCCGCCCATGTCCCGGCTGCGCCGCCTCGCCCATCGGATCGACAACGGCGTCGACGCGCTTCGCCTGCAGCTGCGCGAGCGGCGCATGCGGGTCGGCCCGGCGCGGGTGCATGCCCACCTCGGTTTCGGCACGTCGACCCGGCTGTTCGTGAGCGGCCATGTCGTCGACGGCAGCGTCGGCGACCCGGCCGACGCGCCGGCGACGGGCCTGCTCGCCGACATCCGCGCAATGGCCCGCCGCTACGTCGAGAGCGAGATCATGGGTGCGAAGCTGACGATCCGGCACGGCGCCGCGGCGACCACTGCCGTCACCGACAGCGACGGCTTCTTCGCCGCCGAGCTGCCGGCCGAGCCGACGCCCGGCGAGGGACTGACCTGGCGCCGGGTCACGGTGACGCTGGAGCAGGTGCCCGGCAGCCGGCAGGCGCCGAGCGACTTCGCTGCCGAGGTCATGAGCGTCCCGCCCGGCACCCGCTTCGGCGTCATCAGCGACCTCGACGACACGGTGATGGACACCGGCATCCACGATTTCAGGCGCCACTGGCGCAAGGTGATCCGCAGCGACCCGCGCCTGCGCGACACCTTCCCGGGATTGCCCGAGCTCTATCGCGCGCTGGCCTACGACGGCGAGGGCGTGCAGCGCCAGCCGATCTTCTACGTGTCGTCCGCCTCCTGGGGCTTTCACGAGCCGTACGGCCGCTTCCTCGAGCTGCACGGCATTCCGCGCGGACCGCTGTTCCTGAAGGACTACGGGCTCGACGGCGAGCAATGGTTCGCGGGCGAGCACGCCCGGCACAAGACCCGGGCGATCGAGCGCCTGTTCGACGCCTACCCCGACATGCCGTTCATCCTCGTGGGCGACAGCGGCCAGGACGACGCGACGATCTACCGCGACATCGCGGCGAAGCACGCCGAGCACGTGCTGGCGGTCTGGATCCGGGACGTGTCCGCCGATGCGCGCCGGTCGGCGGATATTGCCGCGCTGATCGAGGCCCTGAGCCGGAGCGGCGTTCCGGCCGTCTTTGACGTCACGTTGGAGGCTGCGTACGAGCAGGCAGCGAAAGCCGGATGGCTGTCGCTGCCATTGGGGTAGATTTCGTCGGGACGCGATCGGAGAGCGAGCATGAAGAAGGGGACCCGTCGGCTCGAAAACCTGCGCCGGGAGTGTCGGCCCGGGCGGCACCTTGCGGGACCCACAGCATGAGCGCGCTCGCTCCCGAGCGGAGCCCGGCCACCGGAAAGGCCGCAGGCGCGCGCCGCATCCTCATCCTCGGCGCGTCATACGGCTCGCTTCTGGCGACCAAGCTCGTGCTCGCCAGGCACGCCGTCGAGATGGTGTGCCTGCCCGCCGAAGCGGAGCTCTTCAACCGCCAGGGCGCGATCGTGCGCATGCCGGTGAAGGGCCGGGCCACGCCGGTCGAGGTCCGCACGGCAGGGGCCGCCGGCGCGCTCTCGGCGACGGCGCCGGCCGACGCCCGCCCGGGCGAGCACGACCTGG
>DATAGP010000012.1:0-36136 GCA_036263655.1 Caldimonas sp. | reverse complement strand
TCGACGAGCTGGTCGCGGCCGGCAAGCTGGTCGAGGCGCAACGCCTGGAGCAGCGCACCCGCTTCGACCTCGAGATGCTGCAGGAGATCGGCCACTGCAAGGGCATCGAGAACTACACCCGGCACCTCTCGGGCGCCGCGCCGGGCTCGCCGCCGGCGACGATGGTCGACTACCTGCCGAAGGACACGCTGATGTTCCTCGACGAGAGCCACGTCATGATCGGCCAGCTCGGCGGCATGTACAACGGCGACCGGGCCCGCAAGACGACCCTCGTCGACTACGGCTTCCGCCTGCCGTCGGCGCTCGACAACCGGCCGCTCAAGTTCGAGGAGTTCGAGGCCAAGATGCGGCAGGTCATCTTCGTCTCGGCCACGCCGGCCGCCTACGAGCAGGAGCACGCCGGCCAGGTGGTCGAGCAACTCGTCCGCCCGACGGGCCTGATCGATCCCGTCGTCGAGGTCCGCCCGGCGACGCACCAGGTCGACGACGTCCTGCAGGAGATCCGGGAGCGGGTCGAGCTCAACGAGCGGGTCCTGATCACGACCCTGACCAAGCGGATGGCCGAGCAGCTCACCGACTACCTGGCGGATAACGGCGTCAAGGTGCGCTACCTGCACAGCGACATCGAGACCGTGGAGCGGGTCGAGATCCTGCGCGACCTGCGCCTCGGCGCCTTCGACGTGCTGGTCGGGATCAACCTCCTGCGGGAGGGCCTGGACATCCCCGAGGTGTCGCTGGTGGCCATCCTGGACGCCGACAAGGAGGGGTTCCTGCGGTCGGAGCGGAGCCTGATCCAGACGATCGGCCGCGCGGCCCGGAACCTGAACGGAAAGGCGATCCTCTATGCCGACCAGGTGACCGAGTCCATGAAGCTGGCGCTCGGCGAGACCGAGCGGCGGCGGGCCAGGCAGACGGCCCACAACCTGGCCCAGGGCATCACGCCGGCCAGCGTCGTGAAGCGCATCAAGGAAATGATCGACGGCGTCTACAGCGAGAAGGGCGCCAAGGACGACCTGAGGTCCGCGCTGGACGCCGCCCCGGTCGAGGCGCTCAGCGAAAAGGACCTGGGGCGGCGCATCAAGGCCCTGGAAAAGCAGATGCTCGAGCACGCCCGCAACCTGGAATTCGAGAAGGCGGCGCGCGTCCGGGACCAGCTGGCGGCCCTGCGCGAGCAGGCGTTCGGCGCGCCCGGCAGCGACAACGTCGTTCCTCTGCCGCCGGGCCCCGGCACATCGGCCTTGAAGCGGAACTAATCGCCTCAATCTCGACCAAATCGGTCGGCTAAGCCTATACTTGAGTGAATCACTCGGGTTTGGGCACGTTCCGGAATAGGCGAGTCGTCGGCTTGGTTTTTGCCAAGTCGTGGTTCAGCCGCTGGAAACAGCGTTCCACCACCGATTGAGGAGTTTTTCATGCGTCTGACCACCAAAGGCCGTTTCGCCGTGACCGCGATGATCGACCTGGCCCTGCGGGAGCACTCGGGCCCGGTGGCCCTTGCTGCCATCAGCAGCCGGCAGCAGATTTCGCTGTCCTATCTGGAGCAGCTCTTCGGCAAGCTGCGCCGCCACGAGCTCGTCGAAAGCACCCGTGGCCCGGGCGGCGGCTATTCGCTCGGCCGCAAGTCCGAGGAGATCACCGTCGCTGACATCATCGTCGCCGTCGACGAGCCGATCGACGCCACCGGTTGCGCCGGCAAGGAGAACTGCATGGGCGACGATGCCGGCCGCTGCATGACGCACGACCTGTGGGCGAGCCTGAACTCGAAAATGATTGAGTTCCTCGATTCCGTCTCTCTGAAGAAGCTGGTCGACGAGCAGATCGCCAAGGGCGTGTCGATCGAGGAGCACCCCGTCAAGCGCGCGATCTCGACGCAGCCGGTCGTCAAGCCGATCAAGATCACCGCGCCGAATTCGGTGTTCGCGCTCGGCGCCGCCTTCTCGAAGTGAGTCTTTCCCGGTTCCAGGCATGACCCCGCACTTTCCGATCTACATGGATTACGGCGCGACGACGCCGGTGGATCAGCGCGTCGTCGACGCGATGATCCCCTGGCTTCGCGAGCACTTCGGCAACCCGGCGTCGCGCAGCCATGCGTGGGGCTGGGAGGCCGAGGCCATCGTCGAGAAGGCCCGGGAAGACGTGGCGGCGCTCATCCATGCCGACCCGCGCGAGATCGTGTGGACCAGCGGGGCGACGGAATCGAACAACCTGGCGCTCAAGGGAGCCGCCCAGTTCTACAAGACCCGCGGCAAGCACCTGGTCACCGTCAAGACCGAGCACAAGGCCGTGCTCGACACCATGCGCGAGCTGGAGCGGCAGGGCTTCGAGGTGACCTACCTCGACGTGCAGGAGGACGGGCTCCTCGACCTGCAGCGACTGAAGGATGCGCTCCGGCCCGACACCATCGTCGTCTCGGTGATGTTCGTCAACAACGAGATCGGTGTGATCCAGGACATCGCCGCCATCGGCGCCATGTGCCGGGAGCGCGGCATCGTCTTCCACGTCGACGCGGCCCAGGCCACCGGCAAGGTGGCGATCGACCTGGCGACGCTGCCGGTCGACCTGATGAGCCTGGCGTCGCACAAGACCTACGGGCCCAAGGGCATCGGCGCGCTTTACGTCCGCCGCAAGCCGCGCGTGCGCATCGAGGCGCAGATGCACGGCGGCGGGCACGAGCGCGGCATGCGCTCGGGCACCCTGCCCACGCACCAGATCGTCGGCATGGGCGAGGCTTTCCGCATCGCCCGCGAGGAGATGGGCAAGGAAAGCGAGCGCATCCGCATGCTGCACCGGCGGCTGGTCGACGGCCTGTCCGACATCGAGCAGACCTTCCTCAACGGCCATCCCGAGCAGCGCGTCCCGCACAACGTGAACATGTCGTTCAACTTCGTCGAGGGCGAGTCGCTCATCATGGGCGTGAAGGGCATCGCCCTCTCGTCCGGCTCGGCCTGCACGTCGGCGAGCCTCGAGCCCAGCTACGTGCTGCGCGCCCTCGGCCGCAGCGACGAGCTGGCGCACTCGAGCCTGCGCATGACGATCGGCCGCTTCACGACCGAGCAGGAAATCGATTACGTGGTGACGACCCTGAAAGACCGTGTCGCCCGGCTGCGCGAGCTTTCGCCGCTGTGGGACATGTTCAAGGAAGGGGTCGATCTCAGCACCATCCAGTGGGCAGCGCACTGACGCGCCGCACGGACAGTCAAGGAGAGAAAAAATGGCTTACAGCGACAAGGTCGTTGATCACTACGAGAACCCGCGCAACGTCGGTTCATTCCAGAAGGGCGACGACAGCGTCGGCACCGGCATGGTCGGTGCGCCGGCCTGCGGCGACGTCATGAAGCTCCAGATCAAGGTCGATCGCGAGACGGGCCTGATCGAGGATGCCAGGTTCAAGACCTACGGCTGCGGCTCGGCGATCGCCTCGAGCTCGTTGGTCACTGAGTGGGTCAAGGGCAAGTCGCTCGACGAGGCGCTCACGATCAAGAACACGCAGATCGCCAAGGAGCTGGCGCTGCCGCCCGTGAAGATCCACTGCTCGATCCTTGCCGAAGATGCGATCAAGGCGGCGGTGAAGGACTACCAGGCCAAGCACGCACGGGAGGCGGCGGCGGAGGCCGTGACCACGCCCGCTTGACCATGTCCGTTACCCTCACCGAAGCGGCAGCCCGCCACGTCACGCGCTACCTCGGCAAGCGCGGCAAGGGCGTGGGCGTCCGGCTGGGCGTGAAGACCACGGGCTGCTCGGGCCTGGCCTACAAGCTCGAGTACGCGGACGACTTCGCCCCCGAGGACCACGTCTTCGAGGAGCACGGCGTCAAGGTGATCGTCGATCCGAAGAGCCTGCCCTACATCGATGGCACCGAGCTCGACTTTGTCCGCGAAGGCCTCAACGAAGGCTTCAAGTTCCACAACCCGCGCGAGAAGGATCGCTGCGGATGCGGTGAATCGTTCCGCGTCTAGCTCGATCACGCTGGGTTCGGCGGGGCCCGCGTCGCGGGCCCTTCTCTTTTTCCTCTCATCCATGCTGCTCGACGTCGACGACTTCGAACTTTTCGGCTTGCCGCGCCGCTTCGCGCTCGACGGCGCCGAGCTCGACGCGCGCCGGCGCCGGCTGCAGGCCGAGGTCCATCCCGATCGCTTCGCTGCCGCCGACGCGGCGTCGCGGCGCCGGGCGATGCAGCAGGCGGTCCGCGTCAACGAGGGCTACGAGCGCCTGAGGGACCCCTTGCGGCGCGCCGCCTACCTCTGCGAGCTGAACGGGGCGCCGATCCGTGCCGAGGACAACACGGCCATGCCGGAAGACTTCCTGGTGCAGCAGATGGCCTGGCGCGATGCGCTCGAGGAAGCCCGTGGCGCCGCCGAGCTGCATAGCGTCGCCGCGGAGCTGGACGCGTACCGTGCCGACGCCTACGAGCGCCTCGCCGCAACTCTCGACGAGCGGCGCGATTTCGCCTCGGCCGCGGCACAGGTTCGGGCCCTGATGTTCGTCGAGCGCTTTGCCGATGACGTCGACGAGCGCAAAGCCGCGGAGGAGCGCTGATGGCGCTGCTGCAGATCTCGGAGCCGGGCGCCTCGCCCGACCCGCACCAGCGACGGCACGCCGTCGGCATCGACCTGGGCACCACGCATTCCCTCGTCGCCGCGGTCCGCAACGGGGTCGCCGAGTGCCTGCCCGATGCGACTGGCGAGGTCATCCTCCCGTCGGCGGTTCGCTACCTCGAACGCGGCCGGGCCATCGTCGGCGCTCGAGCGCTCGAGGCGGCCGCGAGCGATCCGCACAACACCATCGTGTCGGTGAAGCGGCTCATGGGACGCGGCCTGGCCGACGTCGCACGGGCCGGTCCCTTGCCCTACGACTTCGACCAGGCGGCCGGCATGGTCCGCGTGCGCACCGTGGCGGGCATCAAGTCGCCTGTGGAGATCTCGGCCGAGATCCTGGCCACACTGCGCCAGCGTGCCGAGGACACCTTCGCCGACGACGTGTTCGGCGCCGTCGTCACGGTTCCCGCGTACTTCGACGATGCGCAGCGCCAAGCGACCAAGGACGCGGCCCAGCTCGCCGGGCTGAAGGTGCTGCGACTCGTCAGCGAGCCGACGGCCGCTGCCATCGCCTATGGCCTTGACAACGCGAGCGAGGGGCTCTATGCCGTCTACGACCTCGGTGGCGGCACCTTCGACATCTCGCTGCTGCGGATGACCCGAGGCGTCTTCGAGGTGATCGCCACCGGCGGCGACTCCGCGCTCGGCGGCGACGACATCGACGCCGCGTTCGCGGGCCGCATCCTGGCGCGCGCCGGCGTCGAGGCGAACGGGCCGCACGGTCGCCGCGCCGCTGCCACGGCGGCGAGGCGCGCCAAGGAGGCGCTGTCGACGAGCGAGGAGGCGATGTTCAGCGTCGTGCTGGGCGGGCGGGCGCTGGACATCGCGGTGCGTCGCGAGGAGCTAGAGGAGGTCGCCCGGCCGTGGATCGAGCGGACGATCGCGGCGGTGCGCCAGGCGGTTCGTGATGCCAAGGTCGGCAAGGCCGACATCGACGGCGTGGTGATGGTGGGTGGGTCGACGCGCATGCCGCTCGTGCGTCGCGCGGTGGCCGATTTCTTCGGGCGCGAGCCCCTGATCGACCTCGATCCCGACCAGGTGGTGGCGCTCGGCGCCGCCCGTCAGGCCGACGCGCTGGCTGGCAACCAGGGCGCAGGCGACCTGCTCCTGCTCGACGTGCTTCCGCTGTCCCTCGGTGTCGAGACGATGGGCGGCCTCGTCGAGCGCATCATCCCCCGCAACAGCCCGATCCCGACCGCTCGGGCGCAGGTCTTCACCACCTTCCAGGACGGCCAGACGGCGATGGCCATCCACGTGATCCAGGGCGAGCGTGACCTCGTGGCCGATTGCCGGTCGCTCGCCCGCTTCGAGCTGCGCGGCATTCCGCCCATGGTCGCCGGCGCAGCGCGGATCCGCGTGAGCTTCACGGTCGACGCCGACGGGCTTCTGCAGGTCGCGGCGCGCGAGGAGGGCACCGGCATCGAGGCCTCGGTCACAGTCAAGCCGAGCTATGGCCTGTCGGACGACGAGGTCGCACGGATGCTGGGAGAGGGCTTCCGGGCCGCCGAGGCGGACATGGTCGAGCGCAGCCTGCGCGAGGCACGCGTCGACGCCGAGCGGCTCCTCGCCGGAACCGTCACGGCCATCGCCGCTGACGGCGACCTGCTCGACGAGCAGCAGCGCGCCGAGATCGAGCGCTCGAGCGCGGCGCTGCGCGAAGCCAGTCGAGGGGACGACAGGATGGCCATCGAGGCGGCGGCGAAGGCCCTCGCCGCGGCCACGGAGTCGTTCGCTGCCGCGCGCATGAACCGCAGCATGCGACGGGCGCTCGCGGGGCGGCGGATCGAGGAGATCTGAGGGTGCCGATCATCAAGGTCCTGCCGCACGCCGAGTACTGTCCGCAGGGGCGCGAGATCGAGGCCGCGCCCGGGGTGTCGATCTGCGAGGCGCTGCTCGAGAACGGGATCGAGATCGAGCACGCCTGCGAGATGAGCTGCGCCTGCACGACGTGTCATGTCGTCGTTCGTGCCGGCTTCAAGTCGCTCGGCGAGCTCGACGAGAGCGAGGAGGATCTCCTCGACCGAGCCTGGGGCCTCGAACCGACGTCGCGCTTGTCGTGTCAGGCGATCGTGGCGCGGGAGGACGTCACGGTCGAGATACCGAAGTACTCGATCAACCACGCCAAGGAAAAGCACTAGGGCTGCCGCCCTCGCAGAACTAGCGCCGATCGGACGTGACGTTGATCGCGCGGCGAAGCCACCCCCAGGCGCTGACCGCATCGAGGGAGGAGTCGGGCGCGCTGTTGTCGCGCTCGGCGATCAGCGCCTTGGCGTCGAGCATCTCCACGAAGGCCCGGACCTGCGGCTTCTTGAGCCCGCTCACCTCGGCGAGCTGCGCCACGGTCATGTAGCGCAGCGACATCTCGCTCAACACACGCCGGTGCGCGGTGCGCCGGAATTCGGCCGAGTGTTCGGGCCAGGCAAGGAGGCGGTACTCTTTCATCGGGTGGTCCGCAGCGAAGGTCGAAGACCTGCACCACGGGGGAGCGAGCCTAACGCGTGGCGCCGGGCCCAGAAAGCTTGTGTCGCAAGCCCTTCGTGATATTTGCGACAGTGCGAACCGTCGGCCCTCCGGGCGGTACGCATCGGGATCTAGGACGCGACCTGGTCCAGCGCGCGCCGGACCTCCGTCTGCCATGGCAGGGAATACACCAACTGATGCAGCTGCACGGCCGCTTCGACGTTGTTCAGGGCTTCCCCTTCGTCGTCGAGCAGCTTCAAGTTGGTGACCAGCCCGAGCGGGTCGGCCATGGCGACGACGCCGTGCTGGATCTGCACCCAGTCCCAGGCCACGCCGGCTGACTGCGCCTCGCTCTCGTCGCCCCACAGGGTCTGGCCGCAGCAAAGGCAATCGTCGTCGCCCAAAGTCAACACGCGCGTTCCCAGGTGAGTCAAATGCAACTGCGGCGCGCGACTGGCCTGCCACAATAGGGGGGGCCAAGCACAAACGATCCAGGCGGGAGTCATGGTTGTTGTCGAGTCGATGGCAATGTCCTTCGAAGTTCGAGGCGGACCAGTGTCGCAAGGCCCCGCGCGTTTGAAAGCTGTCAGAGTTGTCAGGTGATGGTGAAGCGATCGAGCCGGAACGACGCGTTGCTCGAGGGGGCCTGAGCCGCATGCTGCAAAGCGGTTTCACGTCCGTCCTCAAGAGCCGCAACCGCGACGAGCTCCAGGAGGAGGTCGTCGGCTTCACGAGGCGCCTCGGCTTCGAGACCGTCTCGGCAACGGTGGTCATCGACCACCTGCTCGGCGAGGCCGAGTTCATCACCGTCGACAACACGCCGCGTGCCTACCGCGAGCTGTTCCAGAACCGGGAGAACTGGCGCCGGGATCCGGTGATGCAGCACTGCAAGCGGCACAGCATGCCCATCATCTGGGACCAGGGCACCTACTTGTCACAGGGACTGGGGGACAAGTGGGAGGAGCAGGCGAGATTCGGCTACCGGCACGGGATCGCCATGGCCCTGCACATGCCGGAAGGCCGCCATTTCTTCCTCGGCGTCGATCGTGACCAGCCGGTGCCGCCCGACGCCGCGGAGATCACCCGCCTGGTGGCCGATCTGCAGCTGTTCGCGGTGCATGCCCAGGACGCCGCGCTGCGCATCCTCACGCCTGTCATGAGCGCGCCGGGCGCTCCGTCGCTCACCCCGCGCGAGCTCGAGACGCTGCGCTGGACGATGGAGGGCAAGACGGCGTGGGAGGTCGGCAACCTGCTCGGCATCAGCGAGCGAACGGCCGCCCTGCACGTGAACAACGCCACCCACAAGCTCGACTGCGTCAACAAGCACCAGGCTGTCCTGAAGGCGCTTCGGCTCGGCTTGATCCGCTAGACGCCTGTCGGCCGCGGCACCTCTGCCGGGCCACGTTTGCGAGTCGCTGAAGTGCAGTACATGCCACTTCCGTGCAGTGCTGCACACTGTAAGAGTTGACAGTTACGCTCGTTTGACCGCGCTGATGGAATGACGCGGTGCGCGGATGGAGCGCACGACGCCGCAAAAGGAGCAGTCATGCAGCAGCCGCAACCCCAGACTTCCTCGACGCCGGTCGAGGTCAAGACGCCCCAGTCGACCGGGCCCGTCCTGCTCGACGCCAAGTTGCTCGCCCTGATCTCCGGTGCCGGTCCGAACGGCGGATGGAGCAGCGCAGCCTGCGGCCCCAACGGGGGCTGGTTCTAGCACCCGCTGCTGCTTCTTCGGCCCGCGCGGCGTGCGGGCCCAACGAACCCGTCCGACCCGTCAGGGGTCGCGGCGGGTTTCTTCGTTCCGGACCGAGGAAACGTAGACTTTCCTGGTGAACGTCCTCGGGATCGAAACCTCGTGCGATGAAACGGGGGTGGCCCTCGTCCGTGCCGACGCGACGGGCACTCCGCGCCTGCTGGCGCACGCGCTGCACAGCCAGATCGACATGCACGCGGCGTACGGCGGCGTCGTGCCGGAGCTCGCCTCGCGCGACCACATCCGTCGCGTCGTGCCGCTCGCCGAGCAGGTGCTCGGGCGCGCTGCGATTCCGTTGGCGGGCATCGATGCGGTGGCTTACACGCGCGGCCCGGGCCTTGCCGGCGCCTTGCTCGTCGGAGCAGGCCTCGCCTGCGCGCTGGCCGCCGCGCTGGCTCGACCGGCCATCGGCGTTCATCATCTGGAGGGCCATCTGCTGTCTCCCTTCCTCTCGGCCGAGCCGCCGAGCTTCCCCTTCGTCGCCTTGCTGGTGTCCGGCGGACACACCCAGTTGCTGCGCGTCGACGACGTGGGTCGCTACCGGCTGCTCGGGGACACCATCGACGATGCCGCCGGAGAAGCGTTCGACAAGTCGGCCAAGCTGCTCGGGCTCGGCTACCCGGGCGGGCCGGCGCTGGCCCGCCTGGCGGAGTTCGGCGACCCCGGCGCCTACACGCTGCCGCGGCCGCTGCTGAATCGAGACACGCTCGACTTCTCCTTCGCCGGTCTGAAGACGGCGGTGCGGACGCACGCCGTCAAGCTCGAGGGCGCGACATGCGAGCAGGCGCGCGCCGACCTCGCCGCCTCGACGCAGGAGGCGATCGTCGACATCCTGGTGCGCCGGTCGCTGGGAGCTCTGGAGGCGACGGGGCTGGCCAGCCTCGTGGTCGCCGGAGGGGTCGGTGCCAACGCGTTGCTGCGCTGCCGCCTTGACAGCGCCTGCGCTCGAGCTGGAGCGCGGGTGCACTACCCCGAGCTCGCCTTGTGCACCGACAACGGCGCCATGATCGCGCTCGCCGCGGCGATGCGCCTGCAGCGAGGGCTCGCCACGCCGTCCGCCGGCTACGCCTTCGACGTCCGCCCGCGGTGGCCGCTCGAAGACGCCGGGCAGCCCATGGGCGTGGCCGGCTCGCCCCAGCACGTGCCCCTATAATCATCGGCTTGCTGCCCCTGCAGCGACCCCGCACGACACCGGTCGGTTTCACCGGTGCTCGCAAGTCCAGCACGAAACCGCAGCACCGCTCCCGGCGGGCGCTCGGTTTCACACCCAGGAAACGAGATGCCAGCCAGCCCCGAACACAAGGCGGAAATCGTCAAGGCGCACGCGCGAAGCGGTGCGGATACCGGATCGACCGAGGTGCAAGTCGCCTTGCTCACGGATCGCATCAACGAGCTGACGCCGCACTTCAAGACCCACCTGAAAGACCATCACGGCCGGCGCGGCCTGCTGAAGATGGTCAACCGCCGCAAGAGCCTGCTGACGTACCTGAAGGGCACCGACGCAGAGCGCTATACGGCCCTGATCCAGAAGCTGGGCCTGCGCAAGTAGGCCGCGAGGAGCCGCGAGCCCGACCGGCATCGACCGGCAGGCTCTCGGCCGTGGGAACGAGCGGCCGCGATGGCGACGCTGTGTCATTCCACCGATGTTCGCGCCCGTCGGCGAGCACCCCTGGAATGGCATTTCGCCCCCAGCCGCGTTCCGGGAATCGGCGCCGCCCCGAAGGCGCCCGACACGAAAAGGAGAACCGGACATGAGCATCTTCAACAAGGTCACCAAGAGCTTCCAGTGGGGCCAGCAGACCGTCACCCTCGAGACGGGCGAGATCGCCCGCCAGTCGGGCGGTGCCGTGGTCGTCAGCATCGAGGACACCGTGGTGCTCGCCACCGTCGTGGCGCGCAAGGAAGCCAAGCAGGGCCAGGACTTCTTCCCGCTCACCGTCGACTACATCGAGAAGACGTATGCCGCCGGCAAGATCCCGGGCAGCTTCTTCAAGCGCGAAGGCCGCCCGAGCGAGCTCGAGACGCTCACCTCCCGGCTGATCGACCGGCCGCTGCGTCCGCTCTTCCCGGAGAACTTCTACAACGAGGTGCAGGTGATCATTCACGTGCTCTCGCTGAACCCCGAGATCGCCGCCGACATCCCTGCCCTGATCGGCGCGAGCGCGGCGCTTGGCATCTCCGGCATTCCGTTCAACGGGCCGATCGGCGCGGCGCGCGTCGGCTACATCGACGGCCAGTACGTGCTCAATCCGACGCGCAGCCAGATGGCCGAGACGCAGATGGATCTCGTCGTCGCCGGCACGCAGGCGGCGGTGCTGATGGTCGAATCTGAAGCCCGGCAGCTGACCGAGGAGGTCATGCTCGGCGGCGTCGTGTTCGGCCATGAGCAGGGCAACGTCGCGATCGCTGCCATCAACGAGCTGATCCGCGACGCGGGCAAGCCGGCTTGGGACTGGCAGCCGCCGGCCAAGGACGAGGCCCTGATCGAACGGGTGACGGCGCAGGCGGAAAGCGCCATCCGCGCCGCCTACCAGATCCGCCTCAAGCAGGCGCGCACGCAGGCCACGCGCGAAGCGTATGCCTCCGCCAAGGCGGCGCTCGTTGCCGCTGGCGTGGAGCACGACCCGATCAAGGTCGACAACCTGCTGTTCGAGATCGAGGCGAAGATCGTTCGCAGCCAGATCCTCGCCGGCGAGCCGCGCATCGACGGGCGCGACACCCGCACGGTGCGCCCCATCGAGATCCGCAACGGCGTGCTGCCGCGGGTCCACGGCTCGTCGCTGTTCACCCGCGGCGAGACGCAGGCGCTGGTGGCGGCCACGCTCGGCACCGACCGCGACTCGCAGAAGATCGATGCGCTCGCCGGCGAGTACAGCGAGCACTTCATGCTGCACTACAACATGCCTCCGTTCGCCACCGGCGAGACGGGCCGCGTCGGCACGCCGAAGCGGCGCGAGATCGGCCACGGCCGGCTCGCCAAGCGCGCGCTCGTGGCGGTGCTGCCCGACCGCGGCGAGTTCCCGTACTCGATGCGCGTCGTCTCGGAGATCACGGAGTCGAACGGCTCGTCGTCCATGGCGTCGGTCTGCGGCGGCTGCCTGGCGCTGATGGACGCCGGCGTGCCGCTCAAGGCGCACGTCGCCGGCATCGCCATGGGCCTGATCAAGGAAGGCAACCGCTTCGCCGTCCTGACCGACATCCTCGGCGACGAGGATCACCTCGGCGACATGGACTTCAAGGTCGCGGGTACGACGACCGGCGTCACGGCGCTGCAGATGGACATCAAGATCCAGGGGATCACGAAGGAGATCATGCAGGTGGCGCTGGCGCAGGCCAAGGAGGCCCGCCTGCACATCCTCGGCAAGATGCAGGAAGCGCTCGGCGGAGCGAAGGCCGAGGTGTCGCAGTTCGCGCCGCGCCTCTACACGATGAAGATCAACCCCGAGAAGATCCGCGACGTGATCGGCAAGGGCGGCTCGACGATCCGGGCGCTGACCGAGGAGACCGGCTGCACGATCGACATCGGCGAAGACGGCACGATCACGATCGCCTCGACAGATGCCGAGAAGGCGGCCTTTGCCCGCAAGCGCATCGAGGAGATCACGGCCGAGGTCGAGGTCGGGAAGATCTACGAGGGGGCCATCACCAAGATCCTCGACTTCGGGGCCCTGGTGAACCTGCTGCCTGGCAAGGACGGCCTCCTGCACATCAGCCAGATCGCGCATCAGCGGGTCGAGAAGGTCACCGACTTCCTGCAGGAAGGCCAGGTCGTCCGCGTCAAGGTGCTCGAGACCGACGACAAGGGTCGAGTCAAGCTGTCGATGAAGGTCCTGCTCGATCGCGACACGCCGCCGCGCGAGCACGCGATGCACGACTAGCCGCGGGCACGGCAGTGAAAGCGATCGAGATCACGGCACCCGGCAAGCCGGAGGTGCTTCGGCTCACCGAGCGGCCGAAGCCCGAGGCCGGCGCGGGGGAAGCGCTCATCCGCGTCGCGGCGTCGGGCGTGAACCGGCCCGACGTGCTGCAGAGGAAGGGCCTGTATCCGGTGCCGCCGGGCGCGTCCGACCTCCCCGGCCTGGAGGTCGCGGGCGCGGTCGAGGCCGGCGACGAAGCCGCGCTGAAGGCGGCGGGCCTGCGCGTCGGCGATCGCGTCTGCGCGCTGGTGGCGGGCGGAGGCTACGCGGAGCATTGCGTCGCTCCCGTGGGCCAATGCCTGCCGACGCCGTCACGGCTCACCGACATCGAGGCGGCGAGCCTGCCGGAGACCTTCTTCACCGTCTGGTCGAACGTCTTCGATCGCGCTCGGCTCCAGCCCGGCGAGACGCTGCTGGTGCAGGGCGGCAGCAGCGGCATCGGCGTGACGGCGATCCAGCTGGCCAAGGCCTGGGGTGCACACGTCATCGTCACTGTCGGCTCGGAGGAAAAGGCGAGCGCCTGCCTCTCCCTCGGTGCCGACCACGCGATCAACTACCGGAGCGAGGATTTCAGCGCCGAGGTCCTTCGGCTGACCGACGGCAAGGGTGTCGACGTGGTCCTCGACATGGTCGCCGGCGACTACGTCCTGCGCGAGCTGAAGTGCCTGGCCGAGGATGGCCGCATCGTCATCATCGCCATCCAGGGCGGCATCGATTCCAAGGTCGATGCCGGGCTGGTGCTGCGCAAGCGCCTGACGATCAGCGGCTCGACGCTGCGGCCCCGGCCGGTCGCCTTCAAGGCGGCCATCGCGGCGGCGCTGAAGCGCACGGTCTGGCCGTGGCTCGAGGCCGGCACCGTGAAGCCCGTGATCCACGAGGTGTTCCCGGCGGCCGATGCCGCACGGGCGCACGCGTTGATGGAGTCGAACCGCCACATCGGCAAGCTGGTGCTCGCGTGGTAGCAGCACCGGCTGGCCCAGTCGGCCCGAGCCGTCGCAAGCTCGTCGTCGGCAACTGGAAGATGAACGGCGCCCGGGCGGCCAACGCGGCGCTGCTGTCGAGCCTGAAGGGCGCCGACCTGGCCGGCTGCGACGTGGCCGTCTGCCCGCCCGCCGTCTATCTCGGCGACGTCGGCACGGAACTCGCGGGCAGCGCCGTGCGCTGGGGCGCGCAGGACTGCTCGCCACACGCGTCCGGTGCGTTCACCGGCGAGATCTCGGCGGCCATGCTGGCCGAGTTCGGTTGCAGCTTCGTCATCGTCGGCCACTCCGAGCGCCGCGCCCTGCACGGGGAAAGCGACGCGCTGGTCGCCGACAAGGCCGAGAGATGCCTCGAACACGGCCTGGTGCCCATCGTCTGCGTCGGCGAGACTCTCGCCCAAAGGGAGGCGGGCGCGACCGAGTCGGTCGTCGTGCGTCAGCTGGCGGCGGCGATCGAGCGTCTCGGCGAGCGCATGGCCGGCTGCGTCGTCGCCTACGAGCCGGTGTGGGCGATCGGCACCGGCAAGACGGCCTCGCCGCAGCAGGCGCAGGCGGTGCACGGCTTGCTTCGGTCGACGCTGCGTGCGCGTGCCGGCCAGGAGGGCGGCGCCGTTCGCCTGCTCTACGGCGGCAGCGTCAAGGCGGACAACGCCGCCCAGCTCTTTGCCGAGCCAGACATCGACGGCGGCCTGATCGGCGGCGCCTCGCTCAAGGCGTCGGACTTCATCGCCATCTGCCAGGCAGCGGCTTGAGCCGCGCCCGACCTCACGGAGCCGCATCCAAAAAATGAACATGGTCATGAATCTCGTCCTGGCGCTGCAGATCGTGACGGCGCTGGTGATGATCGGGCTGGTCCTGATCCAGCACGGCAAGGGCGCGGACATGGGGGCGTCGTTCGGCAGCGGCGCCTCCGGAAGCCTCTTCGGTGCGACCGGCAGCGCGAACTTCCTGTCCCGCTCCACGGCCGTCTGCGCCGGCGTCTTCTTCCTCTGCACGCTCGCCCTGGCGTACACCGCCCACGATCGGCCGCGGGCGACGACGGGAAGCGTCCTCGACCGGCCCGCCGCCGGGGCATCGGCCCCGCTGCTGCCCGCCTCGGGCGCCGGACAGATCCCGCGCGCCGCGCCTGCCGTGCCGACCGGATCGGGCGGAAGCGCGCCTGCGCCGGTCGCGCCGGCCGTCCCCGCCGCGCCTGTCGCACCGAGCGCCTCGGGTGCCGGTGCCATCCCGCAGAAATAGGGCCCGCGGCGCAGCGCCGGCCAAGCCGACAGCAGTCGCCCCGAGCCCGAGTGCGCGAGGGCGTGCAGGTAGAATGCGCAGTTGCCCGGCGAGCCCATCCTCACGCCAGCCGAGCACCCTGACGAACGCCGCCGACGTGGTGAAATTGGTAGACACGCTATCTTGAGGGGGTAGTGGCGAAAGCTGTGCGAGTTCGAGTCTCGCCGTCGGCACCAGAACCAGCATGACTCTCGACCCCTACCTGCCGGTCATCCTCTTCATCCTCGTCGGGGTGGCGGTCGGCGTGGCGCCGCAGGTGCTCGGTTTCCTTCTCGGCCCCCGGCGTCCGGACGAGGCCAAGAACTCCCCTTACGAATGCGGCTTCGAGGCCTTCGAGGACGCGCGCATGAAGTTCGACGTGCGCTACTACCTCGTCGCCATCCTCTTCATCCTTTTCGACCTGGAGATCGCCTTCCTGTTTCCGTGGGCCGTGGCGCTGAAGGAGATCGGCCCGGCGGGGTTCTGGGCCATGATGCTTTTCCTTGGGATTCTCGTCGTCGGCTTCATCTACGAGTGGAAGAAGGGCGCCCTGGACTGGGAATGACATGAGCCTCGACGGCGTACTCAAGGAAGGCTTCGTCGCCACGAGCCTCGACTCCGTGATCAACTGGTCGAAGACCGGCTCGCTGTGGCCGATGACCTTCGGCCTGGCCTGCTGCGCGGTCGAGATGATGCATGCTGGCGCGGCGCGCTACGACATCGACCGTTTCGGCATGCTCTTCAGGCCGAGTCCGCGCCAGAGCGATCTCATGATCGTCGCCGGCACGCTCTGCAACAAGATGGCGCCGGCGCTGCGCAAGGTCTACGACCAGATGGCCGAGCCGCGCTGGGTCATCTCGATGGGCTCGTGCGCCAACGGCGGCGGCTACTACCACTACAGCTACTCGGTCGTGCGCGGCTGCGACCGCATCGTGCCGGTCGACGTCTACGTGCCCGGCTGCCCGCCGACGGCCGAGGCGCTGCTCTACGGCGTGCTGCAGCTGCAGGCCAAGATCCGGCGCGAGACGACGATTGCCCGATAGCCCTGCCCCCGCCATGAATTCGCTGGACGTCCTGCAGGAAGCCCTGACGGCGCAGCTCGGCTCGCGCCTGAAGAAGCTCGAGCGCGCCTATGGCGAGCTCACCGTCACGGTCGGCAACGCCGATTACCTCGACGTGGCCCGCACCCTGCGCGATCACGAGGCGCTCCGGTTCGAGCAGCTGATGGACCTGTGCGGCGTCGACTATTCCAGCTACCGCGACGCACCGTGGGAAGGGCCGCGCTACTGCGTGGTGTCGCACCTGCTGTCGATCAGCAAGAACTGGCGCGTCCGCCTCAAGGTGTTCTGCCCCGACGACGACGTGCCGCAGATCGCGTCGATCACCGAGGTCTGGAGCGCCGCCAACTGGTTCGAGCGCGAGGCCTTCGACCTCTTCGGCATCATCTTCGATGGCCACCTCGACCTGCGCCGCATCCTCACCGACTACGGCTTCATCGGCCATCCGTTCCGCAAGGACTTCCCGGTCTCGGGCAACGTCGAGATGCGCTACGACCCCGAGCAGAAGCGCGTCATCTACCAGCCGATCACCATCGAGCCGCGCGAGATCGTTCCGCGCGTCATCCGCGAAGACAACTACGGCGGCCTCCACTAGATGGCCGATATCAAGAACTACACGCTGAACTTCGGTCCGCAGCATCCGGCTGCGCACGGGGTGCTCCGGCTCGTCCTCGAGCTCGACGGCGAGGTGATCCAGCGCGCCGACCCGCACATCGGGCTGCTCCATCGCGCGACCGAGAAGCTCGCTGAGACCCGCACGTACATCCAGTCGCTCCCGTACATGGACCGGCTGGACTATGTCTCGATGATGTGCAACGAGCACGGCTACTGCCTGGCCATCGAGAAGCTGCTGGGCGTCGACGTGCCGATCCGGGCCCAGTACATCCGCGTGATGTACGCCGAGATCACGCGGCTGATGAACCACCTGATGTGGCTCGGCGCGCACGGCCTCGACTGCGGCGCGATGAACATCTTCATCTACTGCTTCCGCGAGCGCGAGGACCTCTTCGACATGTACGAGGCCGCCTCGGGCGCCCGCATGCACGCGGCCTACTTCCGGCCGGGCGGCGTCTATCGCGACCTGCCCGACACCATGCCGCAGTACCGCGAGTCGAAGATCCGCGGCGCCAAGGCGACGCGCGAGCTCAACGAGAACCGGCAGGGCTCGCTGCTCGACTTCATCGACGACTTCGTGCAGCGCTTCCCGGCCAAGGTCGACGAGTACGAGACCCTCCTCACCGACAATCGCATCTGGAAGCAGCGCACGGTTGGCATCGGCGTCGTCACGCCCGAGCGCGCGATCAACCTCGGCTTCACCGGCCCGATGCTGCGCGGCTCCGGCGTGCTGTGGGACCTGCGCAAGCACCAGCCCTACGACGTCTACGACCGCGTCGACTTCGACGTCCCGCTCGGCGTCAACGGCGACACCTACGACCGCTACCTGATCCGGGTCGAGGAGATGCGGCAGTCCAACCGGATCATCCGGCAGTGCATCGACTGGCTGCGCGCCAACCCAGGCCCGGTGATCACCGGCAACCACAAGGTGGCGCCGCCATCCCGCCTCGACATGAAGTCGGGCATGGAAGACCTCATCCACCACTTCAAGCTGTTCACCGAAGGCTTCCGCGTGCCCGAGGGCGAGGCCTACGCGGCCGTCGAGGGGCCCAAGGGCGAGTTCGGCGTCTACATCGTCAGCGACGGCGCCAACAAGCCGTACCGGCTGAAGATCCGCGCCCCCGGCTTCCCGCACCTCGCCGCGCTCGACGAGCTGGCGCGCGGCCACATGATCGCCGACGCCGTCGCGATCATCGGCACGATGGACATCGTCTTCGGAGAGATCGATCGATGAACGCGCCGGCCCCCGTGCAGGCCCTGCTCTCCGAGGACGCGGCACGCCGCTTCGAGCGGGAGATCGCCAAGTACCCGGCCGAGCACAAGGCGTCGGCGGTGATCGCGTGCCTCGCCGTGCTGCAGAAGGAGCACGGCTTCGTCTCTCCCGAGGACGAGGCGCTGGTCGCCGAAGCGCTCGGCATGCCGGTCATCGCCGTGCACGAGGTGACGACCTTCTACAACATGTACAACCAGAAGCCGGTCGGCCGCTTCAAGCTGAACGTCTGCACCAACCTGCCGTGCCAGCTGCGCGGCGGCCAGCACGCGCTTGAACATCTGTGCAGCAGCCTCCACGTGGAGGAAGGCGGCACGACGAGCGACGGCGCCTTCACCGTGCAGAAGGCCGAGTGCCTCGGCGCCTGTGCCGACGCGCCGGTCATGCTAGTCAACGACCGGCAGATGCTGAGCTTCATGAGCGACGACCGGCTCGACGAGCTGGTCGCCACGCTCCGCCACGCCACGCCGGCGAACGCGACATGACACCGACCCTCGATCTTTCCCGCTTCCAGGCCACCGGCCGGGAGACCTGCTTTCACGGCCGCCACATCGAGCCGCAGATCTACGCCGGCCTCGACGGCACGAACTGGCGCATCGGCGACTACAAGGCGCGCGGCGGCTACAAGGCGGTCGAGAAGATCCTCGAGCAGGGCGAAGGCAAGGGCATGACGCCGGAGCAGGTCATCGCCGAGGTGAAGGCGTCCGGCCTGCGCGGTCGCGGCGGCGCGGGCTTCCCGACCGGGCTGAAGTGGAGCTTCATGCCGCGCCAGTTTCCCGGCCCGAAGTACCTGGTCTGCAATTCCGACGAGGGCGAGCCGGGGACCTGCAAGGACCGCGACCTCCTGATGTTCAACCCGCACATGGTCATCGAGGGGATGATCATCGCCGCGTACGCCATGGGCACGGCGGTCGGCTACAACTACATCCACGGCGAGATCTTTGAGGTCTACGAGCGCTTCGAGGAAGCCCTCGAGGAAGCGCGGGCCGCCGGCTACCTGGGCGACAACCTGCTCGGCTCGAGCTGGAGCTTCCAGCTGCACGCCTGCCACGGCTTCGGCGCCTACATCTGCGGCGAGGAGACGGCGCTGCTCGAGTCGCTCGAGGGCAAGAAGGGCCAGCCGCGCTTTAAGCCGCCGTTTCCGGCGAGCTTCGGCCTCTACGGCAAGCCGACCACGATCAACAACACCGAGACCTTCGCCGCGGTGCCGTGGATCATCCTCAATGGCGGAACCGCCTATCTCGAGGTCGGCAAGCCGAACAACGGCGGCACCAAGATCTTCTCCGTGGTCGGCGACGTGCAGAAGCCCGGCAACTACGAGGTGCCGCTGGGCACGCCGTTCACGAAGCTGCTCGAGCTCGCCGGCGGCGTGCCGGAAGGGCGCAGCCTGAAGGCGGTGATCCCGGGCGGCTCGTCGGCGCCGGTGCTGCCGGCGGCGATCATGAACGAGGTGACGATGGACTACGACTCCATCGCCAAGGCCGGGTCGATGCTCGGTTCGGGCGCGGTGATCGTGATGGACGACTCGCGCTCGATGGTCCACTCGCTGCTCCGCCTCTCGTACTTCTACATGCACGAAAGCTGCGGCCAGTGCACGCCCTGCCGCGAGGGAACGGGCTGGCTGTACCGCATGATCGAACGCATCACCCAGGGCCAGGGGCGCCTCGCCGACATCGAGCTGTTGAATTCCGTCTCCGACAACATCCAGGGCCGGACGATCTGCGCGCTCGGCGATGCCGCGGCGATGCCCGTGCGGGCCATGATCAAGCACTTCAAGGACGAGTTCATCGCCCTCATCGAGCAGCGCGAGACGCCGCCCGACGCACGCCTGATCGGCCCGGCCAAGACCTTGCATCCGGAGCTCACGGCCGCCGCGGCGAGCCTGCAGTACGGGCTGCACCCGGGAGCGCCGAAGGGCGGCCCGCTCGAGAAGGTGTCGCGATGATCGAGATCGACCTCGACGGCAAGAAGGTGTCGGTGCCGGAGGGCAGCATGGTCATGCATGCTGCCGACGCCGCGGGCACCTACATCCCGCACTTCTGCTATCACAAGAAGCTGAGCATCGCGGCCAACTGCCGGATGTGCCTGGTCGATATCGAGAAGGCGCCCAAGCCGATGCCGGCCTGCGCCACGCCCGTCACGCAGGGCATGATCGTCCGCACGCGCAGCGACAAGGCGATCAACGCGCAGCAGGGGGTGATGGAGTTCCTGCTCATCAACCACCCCCTCGACTGCCCCATCTGCGACCAGGGCGGGGAGTGCCAGCTGCAGGACCTCGCCGTCGGCTACGGCGCATCCACCTCGCGCTACGACGAAGACAAGCGGGTGGTGTACCCGAAGGATGTCGGCCCGCTCATCTCCATGCAGGAGATGAACCGCTGCATCCACTGCACGCGCTGCGTCCGCTTCGGCATCGAGGTCGCCGGCGTGATGGAGCTCGGCATGATCAACCGGGGCGAGCACTCGGAGATCACCACCGTCGCCGGCGACACCGTCGACTCCGAGCTCTCCGGCAACATGATCGACCTGTGCCCGGTCGGCGCACTGCTGAGCAAGCCGTTCCGCTTTCGCGCCCGCAACTGGGAGCTGTCGCGGCGCAAGAGCGTGAGCCCGCACGACTCGGTCGGCACCAACCTGCTGGTCCAGGTCAAGGGCGCGCGCGTCATGCGCGTTCTGCCGCTCGAGAACGAGAGCGTCAACGAGTGCTGGATCAGCGACCGCGACCGCTTCTCCTACGAAGCGCTCGGCACCGAGGAACGCCTGACGCAGCCGATGATCCGCCAGGGCGGCGAGTGGAAGACGGTCGACTGGACGGCGGCCCTCGACTACGTGGCGCGCGGCCTGACGCAGATCGCCGTCGAGCACGGCCCGCAGAGCGTCGGCGCCCTCGCGCACCCCATGAGCACGGCCGAGGAACTGCATCTGCTCGCCAAGCTCGTGCGTGGCCTCGGCAGCGACAACGTCGACACCCGCCTGCGCGAAGCGGCGCCGCAGCCGCCGGGTGGGCCGATCCGCTGGCTCGGCCGGCCGATCGCATCGCTTTCGGAACTGCAGCGGGTGCTCGTCGTCGGATCGTTCCTGCGCAAGGACCTGCCGCTGCTCGCCGTGCGCCTGCGTGCCGCGGCCAAGCGCGGCGCCAAGGTGATGAGCGTGCACGCGCTGCGCGACGACTGGCTGATGGCGATGGGGCCCAGTCTGGCGGTCGCGCCGAGCGCCTGGCCGCAGGCGCTCGCCGACATCGCCGGCGCGGTCGCCGCGGCCAGGGGCGTGCCGGCACCTGCCGAAGGTCGGGAGAGCGACGAGGCGCGAGCCATCGCCGCGGCGCTCCTGAGCGGCGAGCGCAAGGCGGTCCTCCTCGGTAGCAGCGCGGCGCAGCACCCCGAGGTCGCCGTCCTCGAGCGGCTCGGGCGCTGGATCGCCGAGCAGACCGGGGCGAGCTTCGGCTGGCTCGTCGATGGCGCCAACAGCGTCGGCGCCGAGCTCGTGAACGCGCGCCCGGCGGCCGGAGGTCTCGACGCCAGCCGGATGCTCGCCGCCGACGCGCCGCTGAAGGCCTGCGTGCTCCTCAACGTCGACCCGAGCCTCGACTGCGCCGATCCGGTCACGGCCACCGCCGCGCTCGCCAAGGCCGAGATGGTCGTGTCGCTCAGCGCGTTCAAGCCCGCGCCGGGCGACGACCGCCCCGACGTGCTGCTGCCCGTCTCGCCGTTCACCGAGACCGCCGGAACCTTCGTCAGTGCCGAAGGGCGGGTGCAGAGCTTCCGTGGCGTCGTCAAGCCGCTCGGCGAAGCGCGTCCTGCGTGGAAGGTGCTCCGCGTGCTCGGCAACCTGCTCGGGCTGGCCGGCTTCGCCTTCGAGACCGCGGACGAGGTCCGCGCCGAGGCCTTGGGCGACGTGGCGGCCGTTCCGGGCCGGCTCGCGGCCGGAGGGACATCCGCCGCGAAGGCGGCCACGAGCAGCGCGCCGGCGGGCACCTCGAGCGCGCTCGAGCGCATCGCCGACGTGCCGATCCATGCGGCCGATCCGCTCGTGCGCCGCTCGAAGCCGCTGCAGCTGACGGCCGATGCCCGGCCGCCGCGCGCCGGCATCCCGAGCGAGCTGGCGGCCGAGCGCGGCATCGGCGAAGGGTCGTTGGTCCGCGTCACGCAGGGGTCGTCGTCGGTGGTTCTCGCGGCCCATGTCGATCCCTCGCTCGCTTCCAACGTCATCCGCGTTGCGGCGGCCCATCCGCTCACGGCGGCGCTCGGGCCGATGTTCGGGCCGGTCGAGATTGCGGCCGAGCCGGCCGGTGCCGCCGCGGCACCCGACACCCGTCATGCCGTCCGGCAGGCGCCGGCCCACTGATCGCGCGACCTGCCGTGAACTTCGACGCCATCACGACCTTCGGCAGCTCCACCTTCGGTGGCGCCTGGCCCGTGATGTGGACGGTCGCCAAGATCGGCGCCCTGGTCTTGCCGCTGATGCTCTGCGTCGCCTATCTGACGCTGTGGGAGCGCAAGGCGATCGGCTGGAGCCAGATCCGGCCCGGGCCGAACCGGGTCGGCCCGCTCGGCCTGCTGCAGCCGATCGCCGACGCCGTGAAGCTGATCTTCAAGGAGATCATCGTCCCGACGGCGGCGAACCGCGGCCTCTTCTTCCTCGGTCCGATCATGACGATCATGCCGGCGCTCGCCGCCTGGGCCGTCGTGCCGTTCGGGCCCGACCGCGCCCTCGCCAACATCAACGCCGGCCTGCTCTTCATCATGGCGATCATGTCGCTCGAGGTGTACGGCGTCATCATCGCCGGCTGGGCCTCGAACTCGAAGTACGCCTTCCTCGGCGCGATGCGCGCCTCGGCCCAGATGGTGAGCTACGAGATCGCGATGGGCTTCGCGCTGGTCGTGGTGCTGATGGTGTCGGCCAGCCTGAACATGACCGACATCGTGACCGGCCAGGCGCGCGGCATCTTCGCCGGCTACGGCGTCAACTTCCTCAGCTGGAACTGGCTGCCCCTGCTGCCGATCTTCGTCGTCTACGTGATCGCCGGCATCGCCGAGACCAACCGGGCGCCGTTCGACGTCGTCGAAGGCGAATCGGAGATCGTCGCCGGCCACATGGTCGAGTACTCGGGGATGTCGTTCGCGATGTTCTTCCTCGCCGAGTACGCCAACATCATCCTGGTCTCGGCGCTCGCGTCGATCATGTTCCTCGGCGGGTGGATGGCGCCGATCTCGTTCTCGCTGTTCGGCATGGCCACGCCGGAGTGGATCGTCGCGTCGATGTGGTTCTGGGACTGGTTCTGGCTGTTCGCCAAGACCTTCGTCATCGCGACGATGTTCCTGTGGGTCCGCGCCACCTTCCCGCGCTTCCGCTACGACCAGATCATGCGGCTCGGCTGGAAGATCTTCATCCCCGTCACGCTGGTCTGGCTGGTCGTCGTCGGCCTCGTCATGCAGTCGCCCTGGAACATCTGGAAATGAAAGCCGAGAGAATGGCTGCGGCATCTCCCATCAAGGACTTCCTGTCGAGCTTCATGCTCACCGAGCTCTTCAAGGGCATGCGGCTCACCGGGCGTCACTTCCTGTCCAAGAAGGTGACGATCCAGTACCCGGAAGAGAAGACCCCGCTCAGCCCGCGCTTCCGCGGCCTGCATGCCCTGCGCCGGTACGAGAACGGCGAGGAGCGCTGCATCGCCTGCAAGCTGTGCGAGGCGGTCTGCCCGGCGCTCTGCATCAACATCGAGAGCGAGGTCCGGGAGGACGGCTCGCGGCGCACCACGCGTTACGACATCGACCTCACGAAGTGCATCTTCTGCGGCTTCTGCGAGGAGAGCTGCCCGGTCGACTCGATCGTCGAGACGAACATCCTCGAGTACCACGGCGAGAAGCGGGGCGACCTCTTCTTCACCAAGGACATGCTCCTGGCGGTCGGCGACCGCTACGAGAAGGAGATCGCGGCATCGCGGGAGGCGGACGCGAAATATCGCTGAGGCGAGCCGCGACCCACCTCCATGGACACCCCCACCGCGCTCTTCTACGTCTTCTCGGCGGTGACGCTGTTCGCGGCGTTTCGCGTCATCACCGCGCGCAGCCCGGTCTACGCCGCGCTGTACCTGGTGCTGGCGTTCTTCAGCGCCGCCTGCATCTGGATGCTGCTGCGCGCCGAGTTCCTGGCGATCGCCCTCGTGCTCGTCTACGTCGGCGCCGTGATGGTGCTGTTCCTGTTCGTCGTCATGATGCTCGACGTCGACGTCGGCTCCCTGCGGGCCGGCTTCTGGAAGCACTTCCCCGTCGCCGCCCTCGTCGGCGTCGTCATCGCGCTCGAGATGGCGGCGGTGCTGTACCCGGGATTCCACGTCGTCGACGCGCCCGCCGCCTCCGCCGCCGCGGCGAAGCTTGGCAACACCAAGCTGCTCGGCATCGAGGTCTATACCCGGTATCTCTACCCCTTGCAGATTGCCGCGGTCATCCTCCTGGTCGCGATCATCGCCGCCATCTCCCTCACGCTGCGCGACCGCAAGGACTCGAAGCACCTGTCGCCTTCCGAGCAGGTCAAGGCGAAGAAGGCCGACCGGATCCGCATCGTGTCGATGAAGCCCGAAGCCGCTCCCCGCGACCCGGCGAGCGCCGCCGAGCCGCCGGTCGGAGACCGGCGATGACGCTGGCTCTCGGGCCGGTGACGCTCGGTCACTACCTCTCGGTGGGCGCGATCCTGTTCGCACTGTCGGTGATCGGCATCTTCCTCAACCGCAAGAACCTGATCGTGCTGCTGATGGCCATCGAGCTGATGCTCCTCGCCGTCAACCTCAACTTCGTCGCCTTCTCGCACTACCTCGGCGACATGGCCGGCCAGGTCTTCGTGTTCTTCATCCTGACCGTCGCGGCCGCGGAATCGGCCATCGGCCTGGCGATCCTGGTGGTGCTGTTCCGCACCCGCTCGACCATCGCCGTCGACGAGCTCGACACGCTGAAGGGCTGACGCGATGGCCACCGCCCTCTCGCCGACCCTGCTCGTGGCGATTCCCGCGGCGCCGCTGGTCGGCGCCGTTGTCGCGGGCTTCTTCGGCCGCCAGGTCGGCCGCACCGGCGCGCACGTCGTCACCATCCTCGGCGTCGCGCTCTCGTTCGTGCTCTCGGCCTGGGTGCTGTGGGACGTCGCGATGAACGGGGCGCGCTTCAACGGCACGATCTACGAGTGGATGCGCCTCGGCGGCCTGACGATGGAGATCGGCTTCCTCGTCGATGGCCTGACGGCGCTGATGATGTGCGTCGTGACCTTCGTGTCGCTGATGGTCCACATCTACACCGTCGGCTACATGGCCGACGACCCCGGCTACCAGCGCTTCTTCAGCTACATCTCGCTCTTCACCTTCTCGATGCTCATGCTGGTCATGAGCAACAACTTCCTGCAGCTCTTCTTCGGCTGGGAAGCGGTGGGCCTGGTCTCCTACCTCCTGATCGGCTTCTGGTACACGCGGCCGACGGCGATCTTCGCCAACATGAAGGCCTTCATCGTCAACCGTGTCGGCGACTTCGGCTTCATCCTCGGCATCGGCCTGATCGTCGCCTACACCGGCACGCTGAACTACGGGGAGGCCTTCGCCAAGGGCGGCGAGATGGCGCGGCTCACCTTCCCGGGCAGCGACTGGATGCTGATCACCGTGATCTGCATCTGCCTGTTCATCGGCGCCATGGGCAAGAGCGCGCAGTTCCCGCTGCACGTCTGGCTGCCCGACTCGATGGAGGGCCCGACGCCCATCTCGGCGCTGATCCACGCGGCGACGATGGTCACGGCCGGCATCTTCATGGTCGCCCGCATGTCGCCGCTGTTCGAGCTCTCCGACGCGGCGCTGTCGTTCGTGCTCGTGATCGGTGCCACGACGGCGCTCTTCATGGGCTTCATGGGGGTGATCCAGAACGACATCAAGCGCGTCGTGGCCTACTCGACGCTGTCGCAGCTCGGCTACATGACGGTGGCGCTCGGCGTCTCGGCCTATCCGGTGGCGATCTTTCACCTGATGACGCACGCCTTCTTCAAGGCGCTGCTGTTCCTGGCTGCGGGGTCGGTGATCATCGGCATGCACCACGACCAGGACATCCGCAACATGGGCGGGTTGCGCAAGTACATGCCGGTCACCTGGATCACGGCGCTGCTCGGCTCGCTGGCCCTGATCGGCACCCCGTTCTTCGCCGGCTTCTACTCGAAGGACTCGATCATCTCGGTCGTCCACGCGAGCAACCTGTGGGGCTCGACCTTCGCCTACCTCGCGGTCTCCGCGGGCGTGTTCGTCACCGCCTTCTACTCGTTCCGGATGTACTTCCTCGTCTTCCACGGCCCGGAGCGGTTCCGCGACAAGCCGTTCCCGCCCGAGGACGACCATCACGCGGCCGACACGCACGCCGCCGCCCACGGCGACGCCGACCACAACGACGCCGCGCACGCCACGAAGACCGAGCCCGGTGCCCGGCACGACGACCACGCGACGCCGCACGAGTCGCCCTGGGTGGTGACCTTCCCGCTGATCCTGCTGGCGATCCCCTCGGTCGGCATCGGCTTCCTCACCGAAGGCCCGATGATCTTCGGCGGCTTCTTCCGCGACTCGATCACCGTCCTGCTCGACCGCCATCCGGCGATGTCGCAGCTGGCCAACGAGTGGCACGGGCCGGTCGCCTTCGCGCTGCACGCGTTCACGGGCCCGGTGTTCTGGCTCGCGTTCGGCGGCGTCGCGCTCGCCTGGTTCCTGTACCTGAAGCGGCCGGGCATCCCGGACGCGATCAGGCGCCGCTTCTCCGGGGTCTACCGGGTGCTCGACAACAAGTACTACATGGACTGGTTCAACGAGCACGTCCTTTCACGCGGTGCGCGGGCCGCCGGCACCGGCCTCTGGAAAGGCGGCGACGTCGGCGTCATCGACGGCGTGCTCATCGACGGCTCGGCGCGCGGCATCGGCGGCATCGCCCGGCTGGCGCGCCGGCTGCAGAGCGGCTATCTGTACTGGTATGCCTTGTTCATGATCGTCGGCGTGATCGGCCTCATGACCTGGCAGCTCTGGCCCTTCCTCGCCCAACCCTTCGGCCGCTGAGCGGCGCACCGAACAACAAGAACATGCCCTTGCTCAGCCTCGCGATCTGGCTGCCCATCGTCTCCGGCGTTCTCCTCCTGGCCTTCGGCAAGGACGAGCGTGCCGCGGCCGTGCGCTGGGGCGCCCTGATCGCGTCCGTCGCCAGCTTCCTGGTGACCCTGCCGCTGATCACCGGCTTCAACACCGCGACGGCGGCCATGCAGTTCACCGAGCGGCAGCCGTGGATCGGCCGCTTCAACGTCTGGTACCACCTCGGCGTCGACGGCCTGTCGGTGTGGTTCGTGCTGCTCACCGCGTTCATCACCGTGATCGTCGTGGTGTCGGCGTGGCAGGTGATCACGGAGCGCGTCAACCAGTACATGGGCGCGTTCCTGATCCTCTCGGGCCTGCTCGTCGGCGTGTTCTCGGCGCTCGACGGGCTGCTCTTCTACGTCTTCTTCGAGGCGACGCTGATCCCGATGTACCTGATCATCGGCGTGTGGGGTGGCCCGCGGCGCGTCTACGCCGCCTTCAAGTTCTTCCTCTACACGCTGGCCGGCTCGCTGCTCATGCTGGTGGCGCTGATCTACCTGTACTACAAGTCGGGCGGCAGCTTCGACATCCTGGCCTGGCACCGGCTGCCGCTGGCGCTCGACGCGCAGGTGCTGCTCTTCTTCGCCTTCTTCCTGGCCTTCGCCGTCAAGGTGCCGATGTGGCCGGTGCACACCTGGCTGCCCGACGCCCACGTCGAGGCGCCGACGGGCGGCTCGGTGGTGCTGGCCGCGATCATGCTGAAGCTCGGCGCCTACGGCTTCCTGCGCTTCTCGCTGCCCATCACGCCGGACGCCAGCCAGCGATGGGCCTGGTTCATCGTCGCGCTGTCGCTGATCGCCGTCATCTACATCGGCCTGGTCGCCCTGGTGCAGACCGACATGAAGAAGCTGGTCGCCTACTCGTCGATCGCGCACATGGGCTTCGTGACGCTCGGCTTCTTCATGTTCAACGAGCTGAGCACCTCGGGCGCGATCGTGCAGATGATCTCGCACGGCTTCGTCTCCGGAGCCATGTTCCTGTGCATCGGCGTCCTCTACGACCGCGTCCACTCCCGCGACATCGCGGCCTACGGCGGCGTCGTCAATACGATGCCGAAGTTCGCCGCGCTGGCGGTCTTCTTCGCCATGGCGAACTGCGGCCTGCCGGGCACGGCGGGGTTCGTCGGCGAGTGGATGGTGATCCTGGGCACGGTGAAGGTGAACTTCTGGATCGCCGCCCTGGCGGCGACGACCCTGATCTGGGGCGCGGCGTACACGCTGTGGATGGTCAAGCGCGTCTATTTCGGCGCCATCGCCAACGACGAGGTCCGGGCGCTGACCGACCTCAACGGCCGCGAGTTCGCCATGCTCGGCATCCTGGCCCTGGCCGTGCTCGCCATGGGCCTGTATCCGAAGCCCTTCACCGACGTCATGCACGCCTCCGTCGTCGAGCTGCTGCGGCACGTCTCGGTGTCCAAGCTGGCCAACTGAGGCATCGCCCGCGACATGAACTGGCTAGCCGTCCTCCCTGAGATCGTCCTGCTGACCATGGCCTGCGTCGTCGCCCTGGTCGACCTGTGGGCACCCGGGCGCGACCGCATCGTCACCTACTGCCTGACCCAGGCGTCGCTGTTCGCCGTCGCGGCGCTGCAGCTCTGGTACTTCGACCAGGGCTTCACGCTCTACGCCATGGAGCGCATGGTCGTCGCCGATCCGATGGGCCACCTGCTCGGCCTCTTCGCGACGCTGGCGATGATGGTCACGCTGGTGTACGCCCGGCCCTACGCGGCCGAGCGCGACATGCTCAAGGGCGAGCTGTTCACGCTGTCGATGTTCTCGCTCCTCGGCATCCTGGTGATGCTCGCCGCCAACAACTTCCTGGTCGTCTATCTCGGCCTCGAGCTGATGTCGCTGTCGCTCTATGCCGTCGTCGCGATGCGCCGCGACGACACCGGAGCCACCGAGGCGGGGATGAAGTACTTCGTGCTCGGCGCCCTGGCGAGCGGGTTCCTGCTCTACGGCCTGTCGATGATGTACGGCGCCACCGGCTCGCTCGACATCAACGAGGTCTTCAAGGCGATCGGCACCGGCCGCATCGAGCGCTCGGTGCTGATCCTCGGCATCGTCTTCGTCGTCGCCGGGCTCGCCTTCAAGCTCGGCGCCGTGCCCTTCCACATGTGGGTGCCCGACGTCTACCAGGGCGCGCCGACGGCGGTGACGCTGCTGGTCGGCGGCGCCCCGAAGCTCGCCGCCTTCGCCATCACGATCCGCCTGCTCGTGGAGGGCATGATCGGCCTGGCCATCGACTGGCAGCAGATGCTGGTGGTGATCTCGGTGGGGTCGATGCTGCTCGGCAACCTGGCGGCGATCGCGCAGACCAACATCAAGCGCATGCTGGCCTATTCGACGATCGCCCAGATCGGCTTCATGCTGCTCGGGCTGATCCCCGGCGTCGTCAGCGGCAACACCGTTTCCGCCGGCAACGCCTACAGCTCGGCGATGTTCTACGTGGTCACCGACGTGCTCACCACGCTCGGCACCTTCGGCATGATCATGCTGCTCTCGCGCGCCGGGCACGAGGCCGAGCGCATCGACGACTTCCGCGGGCTGGCGCGGCGGAGCCCCTGGTTCGCCGGCGTCATGGCCGTCTTCATGTTCTCGCTGGCCGGCATCCCGCCGACGGTCGGCTTCTACGCCAAGCTGGCCGTCCTGCAGGCGCTCGTCTCGACCAACGATGCAGCGATGATCTGGCTCGCCGTCACCGCTGTCGTGCTGTCGCTGCTGGGCGCCTTCTACTACCTGCGGGTCGTCAAGGTCATGTACTTCGACGAGCCGGTCGACACGCACCTCCTCGGCGGCCGCAGCGACGTCCGCATCATGCTGTCGTTGAACGGTGCCGCCGTCCTGCTGCTCGGCATCCTGCCCGGCGGCCTCATGCAGCTGTGCGCCCAGGCCATCGTCCAGATGTTCGCGACATGAACGTTCCCGAGCGCGCGACCGGCGCGCACCCCGGTGCAGCCGCCGGCGATGCGGAGATGCCGCATCTGCGCGAGACGACGCTCGAGTCGATCTCCGTCTGGCGCGGCGCCTTCCTCGACGTCCGCCAGGATCGCGTCGGCCTGCCGGACGGCTCGAGCGCGCGCCGCGAGTACATCGTCCACCCCGGCGCGGTGATGATCGTTCCGCTGCTCGACGACGGGCGCGTGGTCGTGGAGCGCCAGTGGCGCTATCCCATGAAGAAGGCGATGCTGGAGTTCCCGGCCGGCAAGCTCGAGGCCGCCGAGCCGGTGCTGTCGTGCGCCGTGCGCGAGCTCGCCGAGGAGACCGGCTACCGTGCCTCCGAATGGGCGCGCGCCGGCGCCACGCACAACGCCATCGCCTACTCCGACGAGATCATCGAGGTCTGGTTCGCCCGCGGCCTGCAGCGTGGCGAGCGCCAGCTCGACGCCGGCGAGTTCCTCGACGTCTTCGAGGCCAGCGTCGAGGAGCTGGAAGCCGCCGCCCGGGACGGGCGCCTGACCGACGCCAAGACGCTCGTCGGCCTGCTCTGGCTGCAGAACTGGCGCGCCGGCCGCTGGCCGCTCGAATGGCGGCGCGTCTGAGCGTCGCATCCCCCCGAGCGGCATGGCGTTCGAGCGCCCGATGCCGATAATGCGGCCATGAAGGTCCTGAACCTGCGCTGCGGCCAGCAACATCGGTACGAAGGCTGGTTCGCGTCGGAGGAGGACTTCGCCGAGCAGGCCGAACGTGCCGCCGTCGCCTGCCCGATCTGCGGCGATACCGAGGCGGTCCGGCTGCCGAGCGCGCCGCGTCTCAACGTCAGGCGGCACAGCGCACCGGCGCCGTCGGCAGCGCCGCAGCCCAGCACCGAGTTGACCTTGCAGTCGCAATGGCTGCGGGCCGTTCGCCACGTCATGACCTCGACGGAGGACGTCGGCGAGCGATTCCCCGAGGAAGCTCGCCGCATCCACTACGGCGAGGTCGAGGAGCGCGGCATCCGCGGCCGCGCCTCGCGCGAGGACGCCGAGGCGCTCCGCGACGAGGGCATCGAGGTCATGCCCTTGCCGATCCCCGACGCCCTCAAGGGCCCGGTTCAGTGATGCGTGCGGCCGCCGTCGAGTAGCAGGTAGCGGGAATCCTGCAGGGCGCTGATCAGCACGCCCTCGCTGCGGTCGAAGTCGAAGGCGTCGCCGGGCTCGAGGATGATGTCGCGGCGGTCGCCGTCCTGGGTCACCCAGAGGACGCCGCTGACGCATTCGACGCGGCGCCCGAGCGGGCGGGCCACGCGCCGGATCTTGCCCTTGCCGAGGTTCGAGACGCCGAGAAGCAGGTCGTTGTTCATCACGTTTCTCCGGTAGCATGATCATCATGCATGCGTCGAGAGCCACTTCGGATGTCACCTCCGTCGCCCTCGGAGTCGAGTATTCGCCGGAACGTGCACGGCTTCAAACGTTCATTCCGAATGCTTAGCATGCACGAAGCGCATGCGTGACGGCGGGCCCAGGCGGCGCTTCTTCGAGCTGCCGCCGCTCGAGCTGCTGGCCGCCTTCGAGGCGGCGGCGCGGCATCTCAGCTTCACCCGCGCCGGCGAGGAGATCGCGCTGACGCAGTCGGCGGTGAGCCGGCAGATCCAGGCACTCGAGGGTCGTCTCGGCGTCGTCCTGTTTCGTCGCCTGCACCGTGCGCTGGCCCTCACCGACGAGGGCAGGATCCTGTACGCGGCGGTCGCGGAGGCGCTGACGCGGCTCGATCGCGCGACCCGCGAGCTCACCGAGGTCGAGCGCGTCAGGACCGTCGTGGTCACGACGACGCCGGGCTTCGCCGGCCTGTGGCTGATCCCTCGGCTGGCCACCTTCGTCGCCGCGCACCCGGGCGTCGACGTCCGCATCTCGGCCGGGAACGCGCTGGCGAGCCTCGAGCGCGGCGGCGTCGACGTCGCGGTGCGCTACCAGTCGGCGGCCGCCGCCGGCGGCCAGGGCGTGCGCCTGTTCGGCGAGACGGCCTTCCCGGTCTGCAGCCCGCGCCTGCGCGGCCCGTCGCATCCGCCGCTCGCGCGCCCCGCCGACCTGGTCGGCCACACGCTGCTGCGGATGGAGCCGGACGGCAAGAACCAGCTGCAGGACTGGGATCTCTGGCTGCACGCCATGGGCCTGGCCGAGCTGCAGCCGGCGGGCGTGCTCCACTTCTCGTCGTACGACCAGCTGATCTCCGCGGCGCTCGCCGGCCAGGGCATCGCCCTCGGCCGCGTGCCGCTGATCGAAAGCCACCTGAAGAGCCGCAAGCTCGTCGCTCCCTTCAGCGAGAGCGTGGTCTCGCCGCGCAGCTACTACATGCTGGTCGCGCCGACCTCGGCGGCGCGCCCCGAGATCCGCGACTTCACCGAATGGCTGGTCACGAACGCGGCGGCGACATCGCCAGGACGCGGCCGGGATTCAGCACGTCGTCGGGGTCGAGCGCGCGCTTGATGGCGCGCATCATGTCGAGGGCGACCGGCGACTTGCGCGAGGCGAGCTCGTCGCGCTTCAGCATGCCGATGCCGTGCTCGGCGGACACCGAGCCGCCGCGCGCCGTCACGGCGTCGTACACCAGGGCGTGGATGTCGTGCTCGCAGCGGTGCAGGAAGTCGCTCGCCGGCTCGTTCTCGGGACCCTGCACGTTGTAGTGCAGGTTGCCGTCGCCGAGGTGGCCGAAGTCGACCAGCCGGACGCCCGGAAACGCCTGGGTCAGGGCGGCATCGGTCGAGGCGACGAACTCGACGATCGCCGAGGCGGGCAGGGCGATGTCGTGCTTGATGTTCTGCCCCTCGGCGTTCTGCGCGAGCGGGATCGACTCGCGGATCTGCCACATCGCCTGGGCGTGCTCCAGGCTGGCGGCGATGGCCGCGTCGTCAATGAGGCCGCGCTCCAGCGCAGCCGTGAGCAGCGACTCCAGCGCCGCCGACGCGTGCGCCTCGCTCTCCGCGTCGGACTGCTCGACCAGCACCGTCCACGGCGCCGGCGGCAGCGGCTGGCGCACGTCGCGGAAGTGCTTGCGGACGAGGTCGAGCGAGAGCGCGTTCATCGCCTCGAAGCCGGTGAGGCCGGGGCCGAGCCGCTCGTGCGCGAGCGACAGCAGGTCGACGGCGGCCTGCAGCGACGGCAGCGACGCCATCGCCGTCATCACCGCCGCCGGGCGCGGATGGAGCTTCAGGGTGGCCGCGGTGATGATCCCGAGCGTCCCCTCGCTGCCGATGAGGAGGTTGCGCAGGTCGTAGCCGGTGTTGTCCTTGCGCAGCCCGCTCAGGCCGTCCCAGACCCGTCCGTCGGCGGTGACGACCTCGAGCCCGAGGCAGAGCTCGCGCGCGTTGCCGTAGCGCAGGACCTGGGTGCCGCCGGCGTTGGTCGCGAGGTTGCCGCCGATGGTGCAGCTGCCCTGCGCGGCGAGGCTGAGCGGGAACAGCAGGCCGTGCTGCGCAGCCGTCGCCTGGACTTCCTGCAGCACGCAGCCCGCTTCGGCGGTGAGCGTCAGGTTCGCCGCGTCGACGGCGCGGATGCGCTTCATCCGCGCCAGCGACAGGAGCACCTGCGCGCCGCTCGCGTCCGGCACCGAGCCGCCGACGAGCCCGGTGTTGCCGCCTTGCGGCACGATGGCCACGCCTGCGGCGCGGCAGGCGGCGACGACGGCCGCCACCTCGGCGGTCGTCGCCGGCCGCACGACGGCCAGCGCGCGGCCGTGGAAGCGCTTGCGCCAGTCGACCTCCCACGCCGACAGATCGCCCTCGGTCAGCACCTGGGCCGGGCCGACCGCGGCGCGCAGCGACTCGACGAGCGTCGTCATGGTCGGTGTGCTCCGCGCAGGCGGGCCCGCACGTGCAGCGCGCAGGCCGTGAAGAGGGCCAGCGCCAGTGCCAGCTCGAGCGCGGCCAAGCCCGCGCCGATGCCGCGGTCGCTCGCGGCGCGCACGGCGCCTTCGGCGACGTACAGCCAGACGAACAGGCTGACCCATCGATACGTGTAGAGGCGCATGCGCCAGAGTCCCGGCAAGGGCAGCAGCAGGGGCAGGACCTTGAGCGCGAGGGTGCCGCGCCCGGTGGGTGCGAGAACGAGCTCCCAGGCCAGTCCGAGAGCGATGAGGGCCAGCGTCGCGACGACCGCCAGGGCCCGCGTCCACAGCACCGTGCCGGGCAGGGCGGTAGCCTCGTTCATCGCTGCGGATGATGCCAGCAATGCCCCTGGCGCCGCTCGAGTCGTGGCCGTGGCTGGCTGGTCCATTGAGGCGCAGACGCGCCGGCGTCGACGGTCACAGCCGGCCGGCGCAGCGCGGCGCGCCGCAGCGACAGGCCAGCCGGCCTTCGTGGTGCGATTCGCCGTAGTCGACCGTGAGCTCTTCGCCGGCGGCGATGGCGCGCATGGCGTAGATCTCGACCCGGCCCTGGCGGATGCGCAGCACCGCGTTCGGTGCGCACGAGTGGTTGGTGAAGCGGAGCGGGTCGGCCGATGCGGAGGCGTCGATCGCCCGCCGCTCGCTGGTCTCGACGATCATGATCCGGGCCAGCGTGCGGGCGCGCCGCCGCGCCTCGCGGACGCTGATCGGCTCGCCGCGGATCTCGCCGATCTTGCGCCGCGGCGGAATGGCCTCGGCAGCGAAGACCCCCTGGCCGTCGATGCGGCTCGGCTGCACGTGCACGCGGAACTTCTGCGGGTCGGCCGGTGCACGGCGCGGCTTGACGGGCGCGGTCATCGGCCCATTCTCGCCGTGCGGAAGGTGATCGAGTAGCGCAGCTGGGGCGTCGGCGCGACGCTGTGCTGCCAGCCCCAGCGCGCCTCGGCGCGCAGCACGTAGGCCGAGCGCGGCGCCAGCTCGAGCGACAGCACGTCGGCCTTCTTCGGCTGCAGCGGCGGATAGCGGCGAAAGCGCATCCGGGCCGTGCCCGCGAGCGAGATGCCGACGACGGTCTCGAAGACCGGCGCGTCGCGGTGCCAGCCGAGCGGCACGCCCGGCCGGTACTCGGCGACGAGCACGCTCGTGAGCGCGTCGGCCGCGACCTCGATCCAGGCGGCGGCGCGCTCGCGCAGCGCAGCGAACTCGATCGGCATGTCCGGCGCGGCGCGCGGACGCTGCGCATCGGAGTCGTACGACAGCCCGAAGCCGGCGACCCGGCGCCGCGCCGTGTAGCCCTTGTAGCGGGCCTCCTGCAGCGGCAGTGTCGCGATCATCTCGAGCAGCGCCGCTTCCTCGGCGGTGTCGATGAACTCGGGCCGGTAGGCCCAGCCGTCGGGCAGGGCCGGGCCGGCGTTCTCGGGGAGCTCGCCGAACAGGGCCAGCTGGTCGTCGGGCAGCACCGGCGGATTGTCCGGCGCCGGCAAAGGCCCTGGGCATGGCGTCCGGCGAACGGCGGCTCTAGAGTGCCTTGCTCGCGGAGGATGCAGCCATGAACGATGCGCGCTTCATCGTCGTCGTCACCACCGTCGGCACGCGTGCGGAGGCGCGCGCGATGGCCCGCACGCTGGTCGAGCGGCAGCTCGCTGCGTGCGCCCAGATCTCCGAGATCGAGAGCTTCTACGCATGGGACGGCGAGATCCGCGACGAGCCCGAGTTCCGGATCTGGCTGAAGACCGTGCGCGAGCGCTACGACGAGGTCGAGGCGGCGATCCGCGGCCTGCATCCCTACGAGCTGCCGGCCATCTATGCCTTGCCGGTCGGGCACATCTTCGCGCCGTACGGGGACTGGGTGGAGGCGGCCGGCGGCTGACTGCGAGCGATGCCGAAGCTGCTCTGGGTCGCGCTGCCGCTGCTGCTGTCCCTCGCCTGGCTCGGCGTGCAGGTGCTGCGCGGGCGGACGCCCTCGCGGCACGCGCTCAACGTCGGCTCCAGCCTGCTGCTGCTCGCCTACGTGATGGCCACGGCCGGTCTCGGCATCTTCTGGGTCGCCAACCAGCAGCTGCCGGTGTTCGACTGGCACTATCTCTTCGGCTACGGGACGGTGCTGCTGGTCACGCTGCACCTCGTCTTCAACTTCCGGGTGGTCTGGCGCTACCTGACGCGTCCGGCGGCAGGCGCGCCGGCGCGGACACCCGCATCCGCCCCTGGCCGGCGCGGCGCGCTCGCCGGACTCGGCGTCGTGCTGGCGAGCGGCGCTGCCTTCGTCCTCGGCATGCGCCACGGCCGCAGCTCGCTGC
>DATAGP010000011.1:0-15336 GCA_036263655.1 Caldimonas sp. | reverse complement strand
GCATGGCCGCGCGCATCGTCGCCGCGCTGGACGGCTAGGGCTCGCCGGCCGGCGCCGGGCCGCGGAAGCGCCGGCCGGGCACGCTCGCCACGGACCGCTTCGGCAACGTCCGCCGCCCTCAGCCGCGCAGCAGCGACAGCGGCCGGACCTCGGCGCTCTCCGGGAACACCTCGGCCTCGAGCCGCGTCGAGGCGATGCGCAGGTGATCGGCGAGCAGGCCCTTCAGCACCGCGCGCAGGTCGGTGGTGATGCGCAGGTCGCGACCCTCGAAGCGCTGCGCCTTGGCGAGCCCGGGCCAGTCGGCGACGACGCGTCCGCCGCCCACTGCGCCGCCGAGCACGAAGGCGACGCCGCCGCTGCCGTGGTCGGTGCCGAGCGTGCCGTTGATGGCGACCTCGCGGCCGAACTCGCTGACCACGACGACGACCGTGCGCGCCCAGGCGTCGCTCGCCGACAGGGCGCCGCGCAAGGTCGCCAGGCCGCCATCGAGGACGCGCAGGCCGTTGGCCAGCGCGCCGTTCGGGTTGGCCTGGTTGGCGTGGGTGTCCCAGCCGCCGAGCTCGAGCACGGCGACCTGCGGGCCGTTGCGCTCGGCCAGGAACTCGGCCGCCCGCTGGGCCAGGCCGCGGAAGCTGCCGGGCCGGACGCCGGCTCCGCTCATCGACGCCATGCCCTCGTCGCCGGCGCTCGCCGCCGGCCCGCCCTCGAGGTGGAGCAGGCGGGCGCGATCCAGCGCCTTGGCCAGGGCCGGGTCGTCGGCGTACATGCGGCGCAGCCGGCTCACCAGGTCGGGCGACGGGCTCGGCAGCACCGACGGCGCCCAGGTGTCGACGGCCGCCTCGCCGCGCAGGACCAGTGGCACCGCCGTGCTCAGCGCCACGCCCTTGCCGGCCTGGCTGCCGAGGGCCCGGCCGAGCCAGCCGGTGCCGAGCTCGTACGGCCGCGCGCCGCCGCTCTCGAGCACCTGCTGCGCGTCGAAGTGCGAGCGCTCGCGGTACGGCAGGCCGACGGCATGGATCAGCGCCGCTTCGCCGCGTTGGTAGGCGGCGTGCAGCTCGGCGAGCTGCGGATGGAGGGCGAAGGTCGCGTCCAGCGGCAGCGGCGCCGCACCGAACTGGGCCAGCGGCCCGCGCGCCGCGGCATACGCGGGATCGCCGACCGCCGGGACCGCGCTCAGGGCGTCCAGGCCGCCGCGCAGGATGACCAGCACGAAGCGGTTGGCGCCGGCACGCCGGCTCGCCGCGAAGGACAGCGTCGCCCACGGCGCCAGCGCGCCGGCGGAGGCGCAGGCGATGAAGCGGCGCCGGGAGGCAAGAGACGCGGTCGTGGCCTGGCGAGCGTTCATGGCGTCTCCCGGCCTCAGCGGCGCTGGAACTCCGGCGCCAGCAGGAACAGCGCCAGCGCCTGGCTGCCGTCGGCGGCGCGCTCGATCTGCCGCGCCGTCTCCTTGCCCAGCAGCGGCCCGAGACTGCGCGCCGCGAGCTTGCGCGCATCGATGCTGCGTCCGGCGCGTTCGGCGACGCGCGTCGCCCACTCGATGCGCTTCCACACCGCGTCGGGGCCGAGCCAGTCGGCGGCGCGGTCGCTCCAGCCGGCGGGCGAGGGCGCGGCCAGCAGGCGCTGGCCCATCAGGGTGACGCCGGCGGCCGGGTTCGCGACCTCGGCCCGCTCGAACATGCGCTCGCCGCTCGCCAGCACGCGGGCGGTGGAGACGACGAACTCCTCGGGCGTCTTCAGCTTGGCGGCCTCGGCCGACCAGGCGCGGTCGTCGCCGACGAGGGCGCGACAGACCTCGTCGAGCTGCCCGTCGCTGTCGAGATAGACGCGGCTCAGCCGCTCGACCAGCGCCGGCGGCGGCTCGTCGGCCACGAAATGGCGCGCCAGCTTGGTGGACACGAAGCGCGCGGTGGCGGGATGCCGGGCCAGGTCGTGCAGCACCTGGCGCAAGGCCTCGGGACCTTCGGGATAGCGGCGGCCGAGCACGGTCTTGTCGCCGGGCTCGTGCCAGCTGGCATCGAAAAGGTCACCCTCGATCGTCGCTGCCGCGAGCCCGACCCGCCAGCCGGTGAGCACGCCGGCGAAGGCGGTCACGTCGGCCTGGCCGTAGACCCCGGCGCGCGCCGCCTCGGCGCCGAGCGTGTGCAGCTCGAGGATCTCGCGCGCCAGGTTCTCGTTGATGCCGGTGACGCGCGGGCTCTCGTCGCGCCGCGTCGCCCGCCGCGCCTCGAGCGCGACGACGCGCGAGTGCGGCCCGGCCGACTGCGAGTTGTCGAGGTAGCGCAGCATCGCCGGGTGCGTCGTCGCGGCGGCGAGCAGGGTCTCGAAGCGGCCGGCGATGTGCGGCCGGATCGCGTCGCGCTCGAAGGCGCCGCCGAGGCCGCGCGTGCTTCCCTTCAGCAGCGAGACGGTGAAGTGGTTCGCCCAGAACAGGTGCAGCCGCTCGGCGAAGGGCCGCCGCGTCGCCGCGGCGGTGGCCAGGCGGGAGCGCGCGTCGGCCAGGATCACGTCGCGGTAATGGTCGGCCAGGATCTGCTGCGCCGTGGTGCCCGGCGGCGGGTTGCGGGCCTGCTCGCGCTTCTCGCGCTCGGCGGCGACGTGGGCCAGGGCCTGGCGCGTGTCGAGCAGGCCCTCGCCGCGTGCGGCGTCGGCGGGACCCAGCTGCGCCAGCAGCCAGCCGCGCGGGTCGGAGCCGACGACCTCCAGGTCCTTCTCGCCCAGCCCGAAGCGATGCGCCGCAAGGGCTTGCCGGAGGGTGGACGAGAGGGCCATGGCGAGACGCGTCGGCGCGATTCTCCGCCGCGGCGCGTCAAGCCGCCATGTCCTTCATGTCAAGAATCGTTAGGCGCCGGCGGCGCCCGGCTACAGGGCAAGCAGCCGGTTGACGGCGAGGAGATCGGCGGCGCTCAGGCGGCCGGCCGCCTGGCGCAGGCGCAGCGTGCCGAGCAGCACGTCGTAGCGGGCCCGGGCCAGGTCGCGCCGGGTCTGGAACAGCTGGCTCTGCGCGTTCAGCACGTCGACGTTGACGCGGATACCGACGCGGTAGCCGAGCTGCGTCGCCTCGAGGGCGAGCTGGCTCGACGCTTCGGCGGCCTCGAGCGCCTTCACCTGCGCCGCGCCGGACTGCAGCGTGTAGTAGGCCTGGCGCGTCGCCTGCGTGACGGCGCGGCGCGCCGCCTCGAGATCGTTGCGCGAGCGCTCCTCGAGCACCAGCGTCTCGCTGATGCGGGCCTGCACCGAGCCGCCGGTGTAGAGCGGCATGTTCAGCTGGACGCCGAGGCTGGCGCCGCTGCGGTTGCCGGTGACGTTCTCGGCGATCGTCCCCCGCCCGGCCTGCAGCGAGCCGACGGCATCGACCGTCGGCGAGCCCTGGGCGCGCGCCTTCTCGGTCTCGAGCCGGGCGACGTCGAGAGCGACGTGGGCGCGGCGAACGGCCGGGTGCTCGTCGGCGGCGCGGCTGACCAGCTCGTCGACCGGCGTCGCCGCCGTCGGCGGCAGGACCACCGGAACGGCGAGCTGGCGCGGCACGACGTTGCTGCGCCCGACCAGCTGGTCGAGGGCGATGCGGCGGATCGCGAGCTCGTTCTCGGCGGCGATCTCCTGCGCGGTGGCGAGGTCGAAGCGGGCCTGCGCCTCGCGCGTGTCGGTGATCGTCGCCGTGCCGACCTCGAAGTTGCGCCGCGCCGAGGCGAGCTGCTCGGAGATCGCGGCCTTGCTGGCGCGCGTCGTCTGCAGCGTGTCCTGTGCGCCGAGGACGTCGAAGTAGGCCTGGCTGACGCGCAGGATGAGGTCCTGCTCGGCGGTGTCGAGCTCGGCCAGCGACGACTCCAGCGAGCGCTCGGACTGGGCGATGGTGACCCGGTTGGCGCGGTTGAAGATCGGCTGGCGACCGCTCACGGTGGCGCTCCGCGTGTTGCTGCCGAAGTTGCCCCCGACGGTCGGGTTCGACTGGTCGCGCGAGGCGCTGCTGCTGAGGGTGGCGCTCGGCCGCATCAGCGCGCGCGCCTGCTCGACCCGGTACGGCGCCGACTCGGCCAGGGCGCGGGCGGCCAGGTAGGTGGCGTCGTAGCCGTGCGCGAGGTCGTAGAGCTCGAGGAGGGTCTGCGCAGCGACCGGCAGCGGCATCAGCGCGGCGGCGGCGAGCGCAGCCACGCGCGGGAGCGTGCCGCCGAGCATCGCTCGCCACGCCCATCGCTTCACCCGCGTCGGCCGCCGCGTCGGCACCATCCACTCACGCTGCACACGCATGCTCGTTTCCTCGAGGACCGGCGTCGGCACGCCTAGAACGTGAAGCGGCTCGGCTCGCCGAAGCCGATCAGCCGCGGCGCCACCGTGTCGAACAGCTCGATGCGCGCGAAGCCGGACTCCGGCCCGCGCGTCATCAGCACCGCCTGCATCACCGGCAGCTGCCCGACGATGGCGGTGAGCCGGCCGCCCGGCTTCAGCTGGGCGAGCAGCGAGCGCGGCACCTCGGCGACCGAGCCGGAAAGGACGATGACATCGAACGGGCCCTCGACCGGCAGCGCTTTCGAGCCGTCGGCATTCACCACGGTCACGTTCATGACCCAGGCGCGCTTCAGGTTCTCGCTGGCGAAGGCGGCGAGGTCGGGATCGATCTCCAGCGTCCTCACGTGCTGGCCCTTGTGCGCGAGCAGCGCCGCCATGTATCCCGACCCGGCGCCGATCTCGAGCACGCGCTCGTGCCGCTGCACCGTCAGCTCCTGGAGCAGGCGCGCCTCGACCTTCGGCGCGAGCATCGACTGGCCGTTCGGCAGCGGCACCTCGGTGTCGACGAACGCCATCGAGCGGTACGCGGGCGGCACGAAGTCCTCGCGCTTGACGACCGAGAGCAGCGACAGGACGCTCTGGTCGAGGACGTCCCAGGGCCGGATCTGCTGCTCGATCATGTTGAAGCGGGCTTGTTCGATGTTCATGGCGGCCGTGCGTTGAGGTGGCGTCAGGTGGCGTCGGGTTGCGCGAGCGGTCTGTCGGATGGGTGCGGTGCGGCGGGAGCCCGCCCGAACAGGCGGCGCCTGCCCCAGCGGGCGAGGTCGTCGAGGTAGCAGTAGACGACCGGCACGACGACGAGCGTCAGCAGCGACGACGTGATGACGCCGCCGATGACCGCCTGGCCCATCGGCGCGCGCTGCTCGGAGCCCTCGGACAGCGCGAAGGCGAGCGGCACCATGCCGAAGATCATGGCCAGCGTCGTCATCAGGATCGGCCGCAGGCGGACCTCGGCGGCGTAGAGGAGGGCGCTCTCGCGGTCCATCGGCTGCGCGGCGCCGCCGCGCCGGTCGGCCTCCGCGCCGACCTCGCCGACGCCTGCGGCGCCGGCGCTGCCAGGAACGGGAGCGCGGACTTCGCCGCTTTGGGCCCGGATCGCGAAGTCGATGAGCAGGATCGCGTTCTTCGTCACCAGGCCCATCAGCATGACGATGCCGATGATGGAGAACATGTTCAGCGTCGATCCGAACAGCAGCAGCGTGAGCACCACGCCGATCAGCGTCAGCGGCAGCGAGCTCATGAGCGCCAGGGGCTGCAGGAAGCTGCGGAACTGCGAGGCCAGGATCATGTAGATGAAGACGATCGCCAGGGCGAGGGCGCCGAGCGCGTACTGGAAGGACTCGGTCATGTTCTTGGTCGAGCCGCCGAACGAGTAACGATAGCCGGGCGGCCAGGCGATGCCGTCGAGCACCTTGCGGATGTCGGCCGACACCTCGCCCGAGCTGCGTCCGAAGGCGTTCGCGTCGATGTTGATCTCGCGGTTGAGGTCGCGCCGGTTGATCTGGTTCGGCCCGGTCGACGGCGTCACGTCGGCGACCTGCGACAGGCGGACGACGCGCGGCGAGCCGTCGGGCGCGGGCGCGACGTTGATCGGCAGGCGCTGCAGGTCGGCGAGCGCGTAGCGGCTCTCCGGCGCGAGGCGGACATTGACGTCGTAGTTCTCGCCGTCCGGCGCGCGCCAGTTGCCCACCAGGGTCCCCGCGACCAGCGTCCGCAGCGAGTCGGCGAGCATGTTGACGTTGAGGCCGACGTCGGCGGCGACGTCGCGGCGGACCTCGATCGCCACGGTCGGCTTGTCCGGCTTCAGCGTCGTGTCGAGGTCCACGAGACCGGGGATCTTCGCCAGCTGCTCGGTGATCGTGCGCGACAGCCGTTCGAGCTCGGCCAGGTCGGTGCCCTGGATCGAGAACTGCAGGCTCTTGCCGCCGCCGAGGTCGGTCTGGCCGATGTTGGTGACGGTGATGCCGGGAATGCGCGCCAGGCGCTCGCGCAGCGGCACCGCCATCTCGGCGACGCTGCGCTGCCGCTCGGCGCGGTCGACCAGGCGCACGTAGGTGGCGGCGTAGATCTTGCCGGCGGCCTGGCCGCTGTTGATTGTCGTCACCGTGTAGCGGACCTCGGGCATCTCGCGCAGCACGGCGTCGACCTGGCGCGCGCGCATCTCCGTGACCTCGAGCGACGAGCCGACCAGCGTGTAGTAGTTGACCTGGGTCTCGGAAAAGTCGGCCTTCGGCACGAACTCGGCGCCCAGGATGGGGATGACGAAGAAGCTGGCGACGAAGGTGAGCACGGCGATGCCGAGCGTCGACAGCCGGTGCGCCAGCGACCAGCGCAGGATCGCCTGGTAGTTCGCCGACAGCCAGAGCGTGAAGCGGTCGAAGCGCGCGGTGACGCGGCCGATGGTGCGGTCGTAGAGCCCGCCGCGGACGCCGTCGCCGGCTGCGATGGCCCGCGCGCGGTCGGCCGGGCCGTGCCCGCGCTCGGCCTGCGGGTCGTGCCAGATGCTCGACAGCATCGGGTCGAGCGTGAAGCTCACGAACATCGAGATCAGCACCGCGGCGACGATCGTCAGGCCGAACTCGTGGAAGAACTTGCCGACGATGCCGCCCATGAAGCCGATCGGCAGGAACACGGCGACGATGGACAGCGTCGTCGCCAGCACCGCCAGGCCGATCTCGTTGGTGCCGGCGAGCGCCGCCTCGTGCGCGCTCTTGCCCATCTGCACGTGGCGGACGATGTTCTCGCGCACGACGATGGCGTCGTCGATGAGCAGGCCGACGCAGAGCGACAGCGCCATCATCGTGATGGTGTTGATGGTGAAGCCGAACACGTGCATGAACAGGAACGTGCCGATGAGGGCGATCGGCAGCGTCAGCCCGGTGATGACCGTCGAGCGCCACGAGTTCAGGAACAGGAAGACGATCAGGATCGTCAGCGCCGCGCCTTCGATGAGGGTCCGCTTGACGTTGGCGACCGAGACGCGGATCGAGCGCGAGTTGTCGCGGTTGACCTCGACGCGCACGCCGGGCGGCGTCAGCGCCTTGGCGCCCTCGAGCGCGCGGTAGAGGCCGTCGACGACCTCGATGGTGTTCTCGCCCTGCGACTTCTGCACCGACAGCAGCACCGTCCGCTGGCCGTTGTAGAGAGCCAGGCTCTCCAGCTCCTGCGGCCCGTCGACGATGTCGGCGACCTGCCAGAGCTTGACCGGCGCCCCCGCCGTGCCGGCGCCGCCGAAGCTCTTCCTGGCGACGACAATCTCGCGGAAGTCCTCCGGCCGCTTCAGGCGGGCGTTGATCTGGACCACGCGCTCCTGCTCGCGCGACCGCACGGCGCCGAGCGGCAGCTCCTGGTTCTCGCTGCGCACCGCGGCGACGACCTGCTCGACGCCGATGCCGAGCGCTTCCATCGCCGCTGGCCGGAGGTAGACGTTGATCTGCCGCTCGAGGCCGCCGACCACCGACACCGAGCCGACGCCGCGGACGTTCTCGAGCCGCTTCTGCAACACCTGCGAGGCCCAGGTCGTCAGCTCCTGCGTCGAGCGCCGGCCGTCGTCGGAGAGCACCGCGACGTTGAAGATCGGCACGCTCTGCGGATCGAAGCGCGACACGCGCGGCTCCTTCACCTCCTCGCGCAGCAGCGGCCGGACGAGCGCCACCTTCTCGCGCACGTCCTCGGCGGCCTTGCGGCCGTCGACGTCGAGATTGAACTCGACGATGACGACCGACGTGCCTTCGTACGAGCGCGAGTAGAGCGAGCTGATGCCGGCGATGGTGTTGACCACCTCCTCGACCTTCTTCGTGACCTCGGCCTCGACGATCTCCGGCGAGGCGCCGGGGTAGTCCATGACGATCACGACCGTCGGGAAGTCGATGTTCGGGAACTGGTCGACCGCGAGCCGCTGGTAGCTGAACAGGCCGAGCACGACGAAGGCCAGCATGACCATCGTCGCCAGCACCGGGTTGCCGATCGAGACGCGCGTGAACCACATGGCCGGACGCGTCCTAGCGCGCTGCCGAAGCGGCGAGCGGCGCGGGCGGGTTGCCCGCCGGCTCGCCGGAAAGGCGCACCGGCGTGCCGTCGCGAACCAGGCCGACGCCGGCGGTCAGGACCGTCGCTCCTTCGGCGACGCCCGACACGACCTCGACCCACGCATCGCCCTGCACCGTGCCGCGCGCACCCAGTCGCACCGGCGTCGCGACCGCCTTGCCTTCGCGCACCTGGAGCACGTAGGGCTGCGCCTGGTCGGTGCGCACCGTCGAGAGGGGCAGGGCCAGCGCCTGCTGACGATCGAGCTCGATCGTCCCGCGCACGAAGAGCCCCTGGCGAAGGGCCGGCTTCGGCTCGACCGCGAGATAGACCATGATCGCCCGCGTGCCGGCCTGGGCGCTCGGGTTGATGCGGGCGACTCGCGCGTTGACCGGCGTCGCCAGCCCGTCGACCTGCAGCGTCGCCGTGCGGCCGATCGACAGCGAAGCGACCTGCTCCGGCGCCAGCGCCGCCTCGAGCTCGAGCTGCGCCAGGTCGACGATCTCGAGCAGCTTCGCATCGACGGCGACGCGCTCGCCCGGCTGCACCAGCCGCTGCGAGACGAGGCCGGAGATCGGCGCCACGAGCGTCGCGTCGGCGTGCGCCTTCTTCGCCAGCGCGACCGCCGACAGCGCCGCCTGGTACGTGGCCTTCGCGCCCGCCTCGTTCGAGATCGAGGTCTCGAGCCCGGTCGGCGAGATGAAGCCCTGGGCGACGAGCGCTCGGTTGTTCTCGAGCGCCCGCGAGGCGATGTCGAGCTGCGACTTGCTCGATGCCGCCGTCTGCTCGGCCTGGCGCAGCTTCAGCTCGAGCTCGGTCGTGTCGAGCTGGCCGACGACCTGGCCGGCGCGGACGCTGTCGCCTTCGCGCACCCTCAGGGACTTGAGCTCGCCCGTGACCTTGGCGCGGACGATGGCGCTGCGCACCGCCTTCAGGCTGCCCGAGACCTCGAGCGTGCGCGGCAACTCGATCCGCCGCGCGACGACGGCGTCGGCAGGCGCGAGATCGAGGCCGCGCGGCGCCGCCGCCGTCGCGACGGGCGTGGCCGACGGCGTCTTGCGTGCCGCGATCAATCGTGCCGCGACGGCGGCGACGAGGACGAGCGCGACCGCGACGATCGCCCAGCGCGCGGCGCGGCTCATCGCGGTGCCGCCCTGGCGCGCGCCGCGCGCGCCGGCCGCGGCTCGAGGCCGTGCAGGACGAGATCGATGTGCGCTTCGATGATGGGCATCGGGTCGAGCCGGGCCGCCGCCGAGCACGCGCCGAGCGAGTGCTTGTTCATGACCAGGAAGAGCAGGGGCCCGACGAGCGCATGCACCACGTCGCCGACCTCGACGTCGCGGAACTCGCCCCGGTCGATGCCGCGCTGCACCAGCTCGCCCAGCATGCGGTTGCAGGGCAGGGTCACCTCCTCGATGTAGAACTGCGCGAGCTCCGGAAAGTTGCGCACCTCCGACATCATCAGCTTGAGGATGCCCGAGGCGCGGGTCTCGCCGACGCGCTGCCACCAGAGGCGCAGGATGTGCGCGAGCAGCTCGGACGACGAGCCCGTGAAGCCCCGGATGATCTCGACGCCTTCCGCGATCTGGTTGACCACGTTCTGGCGGATCACTTCCTTGAGCAGCTCTTCCTTGCTCGGGTAGTAGAGATAGAGCGTTCCCTTGGAGGCGCCGGCGCGGGCGGCGACTTCCTCCGAGCGCGTCGCGGCGAAGCCCTTCTCGACGAAGAGCTCGAGCGCGGCGTCGAGAAGCTCCTGAGGCCGCGCCTCCTTGCGGCGCTGGCGCGGCGGTGCGGCGCCCGAGCGCGTCGCGTGGATGAGGGACATCGAGGCTTACTGACTGTCGAGTCAGTAAGTATAGGTCGACCCTCGTGGATCCCGATGGAAGCAAGCCTTGCCGACGAGCCGCAGCCCGGTCGGCAAGGCTTGCACATGCGGCGGACGCCGTGCGCCCGCGAGTCGATCAGCTCGTCGCCTGGTACTGGTTCCGCAGGTTGCGGACCTGGTCGTGGTTGCGCTTCACGCCTTCGTACTGGCGTTGCACGACGGCCATGACCTCCGCCGGCAACGGCTCCTTCAGCGCCGCGCGATAGCGCTCGAGCGCAGCGTCCTCGCCGCGCTCGCACTCGTCGAGCATGGCCTGGTCGCTCTTGCCGGTGAGCGTGCCGACGACGCTCACCCAGCCGCGGTGCACGGCACCGGTCGCCGAGCCGCCCGTGTCGGCATCGCCGCCGAGGCTGGTCACCAGCTGCTGCAACTCCTGCGCGCCCCGGCGGCAGTCTTCGGCACGATTGTTGAAAAGCGTCCGCAGCTCGGGAGCCTTGACGTGCTCTGCGCAGGTGCGAAAGCCGTATTCCCCGTCCTTGCAGGTCTCGATGAGCGTGTTCAGTTGGTCGATCGTGTCGTCCTTGTCCATATGACGTTCCCTTCAGGTTGCGGTCACCTTTGCGGGCAAGCCACGTTCCCGCAAATCGGGGGGTCGGCGTCGCTAAGATGCGCGGCTTTGCTCACCGGGAGACCGCTTGGATTCCGTGCTGCTCGTCAAGGCTGCGCTCATGGGCATCGTCGAGGGCCTGACGGAGTTCCTGCCGATATCGAGCACCGGCCACCTCATCCTCGCGGGCTCGCTGCTCGGCTTCAGCGGCGAGAAGAGCAAGGTGTTCGAGATCGCGATCCAGACCGGCGCGATCTTCGCGGTGATGATCGTCTACCGCGAGCGACTGCTCGCGACGATGGCCGGTCTCGGCAGCGACGCGCGGGCCAGGCGCTTCGCCGTCAACGTCGCCATCGCCTTCGTTCCTGCCGTGCTGCTGGGCCTCGTCTTCGGCAAGGCGATCCAGGCGCATCTCTTCACGCCCGCGGTGGTCGCGACGACCTTCATCCTGGGCGGCCTCGTCATCCTCTGGGCCGAGCGACGCACGCATGCGGCGAAGGTCGACTCGGTCGATGCCATGCGACCGCGCGACGCGCTCGGCGTCGGCCTCTGCCAGTGCCTGGCGCTCGTGCCGGGCACGAGCCGCTCGGGCGCGACCATCATCGGCGGCATGCTGCTCGGCCTGTCGAGACAGGCGGCGACGGAGTTCAGCTTCTTCCTGTCGATCCCGACGCTGATCGGCGCCGGCGCCTACAGCCTGCTCAAGCAACGGGCGCTGCTTTCGGCCGCCGACCTGCCGCTCTTCGTGACCGGACTCGTCTTCTCGTTCATCGCCGCGTGGATCTGCGTCCGCTGGCTGCTGCGCTACATCGCGACGCACACCTTCACGCCGTTCGCGTGGTACCGGATCGCTTTCGGCATCCTCGTCCTCGCGACCGCGCAGGCCGGCTGGATCGACTGGGCGGAATAGAAGAGGCTCGTGGTTCGCTCAGCCGGGCCGCTTGGCGAACAGCAGATCCCAGACGCCGTGGCCGCGCGCCACGCCGCGGTTCTCGAACTTCGTCACCGGCCTCGTCGCCGGCCGCGGCGCGAAGCCGTCGGCGGTGTTGACGAGCAGCGGCTCCGCGGACAGCACGGCTAGCATCTGCTCGGCATAGGGCGCCCAGTCGGTCGCGCAATGGAGCAGCGCGCCGGGTTGCAGCCGGCTCGCCAGCAGGCGCACGAAGGGAGGCTGGACGAGGCGACGCTTGTGGTGCCGCGTCTTGTGCCAGGGATCGGGGAAGAAGACGTTGACGCCGGCGAGCGAGTCGATCTCGATCATGCGCTCGAGCACCTCGACGGCGTCGTGACGGACGATGCGGACGTTGCCGGCGCCGCTCTCGCCGATCTGCTTCAGCAGCGAGCCGACGCCGGGCGGGTGCACTTCGATGCCGAGGAAGTTCACGTCGGGTGCGGCGGTCGCCATGGCGATGGTCGCCACGCCCATGCCGAAGCCGATTTCGACGACGAGCGGCGCGCGGCGGCCGAACGCTGCCTCGACGTCGAGGGGCTCGTCCTGGAACGGCAGCACGTAGCGCGGCGACAGCTCGGCCAGGGCGCGCGCCTGGCCGGGGCCGAGGCGGCCGGGCCGAACGACGAAGCTGCGGATGCGCGTGCTCGGGCCGCGCGCGGAGGGTGCCTGCCGGAGCGGGGAATCGGTCATGCCGGGGAGCGCGACGGCCGTGGCCGGCGAGGCGCTGCCTATAATTATCGGTGCCTGCTGCGGGTGTAGTTCAATGGCAGAACGGCAGCTTCCCAAGCTTCATACGAGGGTTCGATTCCCTTCACCCGCTCCACCACCACGCCGGCGGTCAGTCCTCGAGACGGCCGATCTCCGGGCTCGTGTCCGCGAAATCGGGTCCGTTCAGCTCGAGCTCCAGATCCAGGCCCTCGCCGGCGGTTGCCGCGTCCTCCGGCGGCCTGGCGTCCGCGAAGGCGCCCGCTTCGTCGCGCCTCGGCTGGAACATGCTTCTGCGGATGGTGCCGGTCCTGGCATCGCGCTGGCGCCAACGCCAGAAATCGATCGTCTTGGTGCTTTTCTCGCCGGTGGGCATTTTTTTCTCCATCGATCGGTTGAGAGCGGCCGGGCCGCGCGAGGCCGGGCCGAGACTCTCGAACGCGATCAGCAAGAGCAGGTTGACGAACGTGAGGCCCCGGGCAATCTAGCGGCCCACCGTGACCGTGGTGTGATCTTTCGTAAAGCAATGCAAGGACCGCTCCAGGTCTCGGGAGCCGCGCTACGCTGTGCGAATCAGGCGTCGTCCGACGATGCCCGGGAGACGTCATGGCACCCGCCCGCCCCCTACTCGCCGCCCTCGTCGCGGCCCTCATCGGCGCCGGCACGGCCGGTGCCGCTTTCGCCCAATCGCGCAGCGCCGCCGACCGCGTTCCCGCGCGCGTGCAGGTCGAGGGCGTGGACGTCGAGCAGGTCGAGCGGCTCGCCCCCGGCGTGCCGCTGAACTTCAGCGTCTACGGCACGCCCGGCGCCGCGGCGATGCTGCGCATCGAGGGTGTCCGGTCGTCCGTCGACCTGCAGGAGACGCAGCCCGGCATCTACGAAGGCACATACGTCATCGGACCGCAGGACCGCGTCCGCCCCGACAGCCGCGTGACCGCCACCTTGCTGCGCGGCGACGTCGCGGCGCAGCAGATGCTCGAGGAGTCGCTGCAGCTCGGTCATGGGACGGTGCCGCTGGCCGGCAATGCGCCGCTCCCGAGCGAGCCGCGCATGGCGGCGCCGCCGGCGCGAGCGGATGCGGTTCGCTCCGGCTGCGACAGCTGCGGCATCGTCGAGTCCATCCAGGCGGTGCCCGGCACCGGCGGGCCGGGCAACCTCGGCGCCGTCTCGGGCGCGGTGATCGGTGCGGTCCTGGGCGAAGGGGCGCGCGAGATGCACATGCGCCGGATCGCCCGCATCCATGGCGCGCTCACCGGCGCCGTGACCGGACGGAGCGCCGAGCGCGACGCCGGCACCCGCTACGAGGTCCGCTTCCGCATGCCCGACGGGCAGGTGCAGCAGCGCAGCTACCCGGAGGCGCCGGTGTTCCAGGTCGGCGATCGCGTCAGCCTCGAGTCGCCGAACGCCGCGCACCTCGCGCCGATCCCGATTCGTCCCTGACGCCGACCGGGCGGATCGCCGGGCACAGCGCTTCCCATGGAGCTCAGTTCGGGCACGAGCGCGCCTCGCCGCGCGTCGCTGCCGCGCGTCGCCGGCGTGCCGGCGCTGCTCGAGGGCCTGGCGGTGCTCGCGGCCATCGTCCTCCTCCTGCCCCTGTTCGCGCAGGTCGGCGAGCTCGGTGCCGGCCGCGACGATCGCTTCCGGGCCGAGCCCGGATTCGCGCTCGCCGAGCTGCCGGGTCCGGTGCTGCCCGAGCTCTGCCCCGTGCACGCCGGTCCGGCCGACGCGGCCGTGCGCGAAGCCCTGTGCGCCGATGTCGGCGAGCGGGCGGCGACGCTGCCTGCGCCGCTGTCGGCCAGCCTCGTCGTGCAGCGCCTGGAGCGCATCGCGCACGCCTTCGCGCTGCCGGTCCAGCACGCCGAGCTTCGTCTGCAGCGCTTGCGCGTGCAGGCCGAGCAGCCCGGTGAGGGAGAACCGGCGGTCGCCGACGCGATCGCGGCGGTCGAGGCCGACATCGAGCCGTACCTGCAGCGATTCCGGATGACGCGCTCCGGCATCCTCGCGCCGGCGCCGCTGCGCTGCGCCGCAGGGTGGGCCGAAGCGGCGCTGGCGTCGTCTCCGGCCGATCGCGCCGCCGGCGACCGCGCGATCGCCGCCCGTTCCAACGCCGTCCTGCTGCTCGGCGCCGCCCTCGACGGCCGCCTCGCGACCGAGGCGGTCGCCGCCGGCGCCTCGCTGCCGCCCACCGCCGGCACCGCGGCGGCGGGATGCCGCGCCGGCGCCACGGCCGTGCTCGCCGACACCGCCGCACTCATGGCCGATGCGCGCGAGTCGGCCGCCAACGCGCGCAAGAGCGAGGCGATGCGATCGCTGCTGGCGTCGGCGGGCTGGCAGTGGGCCGGCGCGATGCTGCTCGGCTACGCGCTGCTGCTCCTCGGCCGCCGGGGCATCGCGCCGGCGCTCGGCGTGGCCGTCGCGCTCGCCGCCTGGACCGCGGCGGCCTGGCTGGCCCGCGTGCCGTGGCCCCTGGCATGGAACCGCGAATTCGAGCCGGCCCGGCTGGACCTCTCCCTGGCCAGCGCGCCGCACCCGTTCGTCCTCTGGCTCGCCGCCGGCGCCGCGGCCGCGCTCCTCGGGTTCCTGCTGCGCCGGCAGCCCGCCGGCGCCGGCGGCCGGTGGCCGCGCCAGTCGATGAGCTCGCGCATCGGCTACGCCGGCCTGGTGCTGGCGACCGGCGTCGGCTGGCTGCTGCTGCTCGACCTGTCGAGCCAGGGCCTGCATGCCAACCGTTATCTCGCGCTCTATCACCACGGCCACCTCTGGCTCGGCATGCTCACCCTGTCGCTGCTGGTGTTCCTTCGCCAGCCGCTGTCGCAAGCGCTGGCCTGGCTGCTCTCGGTCGGCGGCGAAGCGGCGCACCGGACCGTGCGCCGCCTGGGCCCGCCCGGCGCCCTCGGCCTCCTCCTGCTGCTGAGCGTCGGCCTGCTCGCGGCGTTC
>DATAGP010000010.1:0-19595 GCA_036263655.1 Caldimonas sp. | reverse complement strand
CTGCGCCAGCTGACCTCGGAGCTCGGCCGCGTCTGGCTCATCGTCGGCGCCGCCTGGTTCTTCTTCCTGCGCGCCGGGCCGCTCACCGATCGCCTGGCACGGCACGGCGCGCTCGGCGCATCGTTCCTGCGCTATGCCTGGCCGCTGCTGCTCGTCGTCGGCCTGCTCGTCGCGGCCATGCTGATCACCCGCGACATGGGCCCGCTGCTCATCGCCGGCTATGCCTCCGGGGCCTTCCTCGCCGCGTCGCTGGCGATGTGGTGGCACCGGCGCAGCGGCCGGCGCGCCAGCGCCTTCGCATTGGCGGTCGTCGTCTTCGCATCGTGGATCGTGGGCACGACCGCCGCCCTGCTGCAGGCCGGGTCGCTCGACGGCGTCACCGCGAGCCGCCTGGAGAGCATGGCCGCCCCGTTCGCCTCGATCAACGACCAGCTGGCGCTCGTGTCGTGGTTCCGCGCCGCAGCGCCGCCCGAGGGCTTCGGCATCGGCACGACGCCGTGGTGCGGCCTGGTCTCGGCCGGCGCCTGCAGCGGCGTGCCGGCGCAGATCCACAGCGACTACACCTTCACCGCCGTGGTCGGCCTGTTCGGCGCCTCGGCCGCCTGGGCCCTGTCGCTCGGCATGGCGGTGTGGCTGCACCGGCTCATTCGCCACCACGGCCGCGTCACCCGCGGCGAGCCGCAGCTGCTGTCGACCGGCGCGCGCATCGGCAACGACGGCCAGGCCCTGCTCAGCTGGCTGGCGATCGCCTGGATCGTGCTGACCTCGTGCCAGCTCGCCGTCACGGTGGCCGGGAACCTGGCCGTTCTGCCGCTCACCGGCGTGACCTTTCCCTTCGTCAGCTTCGGCATGACCTCGCTGCTGGTCAACATGGCCTTCCTCGGCCTGTGCCTGAACGTCGACGTGCCCCGCGGAGAAGCGCATGGCTGAACGCCGCCGCGTCTCGCTGCTCGATTTCGCGATCGCGTCCAGCCTCGTCGTCGTCCCGGTCATGCTCGGCGTGCTGCTCCTCGTCGCCGTCGTCCGACCGTCGACGATGGCCGACGCCGGCTGGCGAACGCCCGCCGATCGCTACGTGAGCGTGCGCCACGTCGCGGCGCTGAAGACCTTCGAACAGGCGATCGTCGCGGCGCCGCCCGCCGCACCGCCGGTGACCGCCGCCCAGGTGCTGGACGGCGTGCCCCGCTGCCGCCGCGAATGGGCCGACGCCGGGCCGCTGCAGCGCTGGCTGCGCGCTGCCGGCGTCGCCGATCCGGCCCGGCCCGCGCCGGCGGAGCGGATCGCGGCCCGACTCGCCGATCTCGACGCGGCCCTGCTGCGCTTCAGCGGCCGCGCCAATGCCCGCGTCGAGCACCGCGTCGGCCTCGACCTGGGCCGCTGGTTCGCTGCGGCCGACGCGGCGATCGACGAGCCGGTCGAGTCGAGCGACTACCCGGACCGGCAGTTCAAGGTCCGCTGCGCCGACCTCGTCGGCGCCCTGGCCGCGCTCGGTCGCGCGGACGGGCGCATGCTGGAGACGCTGGCCTGGCGCGGCAGCGAGGGCGCCGCCTCGCTCGCCCGCTGGCGTCCGGATCAGCAGATGGCGGTGGCGCCGACGCAGGTGACCCGCCGCAATCCCTGGGGCGGCCTGGCCGGCTGCATCTATCTCGGCCGGCAAGGCGAAGGCGAGGACACCGCGCCGCGCCATTTCATCGCCGGAGCGCGCAGCCTGCAGAACCGCGTCTGCGCCATGCCGTCGCTGGCCGGCGCCGCGACCTCCGATCGATCCGAGGGCGCGGCCGCCGGGCCGAGCCCCCTGGCCGGCGAGCCGGGCACCGGCGACGCAACCGACGACAGCCGCTGGCGGGTGCCGCCGTCGCTGCACGCCTTGCTGCAGCCGCTGCAGCCGCTGCGCCAGCCGTCCGGCGCCTTGTACCGGCTCCTCACCGAGCCCGACGCCGAGCCGCTGCCGGCGCGCGGCTCCGCGGGCTTGCGAGTCGCCGCCGCGTCGCCGCTCGCCGGGCTCTGGCCGGCCGCCGCGCCGCCGCGCAGCGCCAACCGCATCGTCGTCGACGGCGCGCCGATCGAGGTCGGCTTCTCGGTCGACCTGACCATCGACCCGTCGCTGCAGGCGGTGGCGCAGAAGACGGCCGCCTGCTACACGGGTCGCCACGACGTGTGCCGGGCGATGGGCCTGCGTCGCGCCGAGGATGCGGACCGGCCGCTCGGCAGCCAGCTGCTCGAAGGCGCGATGGTGCGGATGGCCGCCGTGGCGGTGATCGACGTGGCGAGCGGCCGCATCGAGGCGCTCGCCGGCGCGCTCTCGCCGTGCGCGCGGGAGGAGGTCGACGGTCCCGGGCGCGGCGCCGACTGCGACCCGCGCCTGCCCTATCCGGTGCAGTACCGGCCGGATGCCTTGCTGAACCCCGCCGTCTTCCATGCGGCGATGCCGGCGTCGACCATCAAGCCGATCATGGCGGCGGCCTTCCTCTCCGAGCCGGGGCCGGGCACGAGCCTGCTGCTTGCCGAGCGCAAGGCCATGCAGCGCGGCGGCCTGCCGGCGCGCGACAGCCTGCGCGGCCAGCTCATGCGGTCCGACTCGGCGCGCTTCCTGGATCGAATGTTCTGCCTCGACAAGGGCTTCGCCGCGTGTCAGCGCCCGTGGGACCTGCAGGCGACGGCCGCGGCCTTCGGCTGGAACGCCGGCTGCGACGATGCCGAGCGCGAGTGCGGCGCCCAGGGCCTGCTGTTCGGCGATTCGCCCGATGCGCAGGGTGGCGCCGGCAGGCGGCCGCCGCTGGAACGAAGCGTCCTCTATGGACGGCTGATGAGCGAGCCCTTGGGACGCAAGCTCGGCGCGCCCATGCGCCTCATGCCGAGCGAGGCGCTCGACGTGCAGCGGCTGCGCCGCTGTGCCGCCGGTGCCGACGGCCGGCGCCTCAGCGACGACGACTGGGAAAAGTGCCGGGGCGGCCATCTCGTCGACGTCGTCGCCGAGGGCTGGGGCCAGGGCCATGCGCGGGCCAGCACGCTCGGCATCGCCGGGATGATGGCGACGCTGGCGGCGGCGGCGAACGGGCAGGCGGAGGTGCGCCGGCCGCACCTCGTCGCCTCGCTGCGCGGCGTCGCCGGCCACGGTCCGGCCCAGGCGCACCCGGTGCTTGCGCGCTGGAGCACCGCGGAGGCGCAGCCGCTGCGCGTCTCGCAGGACGCTGCCGAGGTGATCCTGAGCGGCCTGTCGTACAGCCACCGGGCCGGCACCGCGCGCACCGCCTGCGAGCAGGTGTTCGACGCGCGGCGGTGCCGCGACATCGGCTGGCTGGCCGGAAAGACCGGCACGCCGAGCTTCCCGAGCGACGGCGTCCCGCTCGACGAGCTGGCGCGGCTCTGCCGCGGCGGGGCCGGCGTCGCGAAAGAAGCGGCGAAAGGCGCGGCGAAGGGCGTGGCGAAAGGCGCCACGACGGCCACGGCCAAGGAACGGCAGGCCGCGTGCAGCTCGCTGCGACCCTACAAGTGGTACGTCGCCACGTACCGAACTGACGGCTCGGCAGCCGGCCCGTGGACCAAGGCCATCGCGGTGCTCGCCGAGCGCAACTGGCTGCGCCGGAACGGCCAGGTGCATGGCAGCGGCGACCACGGCCCGAACCCGGCGGCCGAGATCGCGCTGCAGATCGCCGGTCGCCACACCGGCGCCATCGCGGGGGCGGCGCCATGAGCCGCCTGTCGCGCGGCGCCGACCGCGCCCAGCATCGCCCGCCGGTGGACGCGGCGCTGCCGCCGCCGCTGGTGTGGACCTTCGACGGCCCGTTCGAGCGCTCGCTCGACGACATCGACGCGACGCTGCGCCGCGCCATCGTGATGGTCGGCGACGTGTCGAGGCTGGTCCTGCTGATCGACCTCTCCCTGCCGGCCCTGCAGGGCCGCGTCCGCGCCGGCGACGCCCTGCAGCCCGCCTGGGGGCTGTTCCTCGAGCGCCTGTCCGCCTACGGGCTGCCGACGCCGCCGCGCGTGCGCCATCTGCGCCGCGGCGGCCCTCTCGCGACGCTCGTCGTCGCCTATCGAAGCTGACATCGAAAGCACACCATGTCGATGAAATCGTGGGTCCTCCATCGCGTCCAGGGCATCAACGACCTCGCCGGTCGCCCCGACCTGCCGCCGCGCGAGCCCTCGGCGCGGCCGTGGCGCGAGCCCGGCGCAGGAGGCGGCGCCACTGGCGCCAGCAGCGGGCCGTCCGAGCCGGTGCTGGCGCGCGCCGAGCATCTCGGCGTCTACGGGCCGCTGATCGCGGCGGTGCGAGACGAGCTCGAGCACTTCGTCGCCAGCCATGTCCGCCTGCACGTCGTGATCGCCGACCGAGACCGCTTCCTCCTGACCTCGATCGGCGTGCGCTGCCCCGGCGGCGCCGAGGCCCGCGACCTGCTGCTGCAGTTCATGCACGAGTTCAAGCCCGAGCAGGTCAAGCGCTACCTCGCCCGCGAGGTGATCGCCGGCCTGGCCAACGCCGCCGTCATCGACCTCTCGCAGTTCGCGGGCCTCGCCGACCTCGAGCGGCACGCGCCCGGCGACGGCGACGAGTACGGCGAGCTGCTCGCCGCCCTGCGCAGCACGCCGCCGGCCGCGGCCGCGCAGCGACCGTACGAGGTGAGCGTCATCGGCCGCTGGACCGAGTCCGACGGCGAGCGGCCGTTCGCGGCTGCGCAGCGCGCCGGCGACGTGCCGGGCACGCCGCTCGCGGGTCCCGTCGTCGAATTCGACCTCGAGGATGCGAAGGGACGGCGCCGGGCGGTGCTGAACGGCGTCGTGCCCGGCCGTCGCTACGTCGTCGGCAAGGACGACTCGTGCGACATCCCGGTCGACGGCACCTATGCCAGCCGCCGCCACGCCGAGATCTGGTTCGAGCGCAACGCCTGGCACGTCGCCGACGCCGGCTCGACCAACGGCATCCGCGTCGAGACGAGCGCCGGCGTGCGCGGCGGGCCGGGCGATGCGGCCATCGAGCTGGTCGACGGCGCGCGCATCGTCCTGTCGGCGCGCGCCGAGGGCGCGCCGAGCGATTACCCATGGCTCGCCGTGCGGCCGGCGCCGGTGCGCGACACGGCCCGGGTCACGCCCATCGCGCTGCCGGCCGGCACGCCGAAGACGCCGCTCACCTCGGTGCTGCCCATCCGGACGGGCGAGCCGACCTTCGAGCTCACCGTCGAGGACGCCGAGGCACCGCGCACGCTGGTGCTGCGATCCGCGGCCTTGCCGATCGCCGTCGGCCGCTCGCGCAACCAGGCGCTGGTCGTCGACCGCCGGCACACCGACGTCTCGGGCCACCACGTCGACATCGTCGACATCGACGCGACCGGCTGCCGCGGCCTGGTGCACGGCGACAACGGCGTCTTCGTCGACGGCACCCATCACGCGCCCGGCTCGACATTCGAATGGAAGCCGGGCGAGACCTTGCGGCTGGGCGCCTCGGCGGTCGATGGGCCGAGCTGCACGCTGACGCTGACGCGGCTCGGAGGGACCTGAGATGGCGACTCCGCTTTCGCCCGTGCGGCTGACCACCCCCATCGAGCCGGGCCCGCCGGCGGCGCACGCCCATCGCGCGCCGCGCAGCGACCACTGCGTGTACGCCGACGCCTTCCGCCGCTTCGAGGTGGCGGTCGTCTCGTCCTGCGGCACCCAGCACGCCGCCAACGAGGACGCGCACAGCGCCCTCGGCGGGCCGGGCAGCCTGTTCGTGGTCGCCGACGGCGTCGGCGGCGGGGCCATGGCGCAGACGGCGAGCCGCCTGCTCGTGGCCCAGCTGCACGACGCGCTCGAGGCCGAGCCGATCGATGCCGACAGCGTCCGCGCCGCCATGCTCGACGCCGATCGGGCGATCGCCGGCACCATCGCGCGCAGCACCGATCGACCTGGCGCGGCCACGGTCGCCCTGTGCGCGCCGCTCGACGTGTTCGCCGCGCGCTGGCTGGTCGGCTGGGTCGGCGACTGCCGGGTCTATCGCGCGCGGCTGCGCGCCGGGCCGGCGCTCGATCTGCTGACCCGCGACGACACCTTCGGCAACCTCGGCGAAGCGCCGCCGCCGGGCGGCTCGCCCGACGACCCGGCGCGGATGGTCGGCAACGGCGCCGTCGCCGCCGCCAACGTCGCCCTGCACGATCTCGGCCGCGGCGACGTTCTCGCGGTGTGCAGCGACGGCGTGCACAAGTTCGTCGACGCGACCGAGTGGTGCCGCGTGCTCGAGCAGCCCGTGCCGCTGGCGCGCGTCTGCGACAAGCTGGTGGCGACGGCGCGCCGCAACGGCAGCAAGGACGATGCGACCGTGCTCCTGCTGCGGCGGGCGCCGGCGGCGCTGCCCGGCCTGCGCTGGACGGCACGATCGATCGGGCCCGGCGGCCCGGGAAGGCGACAGCCATGACGCCCGCGGACATCGAGCGCGTCTTCGGACGCAGCCGGCTGCGCATGGTGACCGGCGAGCACGTGGAGGTCTTCCGCGAGGAGTCGAAGCCTGGCGAGCGGCGGCGCTACACCAAGCGCTTCCTGGCCACGCCGGCGGGCGACTTCAGCCAATGGACCGAGCGCGAGTGGCGCATCCTGGCCAGGCTGGTCGGCCACGGCATCCGCCCGGTGCCGGACGTGGTGCAGTTCGACCGCGGCGCGCCGGGCCGGCCGGCGCTGGTGCAGACCTACGACGCCGGCATCACCGTCGACCACTGGGCGACGCTGCTGCCGCTGAAGCGCGACGGCCGCGTCCTGCGCAACGTGTTCGAGGACTGCGCGCACTGGTGGGCGCTCGCCCGCCACTGCCTGATCGCCCTCGACGCCATCCACGAGCTGCAGCTCGTGCACCTCGACCTCAAGGCCGACAACATCTGCATTCCGGTCGGCGCGGCGAACTTCGATCCGAGCGTCGCCGAGCAGCCGCTCTTCCCGCGCTTCGACGAGATCGCGCTCATCGACTTCGCGTTCTCGCTGGTCTCGGGCGAGAGCCTGGAGAGCCCGCTGCCGATCGCCCACCAGGCGGAGTACGTGTACCAGTCGCCGCGCCTGCTGCAGGCGCTCGACGCCGGCCGGCACGGCGACCTGCGCCCGACGCAGCGTCTCGACTGGCGCTGCGACCTGTTCAGCCTGGCGGCGATGCTCTGGCGCTACCTGCCCGAGCTCGAGGAGGCCCGCGACGGCATGTGGACGGCGCGCCGCCACGCCAAGGCGCGGGCGCTCGTCCGCCGCCTGATGGAAGCGCACGACGCCGAGCTGCCCGCGGAGCGGCCGCACGCGGAGCTGATCGAGTTCGCCTCCGAGCGGCTGTCGGACGCGGAGCTGACCGCCTCGCTGCAGCGCGGCTGGACGCTCGCTCTCGAGCACCCGGTGGCCGGCGACGACTCGCCGACACCGGTGACCCAGATCGCGCCGGTGCCGGTGCCCGCGGCGAAACCGGAGCCCGTGCGAGAGCCGGTCGGCGAGCCGTCGCTCGCAACGCCCGTCGCCGCCGCCGTGGTGGCGTCGGTCGCGACATCGGAGAGGCCCGAGGTGCCGATGGCGGCGTCGGCAGAGGCGGTCGTCGATGCGCCGATCGCCGTCGACCCCAGCGACATCGAGGACCGCCGCGCCGCCCTCGGGCAGCGACGGCACGAGGGCTCGCGCCACGTCGGCTGGGCCGCCGGCCTGGCGGTCGTCACCGTTGCGGCGCTCGGTGTTGTGCTGTGGAGCCCCGCGTGGCTCGCCCGCGGCGCGAGCGACAGCCCGGGTGCCGTGCAGGCCTCGACGGCCGGCGCAGCGACGGTGGTGCAAGCGCCGCTGCAGGTGGCGCGCGCTCCCGTCGAAGCACCGCCGGCGGCCAGCATCGCCGTCGCAGCCGCTGCGCCGCTGCAATCGGCGGTCGTGCCGGCTGCGAAGGAACCGGCGCCGACCACCTCGAACGCGGACGCGCCGCCGGCCGTCGTGAAGTCGCAAGAGCCGAGCTCGCGGCCGCCCGTGGCTCCGGCGGCGCTTGCCGCCGCGACGCCGAGCGCCGCAAGCAAGTCGACGGCTCCCGCCCCGTCGCCCGCTCCCGGGAAGGCGGTCGCCTCCTCGGAAGCGGCGCGCGGCGCGACCGCCGTCACGGCCAAGGCGGGGGCGAAGCCGACCGCGGATGCCGCGACTCGTCCCGGCGCACGCTGGAAGCCGCCGGCGGCGGCGACGGCCGCCGGACCGCGCGTCGCGCCCGCGGCTCCGCCGGGCTCGCGCGCCGCCCCGCCGTCAAGGTCGGTGCTCGCGCAAGCTCCGGCGCGCCGGGAGCGTGGGACGGCACGGACGCCGCTCGAGGCCAGGACCGCGGCGCGCGCGGCGCCGCGCCCCTTCGGTGACGGCGCCCTGCAGCCGCGGGCCGGCTCCGCGTCGGTCGCCGCCCGTGCGACGCCAGCGCCGACCGCGGTCGCGACCGCCCCTGCGACCGTGCCTGCCAGGACCGCCGCGCCTCCTCGGCGCGGGCCTGACGCCTTCCCGGGCACGGCCGCGGCGGATGAGACGTCGGCGGCACGCGGAACGTCCGCTCGGGAGTCGGCGCCGGTGGCGATCGCCACCCTGCCGCGACCGCCCGTCGCGGCGCCTCCCGTTGCTGCGGCGGCCGTCGAGCCGCCGAGCCGCGCCGCCGAGACGGCGCGCGGCACGGAGGCGCCGGCTCGCATCGCCGAGCCGCAGCCGCGCACGGGCGCCGCCGCGGACTTCGCGGCCCGCGCCGGCGACCTGATGAGCCAGCACGTGCCGCGTCTGGCGCAACGCGCCGAGCGCCAGGTCTCGCGCGTGCTGTTCCTCGCCGGCCGGGCGGAGCCGGCGACGCACGACGCGGAGATCGTCGACGCCGCCGGGGCCCTGGCCCGGTTGCCCGCCGACCCGCTCGGCGGCATGGTCCTGGCGCCGCACGACGGCCGTCTGCTCAACGACGCCGGGCAGGCCGAGCTGCTGCAGCGCGGGCGCGTCGGCGAGGCGCTGCGGCTGCAGAGCATGGCCTTCGGCGCCAACCCGCTCGATGCGGAAGTCGCCGGCAACCTGGCCTTGGTGCTGCTGCGCCAGCGCCCGGCCCAGGTCGAGTCGGCGCGCCAGCTCGCGTTGCACGCCCTGACGCTCGCCGACGGGCGATCGCCGCAGGCGCGGATCCGCGACTGGACGACGCTCGCCGTCGCCAGTGCCCTGGCCGGTCGCGAGCGCGACGCGCGCAACGCCTGGCTGGTGACCCTCGCTCTGGCGCCGAACGCCGGCCGGCAGTGCAAGGCGGCGATCGACGCCTACTCGTCCTGGGGCGAGCGGCTGCGCGCTTCGGTCGAGGCCCTGCTGCAGCGAGCCAGCGCGAACGGGCGCTCGACGCAGTCGCCGTTCTGCGAGTGGCCGCCCCACTGGGTGGCGAGCACGCGCTGAGTCCGGAGCGGGCGGCGCCGGCCGCTTGCCGGAGAGCGGCGGGAGGGCATGGGTCCGCCGAGCCGCGGGCGCGCTAAGCTCGCCACCTGGCCTCGCCGATGCCGCACGCCCTCCGCCTCCTGTTCGTCGCCCCGCTGCCGCTGTTCACCGGCGGCGCCGCTGCGCTGACAGCCGCCCCCTCGGTCGCCGACGCCTGCGAGCTCCTCTCCGGAGGCGCGCCGTTCGACGCGCTGCTGCTCGACGGCGCGGCCAGCCGCTGCGCGACCCATGAAGTCGAGTCCATCCGCGCCGCGACGGCGCTGGTCGTCGTCTTCGCGGAGCCGTCGCTCGAGGCGTCGCTCGATTGGCTGCGCCGCGGTGCCGACGACGTGGTCGGCGCCGGCGAGGTGGAGACCGCCGCCGGCCAGCATCGCTTGCGCCTGGCCGTCGAGCGGCGACGGCTGGGCGAGGCGCAGCGCCTGGCCTACGCCACCGACGTCGCCACCGGCCTGCCGCACCGGCAGCAGCTGGTCGAGCACCTGAGTCAGCTGCTTGCGCTCCGCGAGCGCGAGCCGTCGCCGATGGCCGTCGTGGCCTTCCGCATCGAAGGCCTCGGCCTGCGCGGCAAGGGCGCCGAGGCGGTGGAGGGCGAGGTCCTGCGCCGCAAGATCGCCGTCCGCCTGCGCGCCGGCGTGCGCGCCAGCGACGTCGTCGCGGCCGTCGACGACGACGCCTTCTCGGTGCTGCTCGTCTCGATCCTCGCCACCGACGACGCCGAGCGGGTGGCCGGCAAGCTGGCCACCGCACTCCTCGCCCCGTTCACCGTCGGCGGCGTCGAGCGCTCGGTGGGTGTCGCCGTCGGCGTCGCCCGCTATCCGCAGGACGGCAAGGACGCCGAGCGCCTGCTGCGCCGGGCGGTGGCCCTCGCGGCAGCCGCGCCGGCCGCCGGCCAGGCCGGCCTGCGCGCGGCGCACGACGACGCCGGCGTGCCGCGCACGGCGGCCAACGACGACGGCTAGGCCGTCGCCGGCCGGGCAGCGCCGGGGGCGAGCCCGGCGGCGCCCCCGGGCCCGTCGGCGGATGTACGGGACAATCGGGACCGCCCGACTCCACAGCGTGCCTTCCGGTCCGCGCGGGCGCTGCGAATCCCGTTGAAAGCGTTCCCGTGAAAGCCTCCGACATCCGTTCCACGTTCCTGAAGTTCTTCGAATCGAAGGGCCACACCGTCGTCGCCTCGAGCCCGGTGGTGCCCGGCGACGACCCGACGCTGCTGTTCACGAACGCCGGGATGAATCAGTTCAAGGACGTCTTTCTCGGCTTCGACAAGCGGCCGTACGTGCGCGCGGCGACGTCGCAGAAGTGCATCCGCGCCGGCGGCAAGCACAACGACCTCGAGAACGTCGGCTACACGGCGCGCCACCACACCTTCTTCGAGATGCTGGGCAACTTCAGCTTCGGCGACTACTTCAAGAAGGATGCCCTGAAGTACGCCTGGGAGCTGCTGACCGAGGTCTACCAGCTGCCGAAGGACAAGCTCTGGGCGACGGTCTACGCCGAGGACGACGAGGCCTACGACATCTGGCTGAAGGAGATCGGGCTGCCGGCGGAGCGCATCGTCCGCATCGGCGACAACAAGGGCGCGCGCTACGCGTCGGACAACTTCTGGATGATGGGCGACACCGGCCCCTGCGGCCCGTGCAGCGAGATCTTCTACGACCACGGGCCCGAGGTCGCGGGCGGCCCGCCCGGCTCGGCGGAGCAGGACGGCGACCGCTACATCGAGATCTGGAACAACGTGTTCATGCAGTTCAACCGCGACGACGCGGGCGTGATGCACAGGCTGCCGAAGCCGAGCGTCGACACCGGCATGGGCCTCGAGCGGCTGACCGCGGTGCTGCAGCACGTGCACTCGAACTACGAGATCGATCTCTTCGTCACGCTGCTCGCGGCGGCGAAGAAGGTGGTCGACGCGGCCGGCGCGCGCGACTGCGACCGCGACAGCCCGTCGCTGAAGGTCATCGCCGACCACATCCGCGCCTGCGCGTTCACGGTCGTCGACGGCGTGATCCCGGGCAACGAAGGGCGCGGCTACGTCTTGCGCCGGATCACGCGGCGCGCCATCCGGCACGGCTACAAGCTCGGCGCGCGGAAGCCCTTCTTCCACAAGCTGGTCGCCGACCTGGCCGCGGCAATGGGCGACGCCTATCCTGAGCTGCGCCGCGACGGCCAGCGTGCCACCGACGTGCTGCGCCAGGAAGAGGAGCGCTTCTTCCAGACCATCGCCAACGGCATGGAGATCCTCGAGTCGGCGATCGCCGCGCTGCCGGCGAACGGCGCGGCACGGGTGCTGCCGGGCGATGTCGCCTTCAAGCTGCACGACACCTACGGCTTCCCGCTCGACCTCACCGCCGATGTCTGCCGCGAGCGCGACGTCGCCGTGGACACGGCCGGCTTCGACGCCGCCATGGGACGGCAGCGCACGCAGGCGCGTGCCGCCGGCAAGTTCAAGGTCGCGCAGGGGCTCGAGTACAGCGGCGGCGAGACCACCTTCCACGGCTACGACAAGCTCGCCCACGACAGCGCCAGGGTCGTGGCCATCTACGTCGACGGCAGCCAGGCGAGCTCGGCGCGGGCCGGCGACGACGCCGTCGTCGTCCTCGACCACACGCCGTTCTATGCCGAGTCGGGCGGCCAGGTCGGCGACACCGGCGAGCTCCGCAACGCGACCTCGCGCCTGCTCGTCGAGGACACGGTGAAGATCCAGGCGGCGGTGTTCGGCCACGAGGGCCGCGTCGTCGAGGGCGAGATCCGCGTCGGCGACACGGTGCAGGCGAAGGTCGACACCGAGCGGCGTGCGAAGACCGTGCGCAACCACAGTGCCACCCACCTGATGCACAAGGCCTTGCGCGAGGTGCTCGGCGAGCACGTGCAGCAGAAGGGCTCGCTCGTCGATGCCGAGCGCACGCGCTTCGACTTCGTCCACCATGCGCCGCTGAGCGACGAGCAGATCCGCCGCGTCGAGCAGATCGTCAATGCCGAGATCCTCGAGAACCACCCGACGCAGGCACGCGTGCTGCCGATCGCCGAGGCGCAGAAGCTCGGCGCCATGATGCTGTTCGGCGAGAAGTACGGCGACCAGGTCCGGGTCCTCGACATCGGCTCGAGCCGCGAGCTCTGCGGCGGCACGCACGTGCAGCGCACCGGCGACATCGGACTGTTCAAGATCGTCGCCGAGAGCGGCGTCGCCGCCGGCGTGCGCCGCGTCGAGGCGGTCACCGGCGACAACGCGCTCGCCTACCTGCAGTCGCTCGAAGGCACGGTGCAGAAGCTCGCCGGCACGCTGCGCGCCGCCCCGGCCGAAGTGCCGGCGCGCCTCGGCCAGGTGATGGAGCAGGTGCGCGCGCTCGAGAGGGAGCTGACCGCTTTGAAGGGCCGGCTCGCCTCGGCGCAGGGCGGCGACCTCGCCGGGCAGGCGGTCGACGTCAAGGGATTGAAGGTGCTCGCCGCACGCCTCGACGGCGCCGACGCGAAGACCCTGCGCGACACGCTCGACAAGCTGAAGGACAAGCTGAAGACGGCGGTGATCGTCCTCGCCGCGGTCGACGGCGCGCGGGTCCAGCTCGCCGCCGGGGTCACGTCGGACAGCACCGGCCGCGTCAAGGCCGGCGACCTCGTCAACTTCGTCGCCGGCCAGGTCGGCGGCAAGGGCGGCGGCAAGGCCGACATGGCGATGGCCGGCGGCAGCGACGCGTCGCGCGTCGGCGAGGCGCTGGCGTCGGTCGTGCCGTGGGTGGAGCAGCGGGCATGAAGGCGCAGGGCGACGAGGCGGCAATGGACATGCTCTTCCTCGAAGGGCTGGAAGTGCCGTGCCGCGTCGGCTGCACCGAGCCGGAGCGGGCGACGCCGCAGTCGCTGCGCGTCGAGGTGCACCTCTACTGCGGCTCGCTCCGCGACGCCGCGCTGGCCGACGACCTCGAGCGCACCGTCGACTACCGCCTCGCCGGCGACATGATCGCGGCGGTCCAGGGGCGCGAGTTCCTGCTCATCGAGCGGGTCGCCGAGACCCTGTGCGAGGTCGCGCTCGCCAACCCGCTCGTCGACCACGTCATGGTGAGCGTCAAGAAGCGGCCGCCGGTGCAGGGCCTGGAGTGGGCCGGCGTGCGCATCACGCGCGGACGCGGCCGGTGAGGGTGGTGAGCAACACGGCCATCTCGATCGATGGCCGGATCAACACCCGCGAGCGGCGCTTCACCTTCTTCGGCAGCGCGCGCGACCACGCGCGCATGAGCCGCCTGCGCAGCGAGGCCGACGCCGTGCTCGTCGGCGGCGCCACTTTTCGCAACTGGCCGCATCCCTCGCTGCCCGACCCGGCCGATCGTCCCCGGCTGCGCACGCGGCCCTGGAACGTCGTCGTCACGCGCAGCCTCGACGTGCCGCTGCGGCCCGAGTTCCTGGGCGAGGCCGGCATCCAGCCGCTCTTCCTCACGCGCGCCGGCGCCGTGCCCGCCGGGTTCGGGGCCGAGGTCGAGACATGGCCCGGCGAAGGCGACCTGCCGGTGCCCTGGATCGTCGAGCGGCTCGCCGGCCGCGGCATCGAGCGGCTGCTCGTCGAGGCCGGCGGCGACCTGCTGTTCCAGTTCCTCGCCGCCGACGCGATCGACGAGATGCACGTGACCCTGTGCCCGCTCGTCGTCGGCGGGCCGGCGCCGTCGCTCGCCGACGGCGAGGGCTTCGACCGCGACCGGCTCGCGCAACTGGAGCTGCTCGCCGCCGAGGTCGAGGGCGACGAGATCTTCCTGCACTACCGCCGGTCGCGGCGGACGCCGGCGTGACGATCACGATCCGTCGCGCGACACCGCCGGCTGGCGCCGCGTGAGGTCGCTCCTCGCCCGGTCGCTCGCCGCGGCCTGCATCGTCGCCGGCGCGGCGCTGCTGCCGACACCCGGCGCGGCGCAGGAGCGGGTCTCGTTCCCCAGCCTCGACGGTGCGGGCCACGCGCCCGTGGTCCTCACCGGCTTCTTCTTTGCGGCTGCCGGCGCGGGTGCGACGCGGGCGCCGACCGTTGCCCTGTTCCACGGCTGCGGCGGCGCCTACGACCGGCAAGGCGCGCTCGGCCAGAGGCTGCGCGACTACGCTGCCTTGTTCAACGGGCGCGGCATGCACGCGCTGGTCGTCGACTCGCTGACGCCGCGCCACGAGAAGGAGCTCTGCACCCAGCGCACCGGCAGCCGGCGCGTCACCGTCGGCCACCGCCGGCAGGACGCCCTGGGCGCCGTCGCATACCTGGCGGAGCGCCAGGACGTCGACGCGGCGCGCATCGGCCTGGTCGGCTGGTCGCACGGCGGCAGCACGGTGCTCGCCGCGACGAACCGCCGGCATCGCGACGTCGACTCGGCCCGGGTCCAGCCTTCGTTCGCGATCGCCTTCTATCCCGGCTGCGAGACGGAGCTGAAGCGCGGTTACGAGCCCGTCGCGCCGCTGCTCCTGCTCGCGGGCGAGCTCGACGACTGGACGCCGGCCGCGCCGTGCGCGGCGCTCGCCCGGGCCAGCGCCGAGCCGAAGCCGGAGATCGAGATCTACGCAGGTGCCTGGCACGGCTTCGACTCGGCGGCGCCGGTGCGCTTGCGCCGCGACGTGCCGAACGGCGTCCGGCCCGGCCAGGGCGTGCACGTGGGCGGCAATCCGGCGGCGAGGCTCGCGTCGCGCGAGCGCCTGCTCCGCTTCGTCGCGGCGCACTAGGCGCTGCACGCGCCGCTAACGCGCGTCGGCCCAGAAGACGGCGAACCAGCCGCGCGCGTCGACCCAGTGTCGGGGCCGCTGCAAGCCGGCCTCGAGCAGCATCGACTCGAATTGAGCGAGCCCGTACTTGCACGAGTTCTCGGTGTGAATGCGCTCGCCCGCCTCGAAGCGACGCGCGCCGCCCGGCCAGTTGCAGGTGACCGGCTCGCGGGCCTCGAGATGCATCTCGACTCGCGACTGTGCCTCGTCGAAGAACGCGACGTGCCGCCACTGGCGCACGTCGAAGTCGCTGCCGACGAGCCGGTTGAGGTGGCGCAGGGCGTTCAGGTTGAACGCCGCCGTCACTCCGAGCGCGTCGTCGTAGGCGGCGTTCAGGAGCGGCGCGGGCTTGACCAGGTCGACGCCGATCAGCAGCCCGCCCCCGGACGCGCGCTCGCGCACGCGGCGAAGAAAGGCGAGGGCGTCCTCCGGCGTGAAGTTGCCGATGCTGGATCCCGGATAGAAGAAGACGGGGCGCGTCCCGGCGAGCACCTCGGCGGGCAGCTCGAGGGCGCTCGAGAAGTCCTGGCCCAGGCCGACGACATCGAGGCGCGGATGCTCGCGCTGCACCTGGCGCAGCGCGTCGCGCAGGAAGTCGACGGAAACGTCGACGGCGACGTAGCGACTCGGCTCGAGCAGCGGAAACAGGCGCACCGCCTTGGCGCAGTTGCCCGCGCCCAGGTCGACCAGCGTCATGCCCGACCCGATCGACGCCGCCATCGCGGCGCCGTGCTCGGCGAAGATCGCCGCCTCGGTGCGCGTCGGGTAGTACTCGGGCAGTTCGGTGATCGCCTCGAAGAGCTGCGAGCCGAGCCGGTCGTAGAAGTACTTCGGCGCCACGCGCGCCGGCCGGTCCTGCAGCGCAGCGACAGCCGCGGCGCGCTCGCCGTCGGCATCGGCGAGCCAGGTCTGGATGAACCGGGGGGACTTGGAATCGGCCATTCGCGCACCTTAGCCGGCAATCGCCCAGAATGCAGGTCATGGCCATTCGCCGCGCATCCGCTTCGCCCGACGGCGGCCGGCGCGGCGTGCTGCGCGCCGGTTCCGTGGCGCTGCTGGGTGCCTGCGGGCTTCGGCGCGCCGTGGCCGCGCACGTCGTCCGGCCCTGGCTCGCGGGCCGCCCGGTCCCGCCGCTCGACCTCGTCGACCTGGACGGAAAGCGCTGGCGCCTCGACGCGCTGGCCGGCAAGGTCGTGGTCCTCAACTTCTGGGCCACCTGGTGCGAGCCGTGTCGCACCGAGATGCCGTCGCTCGAAGCGATGGCCGCACGCCGCGCGGGCAGCGGCGTCAGCGTGCTGACCGTGAACTACAAGGAACCGCCGGAGGTGATTCGCGCCTTCCTGGCGAAGCTGCCCTTGAAGCTGCCGATCCTGCTCGACCCCGATGGCGACGCCACCTTCGACTGGACGCCGCGCGTCTTCCCGAGCACGGTGCTGATCGGCCGCAACGGCCAGCCGTCGCAGGTCGTGCTCGGCGACCTCGACTGGTCCGGCCCGGAGGCGAACGCCTTGCTCGACCCGCTGGTGGCGGCACCGGCGAAGAGCTAGCGAACCGCACCGACCCGATGCGGCCCGCACCGCCCGCGCCACGGCCTTGAACACGTCCGCCGCTCCTTCCGCCGACGAGCTCGCCGGCCGCCATCTCGTCCTCGGCCTGTCCGGCGGCATCGCCTGCTACAAGGCCGCCGAGCTGGTGCGCGAGCTGGTCAAGGCCGGCGCCACGGTGCAGGTCGTGATGACCGAGGCGGCGGAGCACTTCATCACCGCCACGACGCTGCAGGCGCTGTCGAACCGCAACGTCTACACCAGCCAGTGGGACGGCCGCGAGGCGAACAGCATGGCGCACATCAACCTGACGCGCGAGGCCGACGCGGTGCTCGTCGCGCCGGCCAGCGCCGACTTCCTGGCCAAGCTGCTGCACGGCCGGGCCGACGACCTCCTGTCGCTGATGTGCCTGGCCCGCCCGATCGAGCGCTGTCCGCTGCTCGTGGCGCCGGCCATGAACCGCGAGATGTGGGCGCATCCGGCGACGCAGCGAAACATCGCCCAGCTGCGCCTGGACGGCACGACGGTGCTCGGCCCCGGCAGCGGCGACCAGGCCTGCGGCGAGTTCGGCGACGGCCGGATGCTCGAGCCCGCCGAGCTGCTGGACGAGGTGATCTCCTTCTTCCAGCCGAAGCGCCTGGCCGGGCGAAGCGTCCTCGTCACCGCCGGGCCGACCTTCGAGCCGATCGACCCGGTGCGCGGCCTGACGAACCGCTCGAGCGGCAAGATGGGCTTCGCGATCGCCCGCGCCGCTGCCGAAGCCGGTGCCGAGGTGACCCTGATCGCCGGCCCGGTGTCGCTCGAGACGCCGCGGCGCGTGCGTCGCATCGACGTCGGCACGGCGCAGGAGATGCATGCGGCGGCGCTGGCGGTCGCTCCCGGGAGCGACGTCTTCGTGGCGACGGCCGCCGTGGCCGACTGGCGGATCGCCGGCGTCGCCGGCTCGAAGATCAAGAAGGCGCCGGGCAAGGGCACGCCCAGCTTCGAGCTGGTCGAGAACCCCGACATCCTGGCCAGCGTCGCGGCGCTGCCCTCGCCGCCGTACTGCGTCGGCTTCGCCGCCGAGAGCGACGACCTGATCGCCCATGCGCGCGAGAAGCTCGTGCGCAAGCGCCTGCCGCTGATCGTCGCCAACCTCGGCCCGGCCACCTTCGGACGCGACGACAACGCCCTGACGCTGATCGACGCCGAAGGCACGCGCGAGCTCCCGCGTGCCGCCAAGCTGGCGCTGGCGCGCGAGCTGGTGGCCGAGATCGCCGGTCGCATCGCCGGCCGGCCGGCACGATCGCGCTGACGGCCTTGGTCGACATCGAGGTCAGGATCCTCGACCCGCGCATGGCGGATCGGCTGCCCGCCTACGCGACCCCGGGCAGCGCCGGCCTCGACCTGCGCGCCTGCATCGACGCGGCGGTGGTCCTCGCTCCCGGCGAGGCCCGGCTGCTGTCGACCGGCCTGGCCATCCACGTCGCCGACCCGAGCCTGGCGGCGATGATCCTGCCGCGCTCGGGCCTCGGCCACAAGCACGGCATCGTCCTCGGGAACCTCGTCGGCCTCATCGACTCCGACTACCAGGGGCCGCTGATGGTGAGTTGCTGGAACCGCGGCCATGCCCCGTTCACGGTCGAGCCTTTCGAGCGGATCGCCCAGCTGGTCATCGTTCCCGTGCTGCAGGCGTCGTTCAAGGTGGTCGAGGACTTCGACGCCAGCGGCCGCGGCTCAGGCGGCTTCGGGTCGACCGGGCGCGCCTGATGGAGCCGGCCCCTGCACCGCGGGGGTCGCGCGGCCGCCGTCGGTGCGGCTCGAGGCCCAGGCTTCACAATGGTTGAGGGATGAAGAAATCGATGATCGGCTGGCTGGCGGTCACCGTGCTCGTCGCGGCCGGTGCGGGCTACGCCTTTGTGCGACAGAAGCCCGCAGCGCCCATGCCGGCGAGCCCGCCCATCGCCGGCGGCGCGGCGCCCGCGGCGTCGGCGGCTTCGGCGGCCGCCGGGCCGCCGGTCAGCGTCACCACCGTCGCCGTCCAGAAGCGCGACGTCGACGTCATGCTCGAGGCGACGGGAACGGTCTCGGCGCTGAGCAGCGTCGAGATCCGGCCGCAGGTCGCCAGCGTGATCCAGAAGGTGCACATCCGCGAAGGCCAGTTCGTCGGCGCCGGACAGCTGCTCTTCACCCTCGACGCCCGCGCCGACGAGGTCAACGTCGCCAAGGCACGCGCCCAGCTCGCCAAGGACCAGGCGGCGCTGGCCGACGCCGAACGCCAGCTGGCGCGCAGCAAGGATTTGTTCGCGCAGAACTTCATCTCCCAGAGCGCCGTCGACACGACGCAGACCCTCGTCGATTCGCAGCGCGCCGTCGTGGCGGCGTCGCGGGCGGCGATCGACGCGGCCCAGGTGGGCCTCTCGTACAGCCGCATCAGGGCGCCGAGCGCCGGCCGGGCCGGGGCCATCAACGTCTTCGCCGGCAGCTACGTCCAGCCGAGCTCGCCGCCGCTGGTGACGATCACCCAGCTCGACCCGATCGCGGTGTCGTTCACCCTGCCGCAGCGCAACCTCGGCGATGCCCTGGCGACGATGCGCGGCGGCGGCGGCAAGGTCACGGCCGTGCTGCCCGAGCGCGGCGGAACCATCGCCGGCAAGCTCCAGTTCGTCGACAACGTCGTCGACGCGAGCTCGGGCACGGTGCGGGTCAAGGCCGAGTTCGCGAACAAGGACGAGCGGCTGTGGCCGGGCGCCTTCGTCTCGATCCGCCTCGCCGTGCAGACGCTCAAGGACGCGAGCGTGATTCCGCAGGCCGCGATCATCCAGAGCCCGCGCGGCCAGGTCGTCTACGTCGTCGATGCGGCGATGAAGGCGTCGGCGCGCCCGGTCGAGGTCGTCTACGCCAGCGGCGAGCAGGCGGCCGTGACCGGCGTCAAGCCGGGCGAGCGGGTGG